>CAYZQH010000061.1:0-14476 GCA_964480055.1 uncultured Cellvibrionaceae bacterium
TGGTATGACACTTTTCCCCAAAAGGCCCCAAATTGGTCAGGCCATAATAACTGCGTGTATGGGGCAGGGCAATGTTTTGCGGTGTTCACTGATAAGTAACCCGCAGCTTGGAGCGCGTATTGTGCTGTGAAAACGATTACATTTATGGGGTAAGCAGGGGGCCTTCTGTTAGGCGGGCTTTTTAGTGGGGGTAGTCAAGTACGGTGCGGGCTTGTGGGTGTAAGGATTGGCAAGTGCTTAATAGAGGTGGCTGGCGCCCATCCAGAAGCGCACATTTTTAATTCTGGCATCGTTAAACGCCATGGGTGATGTTAAGGATAACAGCGAGCTAGGCGACGCAGCGGTAATAACTTAGCTTTTGAATGACACAAGGTTCTGCATGCAGGATAAAATCAATGTAAGCACTGACGCCAGATTCTGCCTCGCTTTGTGTGTCGAAAGGGCCCACCTCCATACCTTCACGTGTGGTGTAGTACCAGTACCCATTTTTTTTTAAGAATCTTGAGTTTCTTGTTGGGGTAGAGCCTTGTTCTCCGGTGCGGTTCATGGCAATCACCTTTGGTTGCTGTCTGCGAATATTATGTCGAAGGCGCCTGTAACTTTTAAGGGCTTATCAAAGCGTTAAAATTGGCAAAGTCTAAGGGCAAAGCCGCACGGCTCTCTATGCTGCTGCGTCGCGACGATATGTAATCAAATCTAGCCATGGCACAAGCACGGAACAAATATTAACCCATCAAAACGTGACTTGCATCGCTTTTTGATGGGTTTTTAGACACCTTTCCTATTAAAATGGCCGTAGTTATAGGGATAGGTTTGATTCGCTCTGCGGGCCCATTTTGGCCGTCAAAGCGGTTGTTGTGGCGTCAAGAGGTGGCGTGAAATGTTTGGGGGTCAGCATGGATGCGGGGACCAATTCCACCTGGAATGCTCCCAGGTTTTGTAGTTGTTGCTCCAGTACGCTGAGTGTCTCGGGGTAGGGGTGGCCAATACCAATGGCCGAGCCGGTACTGTGGGCTCTTTTTATCAGCAATGAAAATTGCCGCTCAATGGCTTCTACTTCTCTTAGGTTATCTAAAAAAATATCGCGTTTTGCGGCTGGGATATGGCTGGCCCTCGCCGCCTCTAAGGCTTTGCTTTGGGCTGTGGTGCGGCTGTCAATAAAATACAAATTGTTGTTTGCCAAGGTTTGCATTACCCAATGCATGGCTTGCAAGTTGCTGGTCAGTGCGCTGCCCATATGATTGTTCACGCCCTTAACGTAGGGTACGTCTGCGAGCATTTGCGTTAATGACTGCTGTACCTGTACCTCGGTCATTTGGTGAGTAAGGCCACCACTCCACGCATGATGGTGCTTGGGCTCCATGGGGGCATGGAGCATCACCTCTTTGTTGTACTGGTGAGCAAGCGTGGCCAATTGTTTCGCATAGGGGCTAAAGGGCAGTATGGCCAGCGTAACTGGGCCATGCAGGTTGGCCGTGCGCTGTCCGCTTTGCCATTGATGGCCAATATCGTCAATGATAATGGCTATTTTAGGAAGATGCTTAAGCTGCAGCTGGTCAGTGTTGGCAGCCTGCTGGTGAACGCCGGTTGCCTGATCTGCTTGCTGGGTGGTTTGAGCGCGTGACGTTACATTGGGGGTGTGCTTAATGTGCGGTTGGCTGGCCGTGCTGTTTTCGGTTAAAGCCACAGATTGGCTAGGCGCCTTGTCGAGAGTGGCTTTGAGATCTGTTGGCGCAGAGGCGCCATTTATAAGTGCGCCAAGGCCAAGCGTAAAGGTACCTATTAACAAGCAGCATGTAAGCAGCAACCCGCGCTTTAGCAGGCGATCCAGCCTCACTGCTTATTTGCTTCCTGAGGCTCGGTTTTTGCTGTGACTGCAGAGCTTTGTAAAATATGTAAGCCCTTCAAAAAATTTAGTGCTTCAAATAGTTGGTTGTCTTTATTTTGCAGGTCTTCGTGCGGTGCTTCTGCGCTGCCATTCTTACTTGGTTTAGCGTTTTTCTGTTCTGACTTTTTGTTAGGCTTAGTGTCGTTATCTAAATGGTTAGCCAGTTGCGCTTCTGTAATACCCGAGCGCTTGTGAACGGCCGTAACACGGACCCGCTCGATATTTAAGTCCGGCTCGATGCCTTCAGCCTGAATAGAGCGGCCGTTGGGGGTGTAATAGCGAGCAGTGGTGATCTTTACGGCTTTATCTTCGGTGATGGGGATAACCGTCTGAACCGAGCCCTTACCAAAGCTTCTAGTGCCTAGCACTAAAGCGCGGCGATGATCTTGCAACGCACCGGCAACAATTTCAGAGGCAGAGGCAGAGCCCTCGTTGATCAATACCACTATGGGCGTGCCGTTGGAGATATCACCGGCCTCAGCATGGTACTCAACGTTACTTTGTGGCATACGCCCTTGGGTGTAGACCACCTTGCCGCCATCTAAAAAGGCGTCAACCACATCCACAGAGGCTTGCAAAATACCACCGGGGTTGTTGCGCAGGTCTAACACTATGCCCTTTAGGGTCGCAGCATTGAGTTTCTTGAGGGTGGCTTTAAGCTCTTGGCCTGTATTTAATTGAAACTGAGCAATGCGTACATAGCCGTAATGCTCGTCTATGATTTCTGCGCGTACGCTTTTGACTTTTATAATGTCGCGTGTGACGGCTATTTCAAAGGGTTGTTCAGTGCCTTCACGCACAACGGTGAGCACCACCTTGCTGCCTTTGGGGCCGCGCATTTGATCCACCGCCTCGTTTAGGCTTAAGCCCTTAATGGCTGTTTCATCAATTTTTACAATAAGATCACCGGCCTCAATTCCGGCGCGATGTGCCGGAGTGTCATCTATGGGGCTAACCACTTTTACAAAGCCGTTTTCCATACCAACTTCTATGCCCAGGCCGCCAAATTCGCCTGTGGTGTGGACTGTAAGGTCGTTATAAGAGTCCGCGTCTAGATAGGATGAGTGTGGGTCTAGCTCGTTCAGCATGCCGCGAATGGCGTATTCGAGCAGGGTTTTATCGTCTATTTCTTCTATGTAGGCGTTGCGTATGTGGTCGTAAGATTTGGTAAAAACGCGCAAATCTTCTAGCGGGAGTACACTTTGGGTAATCGGTGGTGGTACCAGCGGTGTGGCGGTGGTTTTATCGTTGCTGGTGTCGGCCAGGCTCGGTTGAGTCATAAGGCCTGTCACTAATATCGCGTATATAAATTGATGGTAACGGCCCGCGGCCATACAAACTCCTAACCTTTAATTGATTCACTTATGCGCGTTTGAGCCACCGGTGAGGGTTGGTGGGTTGACCCTTGTAGCGTAACTCAAAGTACAAGCTCGCGGTTTTTTTGCCGCCACTGACGCCCACTGAGGCAATGTGCGTGCCGCCTTCAACCCAGTCGCCCAGTTGAGTGTATAGGGATTGATTGTGTGCGTACAGACTCATAAACCCAGCACCATGGTCGATAATAATCAGTAGACCGTGACCACGCAAATAATCTGAAAAAACCACCCTTCCGCCGTGAATGGCTCTGACAGGAGCCCCCTCGTTGGCGCCAATAAGCATACCTTGCCAGCGTACTTTACCCTTGACGCGTGCACTACCATAGGTGTGAAGGAGTTTGCCAGGGGTTGGCCAGGGGAGTTTCCCTTTGAGTTTTTTAAAGGGAAGCTTGCTAGAGGGCACCGCCGGCAAATGCACAGCGGCTGTTTGCACTTGAGCAACCAATGATTGCAGCTGTTGCTGGTCAATATTTAATGACTCCAGCTTGGCACCTTTTTGTTGGCGTTGGGTGTTGAGTATTACCAGAGTTTGCTTGCGTTGGCCTTGAGCTTTTTTAAGCGCTGACTGCTGGGCGGCAATGTGTTTTTGTTTGCGGGCAACTGCTGCGGCATCGCGCGCAATTTGCGGTTCTATTTGGCCCAGCTTTTTAAGTGTGTGAGCAAAGGTTTGAATTTTTTTGTTGCGTGCCTTAACGAGGGTTTCCCAGTACTTCACATTCCGCGCGATATTGGACGGGGATTTTTGGTTGAGTATGAGTTTGAGCCCGCTTTGGCGACCCAACCGGTAAGCGGTATTTAACTGTGCGCTAGCCGATTGGGTTTGCTGCTTTTTTGCAAGGGTGAGAGCCCCCTTGTCTTTTTTGAGTTGAATTAACTGGGTTTGCTTATCTTCTAAGTCTTTTGTTAAGTCTTCCATTTTTTTATTGAGCTCGCCAATTTTAGACTCTGTCTCTTCCAAGGAGTCTAATATGTCGGTGCGGTTGGTGTTGACGTTATCCAGTTCTTTTTTAACTTGCTCGATGGTTTCTTTTAGGGCTTTGAGGCGGGCTTGGCGTTCTTGTTCGGTTGATGCAAAGCCATTGGTGGAGATCAATATTAAACTGACCACCAATGCCTTGGCCCACATCGGGGAGCGAGATAACAACATAATCTAACCCAGTTAATAAATGTAGTGATAGGCTAGGCTACTGCCCGCTGATACCTTGTGTTGAGTGGGTTCTTCTCAAGGTATCTAATTGGGGGTTGGCAAGCATTCACATAGCCAGTACATACGCCCAATGTTGGGCATAGATATCTATAAAGTTATAGCTCAACTAATGATTGGCCGTTCATTTCTTTCGGTGACGTCATGCCCATTAATTGCAACAGGCTTGGGGCGATATCTGCCAAGCTGCCGCCAGATTTTAGCTTAACGTTGTCTCTGGCGCCGCTATAAACCAAGGGTACGGGTAAGGTAGTGTGCTGGGTATGGGGTTGCCCACTGGCCTCGTCATACATTTCTTCCACGTTGCCGTGGTCGGCAGTGATCAAGGCGTCGCCGCCTGCGGCTTTAATGGCGTTTAATACGGTTGCAAGGCAGCTGTCTACGGCTTCTACGGCTTTAATGGCTGCGTCGTAATTTCCTGTGTGGCCCACTTGGTCGCAGTTGGCGTAGTTGCAAATGATGGTGTCGTATTTGCCGCTTTGAATGGCCTCAACCAGTTTTTCGGTGACCTCTGGGGCACTCATTTCAGGTTGTAAATCGTAAGTTTCTACTTTTGGTGAGGGGACTAAAATTCGCTCTTCTCCTTCATACAGCGCCTCTTGACCACCGCTAAAAAAGAAGGTGACATGCGCGTATTTCTCGGTTTCGGCAATCCGTAATTGTGTTTTACCTGCTGCAGAAACCACTTCACCAAAGGAGTTTTTAATGTCCTCTGGTGGGTATGCGCAGCTGGCTTGAATGTTGGCTGCGTACTCTGTAGTCATTACGAAATCAGCCAGTTTTGGGTAAACCTCACGCTCAAATCCGTCGAATGAGTCGGTAACAAACGCGTTAGTGATTTGGCGGGCGCGGTCTGGGCGAAAGTTCATAAAGATCATGCTGTCGCCGTCTTCAATGGCTATCGGGCTCTGCCCCTTGGGTACGATGGCGGTGGCCTTCACAAACTCGTCGTCTTCATCGCGTTCGTACGCAGCGTTGAGTGCTTCGACGGCATTGGTTGCTGTAAATTGAGATTTGCCTTGGCTGAAAAGGTCGTAAGCGGCTTGCACTCTGTCCCAGCGGTTGTCGCGGTCTAAGGCGTAAAAGCGGCCAATGACGGAGGCTATTTGGCCTTTGCCTAGCTCGTCTAATGCGGCTTGCGTTTTTTCTAAAGAGCTTGTTGCGCTGCGTGGCGGGGTGTCACGCCCGTCGAGCATGGCATGTAAATAGAGTTTGGTGGCGCCACGCTCGGCAGCCATTTTGAGTATGGCCAGAATATGGTCCTCGTGGCTATGTACACCACCCTCACTGAGAAGGCCCATAATATGCACCGCCTTTCCAGCCTTTACGGCAGCGTCAATGGCTTTCACGTACGTGGGATTTTCATAAAAGTCGCCATCACTTATGGCTTTGTTGATACGCGTAAAGTTTTGATACACCACGCGCCCGGCACCTAAGGTCATGTGCCCCACTTCTGAATTGCCCATTTGGCCTTCAGGCAAGCCTACGGCAAGGCCAGAAGTGGCAATCAGCGTTTTAGGGTGGTTTTGCCACAAGCTTTGCCATGTGGGTGCATTGGCATTAGCAATGGCGTTGTGGGTTTCTGTGTCGGAAAAGCCAAACCCGTCCAGTACGATAAGGGCGACGGGCGTTTTTTTTACTGCTGTCATGAAGATTACCTATTGTGGTGGCGTGCTTGGCCGGCTTTTTTAACGCGGAATTTGTGCCAATTATACCTGGTTTTGTGACAGCTCGTCGTTGGTACGCACTAAGGCTAAAACTGTGGTGACGAAAGGGGCGCTGGGGTTTGATATACTCGCGCCTCGCGCGGCGCCATAGTGTTAATGGCAGCTATCATATCTGTATCTAGCAGCAAGCAGTATCTAGCAAGTAAGGGGTTAAAATTAGTGACTTGGGTAGACTTTGTAATTCAGCAGTGGCCGTTAATCACGGTGTTGGCCGTATTGGTGGCAGCGTTTTTGGTGCTCGAAAGTCGCAAGGGCGGGCGTACTATTTCATTTCATGAAGCGACTCGCCTGCTTAATAGCGAGTCGGCCGTGGTAGTCGATGTGAGAGAATCCGCGGAATTTGGCAAAGGGCACATAGTTGACGCACTGAATTTACCTTACGCAAAGTTAAAAGATCGTGCCACAGAGCTTGAAAATCACAAAGCCAAACAAATTATTGTGGTAGATAAAATGGGCCAGCATGCCGGAGCGTCAGGCAAAATTTTGCGAGACCTGGGCTTTGATGTGGTTCGCCTACAAGGTGGAATCACGGAGTGGAGCGGGCAGAATCTACCTCTGGTTAAAACATAGTAATAGATGGTCTGAATATGGCAGTGGTTATTTACACGCGGCAGTGGTGTGGGTATTGCGTAAGAGCTAAGCGCCTATTAGACGAGTTAGGCGCTCACTATCAAGAAATACCTATTGATGGTGACGATAGTGCGCTTGAAACTATGCTCAATAAGAGTGGGCGCCGCACGGTACCACAAATTTGGATCGGTGAGTTTCATGTAGGTGGCTGTGATGAATTGGTAGGTTTACACCGGGCTGGTAAGTTGGCGCCATTGTTAGCGGCGGATGATGCTACCTAGCCTTGGTGTTTTGCTAGTGTCAGATCTGCTATAACTGAAATTTAGGGCACGTCTAAAAATGCACTTCCTTGCTCTTAAACAAAAAGCACTATTTTTAGAGGCGGCCTTTATTAATATATAACGGTGTGCCCAGGTAAATTTATAATAACGGTGCTCTTGCACCAAATTTAATTACTATTTTAAGGTAAAAAAATGACTGAAGAAGTAACCCCTCAAGCCGATGCTCAAGGCCAGCCACAAGGCGTTCAATTTGCTTTGCAGCGTGTATATTTAAAGGACTTATCTTTTGAGTCTCCAATGGGGGTGGAGGGATTTAAGAAAGCCTGGCAACCTAAAATTGGTCAAGACATTAATACCGCGGTGAATAAAATAGAAGATAATCTATTTGAAGTGGTGTTAAAGCTGACTATTAATGTGCAAATAGAAGAGAAAACCGTCTTTCTAGTAGAAATTCAGCAGGCGGGCTTATTTGGCATTACTGGTGTTGAAGGCCCCCAGTTGGCGCAAATACTCAATACTATGTGCCCCCAAATTTTATTCCCTTATGCACGTGAAGCCATAGACAGTTGTGCGGTAAAAGGCAGCTTCCCAGCGTTAGCCTTACCCCCTATAAATTTTGATGCATTATTCGCACGTGCGGTACAAGAAGCTCAGCAAGCACAAGCGGAAAAAGAAGAAGGGGTGACTACAAACTAATTTCCCCATCATTATTGACGTGCATTAAAAGTAAAAAATCCCCGAGCCAAATGGCCCGGGGATTTTTTTGTAGCGTAAATTCTAAAAGCTAATCTTGGTCGTCTTTATCAGACATGCCCAGTTCTTTTAATTTGCGGGTTAAGGTGTTTCTGCCCCAGCCTAGTAAATTGGCAGCATCGCGTTTGCGCCCGGCGGTGTGTTTAAGGGCGGTTTCAATTAATGCACGCTCGAAGGTGGGGACTGCGCGGGACAAAATATCTTGCTGCCCGCTGGCTAGGCACTGGTCTGCCCAGTGTCGCAACGCTTTTTCCCAGTCGCCTGCAGGGGCATCATCGTCTTTACGGGTCATTAACTCTGGGGGTAAATCTTGCACGTGAACATCACGGCCTGATGCCATAACCGTAATCCAACGGCAGGTGTTTTCCAATTGACGAACATTGCCAGGCCAGGCCAGGTTGGCAAGGTAAGTTTCGGCTTCTGACGTTAATGTTTTTGGCTCTACGTTCAATTCAGAAGCCGCTTTATGAAAAAAGTGCTGTGCAAGTTTGGGGATATCTTCGCGGCGATCGGCCAGTTTTGGCAAGTGAACGCGAATAACATTCAATCGGTGAAATAAATCTTCTCTGAAACGGTTTTCTTCTACCAGGTGCTCTAGGTTTTGGTGGGTGGCTGCAATTATGCGTACGTCCACTTTTATTGGGGTATGGCCGCCTACGCGGTAAAATTCACCGTCGGCCAATACACGCAGCAACCGCGTTTGTGTCTCCGGTGGCATATCGCCTATTTCATCTAAAAATAGGGTGCCGCCGTCGGCTTGTTGAAAGCGCCCCTGGCGTAGGGCAGCAGCACCCGTAAACGCGCCCTTTTCATGGCCGAATAATTCAGATTCAATTAAATCTCTTGGGATGGCCGCCATATTCAGCGCAATGAACGGCCCATCTTTACGTGGGCTATGGCGGTGAAGTGCGTGGGCGACTAGCTCTTTACCAGTGCCAGATTCGCCGTTAATGAGCACCGTAATATTCGACTGAGAAAGGCGGCCAATTGCGCGAAACACCTCTTGCATCGCAGGTGCTTCGCCAATGATCTCTGTGCTCATCTCTGGCTGGCTAATGACCGCGTCGGTATTTTGTTCGTGTGCATGAGCTAAGGCGCGCTGCGTGACGGCTACCGCTTCATCTACGTCAAAAGGCTTGGGTAGGTATTCGAAGGCGCCACCTTGGTAGGCAGAGACTGCGCTGTCTAAATCTGAGTGTGCGGTCATGATGATGCATGGCAAGCTTGGATGATCGCGATGCACCGCAGAGAGTAAGGTTAGGCCGTCTGTGCCTGGCATGCGTACGTCGCTAATGATGGCGTCGGGGCGGCTTGAGGGTAAATTTGCGAGGGCTTTATCGCCGGTTTCAAAACTGTCTGTTTCAATGCCCGATTGTTGTAGCGCCTTTTCCAACACCCAGCGAATGGAGCGGTCGTCATCAATGATCCAAACGAGGTTAGGTTTCATAGTGGTATCCAGTGTTTTAATCCAATGGCAAGTAAATAGAGAATTCGGTATCACCGGGTACGCTTTCGCACTCAATAATACCGCCATGTTGACTGATTAGGGTTTGGGCAATGGCCAATCCAAGGCCCGTGCCTTCTGCCCGCCCGGTGATCATGGGCAGGAATATATCTTCGGTTAACTCAGGGAGAATGCCTGGGCCGTTATCAATGATGGAGATACGTGTGGCTAGAGGGTGCTGTTTGCGGCCGATGGTGTAGCGCCGTTGTGCCCGGGTCTTAAAAATAATTTTGCCCTCGCTTTGCTTGTTTTCCAAAAGGGCTTGTACTGCGTTGCGCACGATGTTTAAAGCGGCTTGAATCAGAAGCTCTTTGTCGCCAGGGATTTCTGGCAGGCTCGGGTCGTAATCACGCACCAGCGTAATGCTTTGGTTGGTTTCGGCGCGAATAATAGACATTACGCGTTCAAGCACTTCGTGGACATTTGTCGGCCTGTGCTCTGGCGCTTTGTGAGGCCCGAGCATGCGGTCTACTAGGTTTCTTAGGCGGTCTGTTTCATCAATGATGATGCGGGTGTACTCTTCAAACTCGTTTTTATCGTGCAGGCTAAGCTCGCGCGCTAAAAGTTGCGCAGAGCCGCGAATGCCGCCAAGAGGGTTTTTGATTTCATGGGCCATCGAGCGAATTAAGGTGCGCGATGTCTCTTGAGTAGAGATCATGGCCTCTTCTCGACTGATGCGTAACAGGCGATCCAACGGTTGAATTTCAATAATCACCGAGCCCATGTCTGCATTGGGTGTAACGGAGTAATCCACGGTAATTACAGATTGATTGTGCAAGCGCCAGCGCGCGCGTCGCATGGTGAAATGCTGGTTTTGGTCAAGCGCTTTTTGAAAGTTGTTTGGGGTGCCATCTAAGTCGGCAAAGCAATGACTAATGGGTTTGCCAATGACCTGTTCGCTACTGACACCCAGCAACATTTCGGCGGAGTTATTAATGGTGTAAAGGTTTAAGTTAGAGTCCAGCACCAAGACGGCTGTGAGCAAGCCGTCTAGAATTTGCTTAAAGTGAAGTGGGTCAACCATGGGCTCGTTCCTAATCCAGTAAAACCTCATTAGCAAGAAGCAAACCAAATAGTTGGTCCCAACCCTTAATCACAGTATTTAGCGCGTTTCCAGGTATTAAAGAGTCGCCAACTGACCTAATGGCGGGCTATTCGTTACTATATTTTGTGAGATCAAACTTATTATGCGCTATTTTGTTGCGTTTATTGTGGCCTTTTAGTGCTTTTCTGCTGTAGAAGGGGGTTTTGGCACGTTTCCAACCTAAATCCAGGCTTTTTCGGCCTTATTTGGTGCTTTTATTGGTCGTTTTTGGTGCTAGCTGCGTTCAGGTTGTTGAGCTCTATTTGTCAGTTGCCGATATTCAGAGCGAATCTCCACACGCTTAAGTGCAATATATGAATTGGCTGAAGCGTAGTAAAAGGCGGTTAAGGTTTTTACATATGTGATGCTGCCGTCAATGGAAACAGCGTTTTCACTGAGGCTTGCGTAAACCTTACCGGCAAACGGATTAACAAAGCCTTTAACCTGAGGTTGTTGGATGCGTACATCGCTGATGTAGTGATTCGCTCAAGGGTTTGGCACAAGTGTCGCTAGCTCAACAACATTGAACGCACCATGGCTGTTGGCTCTGCAGTAAACGAGCTAAAGTGGCGGCGTGGTTGAATATGCGCGCATGCCTGATTTGTTAATGTGCTTTCAGCCCGCGATGAAGGGCCTTCCAACATTTTTACCAGGCATAAAAAATGCGTCGTTTTAACTCAATGCAGGAATGGTGCGGGTGCGCCGCTGCTCATGCCCTTTGTATCTTTGTAGCGTATCTCACCCAGTTCACTTCGTTGTCTTTGATGAGGTTAAGAGTCTTTTGTGTCGTCAGGCTGTGCTGCGTATGCCAACAAAAGACATAAAGCACCTGAGCAGTGCACCACAAACTAAAAGCTTCCACATGTAAGCACTAGGTCAGCACAGAAAATGGAAACCGCAAAGAATATGCCATAATACCGCTGTGGATAGGTCTGTACAGGCGGACGCAACTTAACGTTGAACTTAAGGTGTGGGGCGTTTTAGTGCGGTCAAAATTTAAATGATTAATAATGGTGCGTTGTCGCCGCGAAAGTTATGAGATTTATTTTAAAGTTATTTCCAGAGATCACCATAAAAAGCCCCCCTGTACGCAAGCGCATGAATCGGCAGTTGACCGAAAACCTTCGTATATTGATGAAGCGCCTGCAACCTGGCGCGAAGGTGATTTCCAGTTGGGATAAAATTGAAGTGGTGTTAGCGGGAGAATCCCAGGCGCTTGCGCAATCAGCGTTAGATAAGTTGCGCAGTGTACCTGGCGTGGCCAATGTGGCACGCGTGCAGGCGCATGAATTTACCGATGTGCACAGCATTTATGAGCATACGCAAAAAGCATGGGCCGAGCGCTTAGCAGGCAAGACCTTTTGCGTGAGGGTTAAACGCAACGGGAAGCACGAGTTTACTTCCACTGACGTGGAGCGGTATGTGGGTGGCGGTTTAAACCAGCACACGCAGGCCAAGGGGGTGGATTTAAGCAACCCAGATGTCACCGTGGCCCTAGAGGTGCGTGATGAAACTTTGTACATACTGGATGAGAAGTACGAAGGGCTGGGCGGGTTTCCTATTGGCTCGCAAGAGGATGTGGTGTCTTTAATTTCTGGCGGCTTTGACTCCACTGTGGCCAGCTATTTGGCCATTAAGCGTGGGCTGCGTACCCATTATTTATTTTTTAACCTGGGTGGGCGTGATCACGAGTTAGGCGTGAAGGAGATAGCCTATTACCTTTGGGCCAAATTTGGTGCGTCTCATCGTGTGAAATTTATTACTGTGCCTTTTGATGATGTGGTGACTGATATTTTGCAGCATGTGGACCCATCTGCCATGGGGGTGGTATTGAAGCGCATGATGCTTAAAGCCGGGGAGCAAATTGCTGAGCGTGCTGGGGCGAAGGCGTTGGTAACCGGAGAGGCTGTGGCGCAAGTTTCGAGTCAAACCCTAACCAATTTACGCATTATTGATGAGGGGTGTAATGCTTTGGTCTTGCGTCCTTTGGCTATGATGGACAAAGGGGAGATTATTGGGCGATGCCGTGCTATTGGTGCCGAAGAGTTTGCCGCGAATATTCCTGAGTACTGCGGTGTGATATCGGTACGCCCGTCGGCACACTTAAAGCGCGATAAGGTTTTGCGTGAAGAAGACAAAATGAGCGAAGGAATTTTAGACACTGCGTTGGCGCAAACCCGTGTTCAAGCCATCGATGATTTAGTCATAGATATGGCCGCCGAGCGCCGTGTTGCGCCAGTGACCGAGGCGGTTAATGGTGCCATAGTGATTGATGTTCGCCACCCCAACGAGGCGGCCTTGCGGCCGTTAGAGGTGCCTGGAGCAGACGTTTTGTGTATTCCTTTCTATAGTTTAAAGGGGGCGCTTGCTTCGCTCGATGCCAGTGGGCATTACCTTCTCTACTGTGAAAAGGGGGTAATGAGCCAGTTGCACGCCAACCACTTACTCGACAGCGGCCATAATAACGTGGGTGTATACAGACCATAAGGTCTACCCACATGCCAGGCTGCAGTCAACTTGATAAGGCAGCCCCGGTGGCAAAAATTACAAAAAGCACGCAACAGAAACGGCAAGAGCGCCTGGTGGTTATAGGGGCGGTGGGGGTTGTGGCGTTGTCAGTTGTGACCACTTTGCTATTTTCTGATGTGTTGCTCAACAAGCTGGCCGGCAATGGCGATGGCGGCTACAAAAACACCACCTTCACAGATGCCGTTATCTCTTGTCGTGCCCATTCACAAAAAGCCTATGGACGTCAGTTGGAGCAATTGACGTTGGATGACCATTCTAGCCGCATGGATGATGCCGCAAACCAATTTAAAATTTTCTTTAAAGCTATGATGGTGAAGCGCTCGGATGACAGTGGGGAGTTTTATATCAATTGTTACGTAAGCGCTGAAAGTGGCCGTATTACTTACTACGAAGGCATGGAGCAAAAAAGTTCGCCAACAGAAGCCATCAGGCGCAATGATGGCGGGTTGTTTGGCTGGCCGATTCTTGGCAAGTGACGAAGCAGCCGACGCCAAAACGCTTCCAGCCCCTTATTTATTTTGTCTCTAGCGCTTGGGCAATGGCCTTTTCCAAATCCGAATCCAGCGGCTTTACTCGGCTACCAAAATGTGTGACCGAATCGCCCACCATTAGATACTTGTTGAAATTCCAGCTGGGCTTTTGGGATTTTTCAGCCAGGTGCACAAATATAGGGTGTGCATTTTTGCCGCGTACTTTGACGTGAGTGAACATGGGGAAGGTAACCCCAAAGTTCTTAAAGCAGATGTTGGCTGTGCCTTCTTCGGATTTCTCCTCTTGAAAAAAACTGTTCGAGGGGAACCCCAAAATGGTCAAGCCCTGATTTTGGTATTTTTTGTACAGTGCTTCTAACCCCTTAAATTGTTTAGTAAAGCCGCAATGGCTGGCGGTATTGACCACCAAAACGGCTTTGCTGTTTTGTAGGTGTTGGCATGGGGGTTCACTGTTGTTGCTGTGTAAGCGCTCAATAGGGGTGTTAAACGGCAGAGTGTCGAATGGGGGCGCGCAGTGATCCATAGCAAAGGCCTGAGTGGTCATTAAAAGGGTTGTGAGTGCCAGTAGGGCAAGAATCGCTTGCTTAAAAAGGGGAAGAATAGGCATTGACGGAGCCCTTTGGGTGGGTGGCCTTTAAGTGTATGAGTGTTTCGTGCTGTTGGCGAGTAGCTAGATGAGATGCCCGCCATTTTTAGTGTGGAGAGGTAAAAACTAAAAAGCCCAGCGTGCGCTGGGCTTTTTTTCGTTGATCTAGTGAGATTGTTAGAATTTATACAAAAAGCCTATAGATCCGCCGCGCATGTCAAACTCGTCTCCGTTGACCAGCTTACGCCATTCTGCGGTGAGCTCAGCCTTTTCCCAAAGGTTAAAGCTTACGCCAACGCCGTAGCTTAGGTTAGCCTCAGTATCGTCAAAGGTGGGAGCCAAGGGAGTTACTGCGCCTGCTACGAAAGGGGTTAGCTCATCGTCTTCGACCACGTTCGCAGTGACCGGGCGTGTGCTGCCTGTGTGTTCAATCTGCACGCTCGTATAACCCAGTAAGCCGTAGAGTGTTGCTTTCTCGTTGGA
>CAYZQH010000062.1:0-13959 GCA_964480055.1 uncultured Cellvibrionaceae bacterium
CCCCGCTAAAGTGGCCGTATCAAAACAAGAAAACGGGTGAAAGGGATTGCGTTTGATATCACATCGCGCCACGGCCGCATTTAAAAACCCTAGGTCGAAATGTGCATTGTGGCCCACAATGACAGCGCGGTTGCACTCGTATTCCTTCACTTTTTTGCGAATGGCTGTAAATAGGTCTTTGAGTGCGTCAGCTTCGTCAATGGCGTTACGGTCTGGGTCGTCCACATCGATGCCTGTAAAATCTAGGGCCGACTGCTCTATATTGGCACCTGCAAATGGAGCAATGTGGAATGCGTGCGTTTCTGCCACAAAGAGTGTGCCCTCATCGTCCATATCCACTGTGGAAGCGGCAAGTTCTAATAGCGCGTCTGTTTTTGCGTTAAACCCGCCAGTTTCCACATCTACTATCACTGGCATAAAGCCACGAAAGCGTTCTGCTAAGGGGGTTCGAGCTTTTTTGCTTATGACGGTCACACAAATCCTTAAGGCTTAGCCGTTTTCGGGGGTTACTCTTGAGTGGGTGTTAGCTTCCATTGAAGCGTTTCATTGGCGCAAAGTGGTGTGAGCGTTGCTCCTGCATATGAATAGGAGCCGGGTACCTGCCAAGGGTGTTTGTTCAAGGTTATGGTTTGGCTGTTAATGGGCAAATCATAAAAGTTTGGCCCATATATACTGGCAAAGCCCTCGAGTTTATCCAGGGCGCTGGCGCCTTCAAATGCCTGCGCATACAGCTCAATGGCCGCGTGTGCAGTATATGCGCCGGCGCACCCGCAGGCAGCCTCTTTGCGCTCTTTAGTGTGTGGTGCTGAATCGGTACCTAAAAAGAATTTGGGGTTACCGCTGGTGGCGGCCTGTATTAGAGCCTGCTGATGAACATTACGCTTAAGTATTGGCAGGCAATATAAGTGGGGACGAATGCCGCCAACAAGCATGTGATTGCGATTGTAGAGTAGGTGATGTGCAGTGATGGTAGCCCCGACGTTATCTGGTGCGTGAGTTACAAACTCGGCTGCGTTTTGGGTGGTAATGTGCTCTAGCACAATCTTAAGGTTAGGAAAGCGCTCAACCAATGGAGTGAGTGTTCTTTCAATGAATACGGCTTCACGGTCAAAAATATCAATGCTGCTATCGGTAACTTCTCCATGAACTTGCAATACAAGGCCGCAGTCTTCCATGGCTTCAAGCACTGGGTAAATACTCTCTACATCGCGCACGCCCGAAGCTGAGTTGGTGGTGGCGCCGGCCGGGTATAGTTTACAGCCAATAATGCCCGCGACCTTTGCCTGACGAATATCCTCTACAGTGGTTTGCTCCGTAAGGTACAGCACCATTAGTGGGGTGAAGTTTTGTGCTTTTGGCGTAGCGGCCAGGATGCGTTCTTTATAAGCAATGGCGTGTTCGGCTTTTGTAACCGGTGGTACCAAGTTGGGCATCACAATGGCTCGTGCAAACTGTTTACTGGCGTCGGCAACGGTCAGTTGCAGAGCCTCTTGGTCTCGTAGGTGGATGTGCCAGTCGTCTGGCTGTATCAAAGTAAGGGTTTGGCTCATTCTTTGGAGGCTACTGTAGGTTGTTTTCGATCCAAGCGCATGCTAACTCAAATGCCTGCTAAAGCACAGCGAGCGGCTGCCGATAACTGGTAAATAGGCCTCCAAACCCGAACCTTGTGCGGGGCAGTGGCTGTAAGCACAATTGTGGCATAGGGTTTACGAGTAATAAGATGTTAAGACGATTGCGGTGTTGGTTGCGTTGGGCTTTGGTGGTCATGGCTTTAGGGTCGGTCGCGAACGCTTGGCCTACTTCTTTTACACGTTTTATTGACGATGACGGGTGGCGGTCAGATAGTTCTGTGTTTGAGTGCTCGTTGACCCACCAAATCCCTTTTTATGGGGATGCGGTATTTAAAACTCGCGCAGGAGAGCGGTCACAGTTTTACCTCGCCTCTGATTCTAGCCGCTTAAAATCCGGCGAGGCATCTTTAGCTGCTAGGGCGCCGGTGTGGAAGGAAGCCTCGCATCATATTGACCTGGGGTATGTTCGTGTAAAGCAGGGGTTAACGCCCATTAAGCTGGCGTCTAATCATACAGAGCGCATGTTGTCTGAATTATTAAATGGCCTGGAGTTGGTTTTCACTCGGCGGCCTTGGTACGGCGCTGAGCAGTCTACGGAGCTTGCCATTACTACTGTGGGGTTTAGGGCTGCATATAGGCAATACCTTTCTTGCTTAGATGGCTTATTGCCGGTGAATTTTGATCAAATTCGCCGTACCTCTGTGTATTTTGGCTCAAACCAATACGAGGATATTCGAAGCGCAGAGCTGCGCAAGCTGGATCAAATTGCTGTGTATGTGAAGGCCGACCCCTCGGTAAAAGAGTTTTTTATTGATGGGCACACCGACAGCGTGGGCGCGCGCGATGACAATATCGCGTTGGCCGAGAAGAGAGCAGGAGAGGTAACCCGTTATTTGGTCAATAAAGGGGTGCCAGAGGCGTACATTACCAGCAGATGGCATGGGGAACGCTACCCTGTTGCGGGCAACCAAACCGTGGTTGGGCGCTCTAAAAACCGCCGGGTAACGATCCGTTTAGAGCGCGTGGAGTTAAAGGAGTAGGCTTACAGCTATACACTGCCGTTTGGTACCACAGTTGTGCCCCTTATTCTTGAGAGGCTGCCTCTTCTTTTTCTTTGGGCGGAGCCAATAGAGTTTGGTCTGTAAGCTCCATCTTTACCCTGCGTTTTTCTTGGTCTACCCCTGCTACCTTAACGTCTACCTTGCTATCCAACGTAAAAGTTGTTTCGCCCACGGTGAGGGTCATACGTTTTGCGTCATAGGTTTTAGCGGTGGATTTTGGAATCTGGATAAATCCTTCTAGGCCCGTTTGAGTGAGCTTTACACCAAAACCTTGCTGGGTAACGATGCGAATAACACCTTCCCCTTCAAGCCCTATATTGCGGCTCAAATACTCACAAACTAAGGTTTGCTCTAATTCTCGATTGGCTTGGCGGCCATTATCCAAAGCTTGAATTAACTGCTCTATTAATTTTGCTGGCAAATTTTGTGGTTTTTGCTGGGTAAGCAAGCTCTTAATAAACCAATGGTTGCAAACGTCAGCATAGCGGCGAATGGGGGAGGTGATGGGGGCGTAGTGCTTTACGCCCATGCTCATATGTGGGAGCGCTTCGGTGCTCAAAATTACTGGCGCAAGTAATCTTCGAAGCGGGGCGAGCAAGGCTGCATGTTCTTCTGAGTTTTTGACTAGGTGAATGACTTTCAAAAAGCCTTCAAGGTGCTCAATGTTTGAGAGAAGCTCCTCGTTTTTAAGCTCTTCACGCAGTAACGCCCGCACTTCACCAATGCGCTCGGGCCGAAAACCAATTTGTGTAGAAAACACCCCGGTATTGTTTTGTGCTAAAAATTCTCCGGCACATTGGTTGGTGGCCACCATGGCCTCTTCAACTATTCGGTGGGCTTTGGTGCGTTGGCGTATTGTGATAGTTTCAATGAAGCCGTTATTAGAAAGTGCCCAGTCGTAATCGGGCTGACCATCAAACAGTAAGTGGTTGGTGGCGCGGTAGGTGTTGCGAGTGCAGCCAAGTTCGTACAAGGTTTTTAACTGAGCGGCAATGGCATCACTGCATTCGCTAATGGCTTGGTCGTCACCGTCTAAAAACGCCCCAACACTTTGATAAGACAGTTTATGTTTGGATTCAACGATTGCGTGGGTAAATTCAAAATCACCCAGCGTACCGTCGCTTTTTACATGAATACGGCATACCAGCGCGGGTTTTTTGGTTTTTTCTGTTAACGAGAAGGCGTCTGTGGCAAGCCCCTCTGGCAGCATAGGCAAAACACGACCGGGTAAATAGGCGGTTTGACCAAAATATCGGGCGCTCTTGGCGATAAAACTGCCGGGGTTGATAAAGCTTGCAGGGTCGGCGATGGCGACCCATAGGTTCCAGCCGTCGCTTTCGTGGGGCTCAACAAAAAGTGCATCGTCCATATCGCGGGTGGATACAGAGTCGATAGTGACAAACGGGATGTGTGTTAAGTCTTTGGCGGTATGTTCACGGGTAGCCTTTGCACATTCATTGGCTTGCGCAAGTGCGTCCTTAGACCAAAAGCGGGATAAGCCGAACTTGGCGATGGTTAAGTTATGCGCCAAGTAGGCGTCACCTTGGCGGCCAATATGTGAAAGTATCTTAGCTGCTGCTTTACCATCTTCGTAAGGGTGGCGTGTTAGCTCTGCTAATACATAGTCATCGGCTTTGCATTTGATTCTGCTTTGAGGCGGCAGAAATATCCAGCGCGTGATGTTGCCGTCGGTGGGCACCACAAAGTGTGCGCCGCCCTTTATTTTGTATTGACCAACAAATTTACCGAGTGGAGCTTCAATTAATGTTTCAAATTCGGCTTCAAGCTGGTCTTTGGAGTTTTTAACCACGTTGATTTTTATGCGGTCGCCCGGTAAAACGTGGTTCATCTTCTCAGGGTTTAAAAACGCTGTGCGACCGTCTGTAAGCTTGACAAAACCATAGCGCCCACTAGAGCCAATCACAGTGCCTTCGGCCAAGTCTTTACTGGAAACAATATCTTGCTTAAGTTGCGACAGCTGAGAGATGCTGTTTTTGTCTAGCATTGAGGAAGCCTCGACTCCATGAAAGAAAGGTCGGGCATGATACCAGTTGATTGAGCAATCGATAAGCGCTCAGGGTCAACTCCAACTCAAAAAAATGCTTTTTATGGCACTATTGCGTGCAGCACATAGTTCTCCGTAAGTAACGAGCAAGCTCTGATGAAAAATGCAAACGATGACACCCGTAATCTAGACCATGACCAGCCCCCTACTTTAAAACTGGGGTGTTATCGCCATTACAAGGGCGGGGAATATGAGCTGATTGGCGTAGCCCGCCATACAGAGACCGAAGAGCTCATGGCGGTGTATAAATGCTTGTACAAAAATGGTGAGCTTTGGGTTCGACCTTTGTCTATTTTTGTAGATCAGGCCGCCACCGGTGAACAGCGGTTTACGTATATAGGCCAAGCGAGTCAGAGCGGTGGCAAGCAGTGACGGAGCTATCAGCATTTATGCTAAAAAAACTTGGCCCTGAGAATGACAAAAGGACAGATCATGCCGCAAGCTGAAGATGAAAGCTTTATGCGCCGAGCCTTGGACTTGGCGCAAGAGGCCGGGCAAGCGGGGGAGGTCCCGGTAGGCGCCGTGGTAGTTTTAGATGGCAAAATTATTGGTGAAGGCCAGAATCAGCCGATCACCCAGTGCGATCCAACGGCTCATGCGGAGGTAGTTGCCTTGCGTGCCGCCAGCTTACAAGTGGGGAATTACCGCTTACCCGGCGCCACGCTCTATGTATCTATTGAGCCATGTACTATGTGTGCTGGTGCACTGATGCACAGTAGGATCCAGAGGTTGGTCTTTGGCGCTGCAGAGCCAAAATCTGGGTGTATACAAAGCCAGTTACAATTACTGAGTCAGCCCTATTGGAATCATACCGTGGCGGTGACGGCAGGGGTGCTCGAAGGTGAGGCCAGGGCGCTGATTCAAGCGTTTTTTAAAGCTAGGCGTAAATGACTTAGGCGCAATGGATTTAGGGTGCAAAAGTGAAGTGCAAATAGAGGATCAAGAAAAGGGGGTTAAAGCGGGGATGCTGTAAATGATTCGTTGGCAATAAGCTCGCTAATCAAGCTATTGAATTCCGAGCTTTGTGCTTTTGGCTCAGACATGGCCAACTGGGTTAGGCGCTCTTTTTCTACTTCATTCCAAGCTAAAACGGTGTAGTAGTTACGAATGTTTTGAACGTAATCCACGGCCTCGTGCCCACGGGCGTAGCCGTGTTTGGTGTACTTGTAGTATTGGCGTTTGGTCAGTAGTGGTAGATACTCTTTGACATCACTCCACTTGTTGGGGTTGCCCCCGTGTTGTTGTGTAATGACGCGAGCATCTTCTACGTGCCCGTACCCAGCATTGTAAGCTGCCATCGCAAGCCACATTCTGTCTGGTCCGGTAATGGTTTCAGGCATGCGATTCAGGAGCTTGCGGTAGTAGCGCGCGCCGCCAAATATGCTTTGCTCAGCGTTAAGGCGGTTTTTAACTTTCATCTCTTTAGCGGTGGAGCGCGTAAGCATCATAAAGCCGCGCACGCCGGTGGGGGATTTGGCCTTAGGGTTCCAGTGGGACTCCTGATAGCTCAGTGCCGCCAGCACCTGCCATTGCAGGTCTACCTCGGTTGCGGCCTCTTCTAGAAGCGGGCGCCATTTTGGTAGACGAGAGCTAATGCGCTTGGCAAACACTAAGGCATCGCTATAATTCATCTCTCCTAGGTGACCGTATACGGTATATTTCAACTCTACTAAGGCGCCGCTGGCCTTATATTGAGTGAGGAAGTTGTTGGCAGCGTGAATTAAGCTTTTGTCGTCGCTAATGGGGAAGGCCCACGCCAAGTTTTGTGGTTCGCTAATATCAAAGGCGACTTTTGCTTTAGGGTAGAGCGGCCGGTTAAGATCGTAGGCGTTGGAATCCAGCACGGTATAATCAATTTTTTCGTTGTGGACCATCTCCATTAGATCCAGCATTTCTAGGTCGTTACGCTCTTCCCAGGTCAAGTCGGGGAGTGTCTTTTGTAGCTCGCGCAGCCGCTCGGAGTGAGAGCTGTTGCCGATAACAACTATGTGCTTGCCCACGAGGTCAGCCACACTCTTTGGCCTTGGGTGGGTAGGGTTATAGAGTAACGATTGAGTGACTGCTAAGTAGGGTTCAGCAAAGGTTACTTTTTGTTCGCGCTTATGAGTGACAGTAAGACCTGCAGCGGCGAAGTGACCCGTTTGCCCGACTTGGTCTAGCATTTGCCCTAAGTCTTCCACCTCTTTTACCACAAGGTTTACACCAATGTGTTTGGCAAATGACCGCGCCAAAGTGTATTCAAAGCCGGTATAACCGCTGGCGCCCTCATAATAGGTGGTAGGCCCGTTTCGGGAGATGACGACCAACTCGCCAGAAGACTGAATTTGTTCGATTATCGTTGGCAGCCGGCTAGAAGTTAGGGGCGCCACAAAGCCCGCTATAAGTGCAGCCAATAAGGCTTGCTTACTCAAGCGTTTTACACAACTCCAGCAGTGTTTTAGGGCTTTGCTCCAGCTCATTTGGCGTGGGCTTCCTGGTGGTTCTTTGGCGTTTTAAGGGCTATGTAAGTGCCTAACTGTAATTCATAGGGCGTAGCCATTGAAGACCCAGCTGTGCCTTTGTGTAGCCGATGCCGACCTAACAAAAAGGCGCGCTTTTACCGCCATCACGACCGCGCTAAAAGCGCGCCTGCAGCAGAAAAACTGAGACTTTGTTCAAATTTTAAACAATTTTAGCCTAGAACTGGTGGGTTGACTAGCTTGTTTTTTGTCGTCGGGTGCGATATGCAATTCTATTTTTTCCGCCAATATGTGCGTTATTTGACACTTTGTGGGTGCACAGCTTTTAACGGGGCGAGACGCGTTACGTTTGACGGTGATTTGATGGTTTGAGTGCAAGAAGGCACCAACGTTGACAGCGCGCTTGCAGCATGCCACTTGTCGCACGCTCAGTACATACTGAATGCAAAGGGCAATTCGAGTACAATGCTGCCCCGTAAATTTGGGGCGGCCGTTCGCCCTGCCTTTGTCGTGTTAGTTTTAATTTAGCGATGAGGGGTGTATTTCACCCGCCGTTTCGACCCTGTTGAGAATTTTAAATGATGTTGATCCTACCTGGTGCGCCCGTTTTATCAGACTTTCGTCGAGAAAAACTTCTTGTAGCTCTTAAAGCCCTCCAGCCCGGGATAATCAATGTCTACGCCGAGTTTGTGCACTTGGCAGATCTAAGAGGGGCATTGGATGCTCATGAAACCGAGCGCTTGGCGCAATTGTTGACCTATGGTCCAAAGGCGGAGCGTATCCAAGTTGATGGCAAGTTGTTGTTAGTCACCCCGCGACCAGGGACTATCTCTCCTTGGTCCTCCAAGGCCACGGATATTGCCCATAATGCAGGCCTTGGCAAGGTCAAGCGTATAGAAAGAGGTGTTGCTTACCATATCGAAGGCGCTTTTGATGAGGGCTCAATACTGCCCGAAATACACGACCGTATGATGGAGGCTGTGTTTTATTCATTGGATGAAGCCGAAGTGCTTTTTATTGAGCAAGAGCCTAAGCCTTTGCATGTGGTGGATATTCTCTCTGGTGGGCGTATTGCGCTTGAAGTTGCCAATGTGGAGCTTGGCTTGGCCCTGGCCGAAGACGAAATAGATTACTTGGTGGATAACTTTCAGCAACTGGGGCGTAACCCCACCGATGTTGAATTGATGATGTTTGCGCAGGCCAACTCTGAGCATTGCCGGCACAAAATTTTTAATGCCAGCTGGACAATTGACGGTGAAGATCAGCCGGTGTCTTTATTTAAGATGATCAAAAACACCTACGAGCAAGCCGGTGATAATGTGTTGTCGGCTTATGCGGATAATGCCTCGGTTATTACAGGCTCTGTTGCTGGGCGATTTTACCCCAATGCTCAAGATAACGTTTACCAATACCATCAGGAGCCCATCCACATATTGATGAAGGTAGAAACCCACAATCACCCCACCGCCATTGCGCCTTTCCCGGGTGCGGGTACTGGGTCTGGTGGTGAAATTAGAGATGAAGGCGCGGTTGGTAAAGGCTCCAAGCCTAAAGTCGGGTTGGCTGGGTTTACTGTGTCGAATTTGAATATCCCAGGGTACGAGCAACCTTGGGAGCAAGACTACGGCAAGCCAGGCCGTATTGTCTCGGCGTTGGATATCATGATTGAAGGGCCTATCGGTGCTGCCGCCTTTAATAATGAGTTTGGTCGCCCCAATATTTGTGGGTATTTTCGTACCTTTGAGCAAGATGTGGCCGGTGAGCGTCGTGGCTACCACAAGCCCATTATGCTGGCCGGTGGCTACGGCAATATCAAACAGGAGCACATAGAGCAAACCGAATTTGCGCCAGGTTCACTATTGGTGGTGCTGGGCGGCCCTGCCATGTTGATTGGTTTAGGAGGGGGCGCTGCTTCGTCGATGGCTTCTGGGTCTTCTAGCGAGAATTTAGATTTTGCTTCCGTGCAACGCCAAAACCCTGAAATGGAACGCCGCTGTCAGGAGGTAATAGACCGCTGTTGGGGGTTGGGTGCAAATAACCCCATTGCCTTTATTCATGATGTGGGTGCTGGTGGTTTATCCAATGCCTTCCCAGAGCTGGTTAAAGATGGTGGCTGTGGCGGACGATTTGAATTGCGTGATGTGCCCAACGATGAACCAGGCATGGCGCCGGTTGAGATATGGTGCAATGAGTCGCAAGAGCGCTATGTTATGGCGGTAGCGCCGTCTGAAATAGAGGTTTTTAAGGCCATTTGCGCACGCGAGCGCTGCCCCTACGCAATTGTGGGTACTGCCACAGAAGATAAGGTATTGACGGTAAGCGACCGCCAGTTTGAAGTAAACCCTGTGGATTTGCCAATGGCGGTTTTGTTTGGCAAACCACCCAAAATGCATCGGTCCGCCGTGCGACAAGAGATTGCCTCAACGGCATTGGATGTGGCCGGGTTTTCGGTTAGCGAACTAGCAGTGCGAGTGATACAGCACCCCGCTGTTGCCAGCAAACAGTTTTTAATCACCATTGGCGACCGCTCGGTGACAGGGCAAGTGGTACGCGATCAAATGGTGGGCCCTTGGCAGGTGCCGGTGGCTGATTGCGCGGTCACAACCTCTGCATATGACGCTTATAGCGGCGAGGCCATGAGCATGGGCGAGAGAACGCCTTTGGCGCTGATCAATGCCCCTGCTTCTGGGCGAATGGCCATTGGTGAGTCGTTAACCAATATTGCCGCTTCGCGAATTGCTCAGTTACGGGATGTAAAGTTATCAGCCAACTGGATGTGCGCTGCGGGCCATCCGGGGGAAGACGAAAAGCTATTTAGAGCTGTGGAGGCTGTGGGGATGGAGCTTTGCCCCGCATTGGGCATTACCATTCCCGTGGGCAAGGATTCCATGTCCATGAAAACAGCCTGGCAAGATCGTGGGCAAGATAAGGCGGTGACGTCGCCGTTGAGTTTGGTAATAACCGCCTTTGCACCCGTTTTAGATGTGCGAAAAACTCTGACGCCACAGCTGGATGTGAACGAGCCAGATACTGTATTGGTGTTGCTGGATATTGCCAAGGGGCAGCAACGCATGGGCGGCTCTATACTGGCGCAATCGTTGGGGCAAATGGGGCAGACGGTGCCAGATGTGGACAGTGCCACTACGCTCAAAGGGTTTTTTGATGGGGTGCAAGCGGCCATAGAGCAAAACTTGCTGTTGGCCTACCACGACCGAAGTGACGGTGGACTGTGGACCACCCTGGTAGAGATGGCATTTGCTGGGCGTTGTGGGCTGAATATTGATATTGCACCTTTAAGCGGCAACGCTACAGCAGCGCTTTTTAACGAAGAGCTTGGCGCTGTAGTACAGGTGCGAGGCTCAGAGCTGGCCAAACTTCAACAAGTTTTGTCTGGCAGTGGCTTTGATGGCTTGGTGACTATGCTCGGGTCGGCAACTATAGAAGAGACCGTGACTATTCGCGCTGAAGCCAAGATATTGATTGAAACCACACGCGCCAAAATGCAAAAGCTGTGGTCTAAAACCAGTTATTCCATTCAGTCTATGAGAGACAACGCGCAATGCGCGGATCAAGAGTATGCCAGCATCGAGCTTGATGACCCAGGCTTAAGTGCCAACTTGAGCTACAACCCAAGCGAAGACGTTTCTGCACCCTATATCAACACCGGCGTCAGGCCGAAAATGGCCATCTTACGAGAGCAAGGGGTCAACAGTCACATGGAGATGGCCGCAGCGTTTGATCGCTCTGGGTTTGCATCGGTGGATGTACACATGAGCGATGTACTGGCTGGGCGTGTGGACTTAGGCGCTTTTAAAGGGCTGGTTGCTTGTGGAGGGTTTAGTTACGGTGACGTATTAGGAGCTGGCGAAGGGTGGGCAAAAACCATTTTGTTTAATGCCAAAGCACGCGAGCAGTTTGAAGCATTTTTTAATCGCGAAGATACCTTCAGCTTGGGCGTGTGTAATGGTTGTCAAATGATGTCAAACCTGAAGGTGCTGATCCCAGGGGCCGCACATTGGCCGCATTTTGTAAAAAACCTTTCAGAGCAGTTTGAGGCCCGTGTTTCCCTGTTGAAAATCGAAGCAACGCCGTCGATATTCTTCAAGGGAATGGAAGGTTCGCACCTTCCCGTGGCTATAGCACACGGCGAGGGGCGGGCAGAATTTGCAGATGCCGATGCGTTTACCTCTTGTGATACCAGTGGTCTTGTTGCAGCGCGCTTTGTGAATAACTTCATTGAAACCGCAGAAACCTACCCCCACAATCCCAATGGCTCGCCTGGGGGTATCACAGCTTTAACATCGGCCGATGGAAGAGCGACCATCATGATGCCACACCCAGAGCGAGTGTTTAGGGCTGTTACTAACTCATGGTGCCCAGCTGATTGGGGTGAGGATGGCGGCTGGTTACGTATCTTCCGTAATGCCCGGGCTTGGGTGGGGTAGGCTCGAGCGATTTTTGCGAGCCAGTTACTGCAATACTGCCTATTTGATCACGTTCGCCGGGTCGTAAAAATAATACAATACGGCCAGTTTCAATTAAAAATCAGTAAACCCCTTACGTGATCAAGGTGCAATAATGAATAACAAATCCTTTTTATTGGCTGCGTTTGTCGCTTCGACTTTTGTCGGTTGTGGCGGCCCAGCACCAACTCAGCAGCCAAGTTCCAGCTCCTCGTCAAGCAGCAGCTCTAGTTCTTCATCAAGCAGCAGCTCTTCTAGCAGCTCCAGCTCTTCGTCAAGTAGCAGTAGCTCTTCTTCATCCAGTGGTTCGCCTGCGTCATCAGTGACCATTGAAGAGCAAACCACAGGCTATTGCGCCAACTCTGCAAATGCTGTTGAGTCCGACAACAGCGGCTTTAATGGCGCGGGATTTGTGAATACGCCCAATTCGAACGGCCAAAGTATTTCGTGGAAGGTGAGCGCACCAGAATCTAATACGTATAGCGTGACCATCCGTTATGCTAATGGCGGTGGTTCAGATCGTGGCGGTAGCTTTTCTGTTAACAGTAATGGCAACGCCATTGCGCAAATTGGTTTACCCGACACCGGTGGGTGGACCAACTGGCAAACATCATCTGCCAACGTGGTTTTATCACAGGGCACCAATACAATCACTTTAAACGGTGCTAGTGGAGACGGCTTAGCCAATATCGACTCTATCTCTTTTGCTGGACCGCGTGTAACGCCTCAAACGTGTGCCGGTTCTAGCAGTTCTTCCTCTTCAAGCTCTAGCAGCTCGTCTAATTCTAGTAGCTCCACTAGTGGTAGTGGTTCTGGTACCAGTAACCCAAAAATGAGCCACACTAAGTGGGTGGGCTTTGGTAGTCAGCCTACCGGTGGTAAAGGTGGAAAGACCGTAACCGTCAGAAGCGGAACGGAACTAAATAACGCCATATGCGGCCGGTCTTCGGTGAGTACGCCGATGACTGTTAAAGTTGCTGGAACTATTACCTACGGCAACACCAAGAAAGGCACTTCAGGCAAGAGCTGTAAGTCAGCTGCGGGCATTGTTGAGTTGAAGGGTACTTCAAATATAACCATCGAAGGTGTTGGTAGAAGCGGTGTTTTGAATGGTGTTGGCGTTCATATCCGCGACGCTTCTAATATTATCATTCGTAATTTATACATTTATAATGTTAGAAAGTCTGGCGGAAACACGTCCAATGGTGGCGATACGATCGGTATGGAAAGCGATGTTAAGGATATTTGGATTGATCACAATTCTTTGTCTACCTACGGTTTAAACTCGAACAAGCAAGGTGGTGAAAGCGGTGGGTTCGACTCACTTGTGGATATGAAGAAAAACACCAATAACGTAACGGTGTCTTATAATCATTTCCATAACTCAAGCCGTGGTGGTTTGGTTGGGTATAACGATAGCGATAAAAACAATAACATTGTTTTCCACCATAATTTTTATGAAAACATTACTCAGAGAACGCCGCTGCTGAGAGGCGCCGTTGCCCATTCGTTTAATAACTACTGGGAAAAGAACATAGATGTTAATCAGTACCACTTCATAAATTCACGTGCCAATGCAAAAGTTCTTGTTCAAAATAATTACTTTAAAGATTCGGATAACCCACTGATTGCGTCCACAGATTCAAAAACTCCAGGGTGCTGGGCAGCAAGTGGTAATATCTGGAATGGTGGTACTTATACCCGTACGCCAGAAAATGGCAAAGCTCATAAGGTGCCTACTAACTGGAAGAATGGCGATCTAAATGGAAATAATTGTAGCGCCAAAGGTGCTAGGTCTGTAACTTTGGATCACGCAGCTGATGTACCTGCAATTGTTAAAAGGTATGCAGGATACGGCAAAATCTAGTCATAGATTTACCGGATAAAAAAAGCGGCTTTTATGCCGCTTTTTTTATGTCTGGGTATATGGTGGTTGCTTCCCGGATTTTACGGCGCTGTTAGGTATACGTGATCATTGAGACGAAGTGATTTACTTCGCGTAAACTGTGGTTCTTCGGGCGGTACTTTCTTGTACTCAAACAAAAATGACTGTTTTTTGAGGTGCTCGGAATATGATCAAAGAAGATTTTGATTCTCTATATAAAATCTTCTTTGATAAAGAAACCATGGGATACTACCCGTCACCCTTTGATGAAGATAAAGTGCGAGAGTGGATTTGATGGAACCAAAAAAACTATAACGATTGTGGCCCGATAAACCAAACTATTAACGATATACCTGAAGTGGAAATTGGGCATCACGTTTATACATACAGCCGATAGGTCCCTAACAAGGTTGGCAATTGGATGTAAAAGCACCGTTCGTTTTGTACATGGGCTG
>CAYZQH010000063.1:0-13819 GCA_964480055.1 uncultured Cellvibrionaceae bacterium
TTTGTACCGGGTGCTCTAAATGATCTTGCCCAATCAAGCGCGTTTGCGACTCTAATTGGCGTAAATCTCTCGACAACGGCCAAACCCAAAAGAACACCACCACAGCAATGGCGCCATAAAATACCACCACCAACAGGGTACGAATGGTGGTGCGGTGTTTAACCTCAGCGGGCTGGCTAATTTTGACTACCGACTGCCCCTGCCCTAAACGCTGATAGAGTTGGCGCTCTCCTTCTTGGGTGTGCACAATCACCGGAGCCCCAGAGCGCAGTTGAGCTTCCCACTGGGTAGAAGCAAAATCTTTCAGTTGATAAGTGGAAATACGGGCATCTAACGATACCGCAGGACCGTGATCATTTGGCTGGAACGACTGCTCTATGACAGCCAAAAGGTCTTTATCCGACTGCGTTAACGCTTCATCCGGTGCAAACCAACCCCACAGCGCGTTAAGCCCTATGCCAGTTACCACCACTGAAGCAACAATTAAAATATAAAGGGATATAAACGCGCGATACACCCAATCACCATGCGTCTGGCACAAATAAATAACCGCGGCCCCACACCGTTTTAATTTTAAACGGTGTCTCAGAGCCATCACCCACTTTTTTACGCAGCTGAGAAACCCGTACATCAATCGTACGATCAAGACCATCGTATGGGCGTGCGTAAATAGAGCTGAATAAAAACTCGCGGCTTAACACCTGCCCTGCTTGGCGCGCTAAAGCCAACAGTAAATCAAACTCGTGGCTCGATAGGGTAACCGGGGCATCACCAAGAGTTAGGGTACGTGAAGACGCATGAATAGTTAGCCTGCCAAAGGTTAACACCTCAAGCTCATTATCACCCTCAGCGTGATACCGGCGCAGTAATGCCTTAATGCGGGCCAATAAAACTGGTGGCTCTGCTGGTTTAATGACATAGTCATCAGCACCGTACTCTAACCCCTTGATTTGATCAGCATCAGAGTTTCTGGCCGTAAGAATTAATATGGGGCCTTTAAAATCCGCACGCACCTCTTTACAAATGGTCAACCCATCTTTGTTTGGCAAACCCACGTCCAAAATGAGTAAATCTGGGCAATAGGTTTGAATTTGGCGCGCCACTTTATTGCCATTGGTTTCAATGTTGACATCATACCCACCAATACTTAACAGGTAATCTTTTACCAGTTGAGCTAAGCGCTCGTCGTCTTCAGCCAGTAAGATTCGATGACTCAAAAGAAGCTCCATGGGTTACGCCGTTGACGCCGGTATTGCTTATTATCGTGTATCACCTCAAAGGCCTCGCTTACTTCTACCCCACGGTTTATTTCGCGCAGGTGAAAGTTTACGTTCTCTGTAGTAGATAGCACAAAGCGATAAGAACCACTGGAGGCATCTACCCAACAATTTAAAGGTTTCTCAAAATCGCTGCGATACAAACAAATGCTTAACTGCTCTTTGGCTTGCCAGTGTACCTTTAGCTCATCATAACAGGCCTCATCAGCCTTGGTGAGCACACATATACGAGGGGATAGCGAGAACTCAATGGCAGGCATTTGCCCGGCGCATACTGACGCAGCGCCGCCTGCCAGCCCCAACCACACTCCAACCTTAAAAGCCTTGTTAAAAATGGTAAACCCCCCCAAAAAAACCGGAGTAGGCGCTGGATTTATCCGTTAATGGACTGTTCGTTACTTCACTGGGAGCCGAAATGTTTTTTATAAATGCCCGCAAAGACCAATGCTTGTTGAGCGTTTTTTGCCAGTCAAAGCGGATCAACGGAGTAACCGCTGCCTGGCGTATGTGATACCAGCTATTGGTATTTTGCGTATCTCGTTGATCAATGCCGTAGTAATAATCCAATACGTGATGACTTTGCCAATTAGCGCCCGCAGTTACAGCAAAGTTATGGCTGCCCACACTCCAAGGTAAGGTCAGTGCCATGCGTAACTCAGAGCCGTCATGCACGCTGGTGGCATCTTTTAGCGCTTGAAAGTGCAGACTAAACCGGTCCGCTAAATAGCTATACTCCAAGCCAATCAAGCCGGCGGCCCGCCGTTTCGCTACGGTATCTATTGAAACAGACGAGGCCTGCTCAGGCTCTTGCAACTGTGGGGTAACCTCCACCAATGAGGCATCAACATCGGCTGTAATCAACGAGACCTGGCTTGCAATAGCAGCGCTTTCTGTCGTGGGCTCCGATGAGATGAGAGCCACTTGGTCTAACCGACTCAAACCACTGATCTCAACACCACCATCCACCTCACTTAGGGTTATATTGCCGTTCTTGCTGGGTACCTCTAACCGGCCATTCAATTCTTCGATCGCAATGGCCGTACCGTTGAGTTCAATATAGTCACCGCCAGAGACAACAACCGTAAACACCTCGGTGGGCTGTGGTAGCCTACCGGTATCAAATTCCGGTATAAACCCCGGCGCAATCGGTGGTGAGCTTGTGCTCTCACCGAGGGACGTGTTGCCATCTTCTATTGGGCCCCCTAAATTTTTATTGGGCGTCTCCAGCTCTAGCTGGTAGGAGCGAACCGGCGGCGAGCTCAGTTGCATACCTCCAGCATTGCCGCTATTTGCGGTGAAATTCAATGGGTCCCAACGGCTAAAGAGCATTTGATCGTAACTGGGCGTGAACAAAGCGTTTAGCTGATGACGGTCATTTTCAAACAGGGTGTAACCCAACTCAAAATTATTTAGGAAGAATCGCTTGCCGTAGTAAGACAGCTCTGGCAATACCACCAGCGGTGTATCTTCGCCATCTACCACTAAGTTGGTACGAATGCCTAACCCCAAACCCACGCTCAGTTGCCATTGACCAACGGGAACACAGTCTTCGCACGGCTCATCTAATACTTCTGCGTTGCCGCTGTGCAACCACGTCATCAGCACTGCGCCCAACACCCTGAAGAAAAATCGCGTTATGTATTGCCTACTATTCACTGACTACCTAACATCTATTATTTGTACAGCTAAAATCAAACTTTACTCGCTCAATCTGCGGACTTATGCAACGGAATGCGCATGAGCAAAGACTTGCATCTATTGTATAGGCTTAAATTTTAACCCGCCCAACGTTGAGTGAAGCATTTACAATTATTTACACTTTCCCTATTCCCGTTAAAGACACCTCATAAAGGCCTCGCTCTATGAAAGTATTGTTGCAACGCGTTAGCCACGCCCATGCGATGGTTGACGGCCAAACAGTAGGTGCTATAGACCACGGCTTACTATTATTTGTAGGTATAGAAGCACACGATACCCTAGAGCACATTCACAAAATGGCAGACAGAGTCACCCGCTACCGCGTATTTAGCGACCAAAACGGCCGAATGAACCTCAATGTGATGGAGGCTAACGGTGGGCTGTTAGCCATATCGCAATTTACCCTAGCTGCAGAAACTCAAAAGGGCCTGCGCCCGGGGTTCTCTAAGGCTGCCGCGCCCGATGACGCAAAAAACTTGTACGAAACCTTTGTGGAGGCCTTAGGTGCTTTACACCAACCCGTTGCCGAAGGTATCTTTGGCGCCGATATGAAAGTGCACCTTGTTAACGATGGCCCAGTTACCTTTATGCTGGAGTTGTAGTTCTTAGCGAGCCCACACCCATTACCCAGGCATTGCCTGATAACGATAGAACAAGAGGCGTATTATGGACCCAATATCTGCAACCCTAATGACCTTTGGCGTCATTTTATTAGGCATTAGCTGGATTTACTTAATATTTGTATCCTTTGAAGACGACTTCAGTTGGGGGCTGTGCGCCATATTTTTGCCTCTGTTGGCTTATATTTATGCGTGTTTCCGCTGGAACAAAACCCAAGCATCCCTATGGACCGCAGCAGGTGGCTGGGCGGCGATATTGCTAGCGCTGTAACACTCGGGGGTGAATTACTGTTAATTCGCCCCGCTTACCCTCAACGACCCGTGCTTTTGCGCCGGTAAACGCTCTCTGCCAAGCACCTTTGCTGAGTAAATCTAAAACCTCCGTCAATCCCTCTTAGCTTACCCCAATAAGGTAAGGACGCAGCAGCCCTGTATACCCCTCAGCACCATGGAGTATGTATCTTTTAAACACTCCAGTATGATCATTGGCTTAAACGCCAGTTTTAATCTTTCTCACCAAGTACGTCTCCGCCTTCTATACTTAAATTGTTTTACGCCATTTAAAATAATAAAAAACGGCGGCCTGATCAAAAAAACTGTCGTGCGTATCCTCTAGTCTTAACGCGCCAAAAATATTTCATCTTCAGTAAAAGTAATGGGCCCACTATGACCTTCGAATGTATCCCTGCAAATGAAGATAAGTTTCGCGACAAACTGATTGAGATGCTCAAAGCCAAAATGACGCGTGAAAACCCCACCACCATGCACAGAGATGCTCACCCAAAACAACATGGGCTGGTTAAAGCCCGTTTTAGTGTTCTTCAAACATTGCCTCCTAGCGTGTGCTACGGCGTATTTAAACCCGGCAGTACTTACGACGCTTGGGTACGGTTTTCCAATCAAAACGCGCCAGCGCTCAATGACTACGATAAAGACATTCGTGGTGCGGCCATAAAGCTGATGAACATACCGGGTGAAAAAATTGAAATGGCGGACAACAATACCACCAGTCAAGATTTTGTGACCATTTCTACGCCCAAATTTGTTACCCATGATGTAGAAGAATTTAGCGGGCTCATTGAGGCCTTGGTTGGCGGGAAGTTAAAGCTGCTGTGGTTTTTTTTGTGGCACCCAAGATCACTAATAAATTTAATGCAATCGAATAAAATTTATTTTAGTCCGTTAGAAGCCAGGTACTGGAGCACCACACCTTACCAACTTGGGCCCGATCAAGCGGTAAAATACTCACTAATACCTCAAGCTAAACCTACCCCCACCCCCAAAGGTTTAAGTCCAGATTTTTTAAAAGAAAACATGGTTAAACAGCTCTCCGAAGACACCTATCAATTTGATTTTGCCGTACAGCTACGCACAAAACCCCACATCATGCCTATAGAAGACCCAGGTAAAGAGTGGAAAGAAAGCGACTCGTCGTTTATCAAAGTGGCGACGCTTACCATAGACAAACAATGTTTTGACACGCCAGATCAAAATCAATACGGCCGAGACCTTTCCTTTAACCCATGGCACAGCTTGCCGGCGCACCGCCCCTTAGGGGGGATTAATCGCGCTAGACGCATTATTTACGAAACACTTTCACAGTTCAGACACAAACAAAATAATGCCCCTGTGCATGAACCCTCTGACTACAATATTCCCCAGCAATAAAATAATCAATAATAGGAGCGTGCCATGTCAAATATTGCCGGTAAAGCTTACGCAATGAACGTTATAACACCAATAGGGCGCTGGCGAGTTTATATTAACAAACTTATTTTTTGGTTGGCCAGGTCACCGCTAATGGCCCACAAACTTAACGGGTTAATAACACTATCTCTGATTCACTATGCACGGTGGGTCATCATCATGCCGAATCAATTTCCGCGCCTCAGTGAAGATCAGCCACAAGAAAATTTAGATTACGCCTACATGTTATTTTTTAGTAACTACAATGGCAGCTGGAAGCAATACGTAGATAGTTTTCATATGGCCATTCCCCGAGGGCTCGATTTACTATGGCATAAAAATACTAAGTACCCTAAATCTGTGCCGCTGCAGCCATTTCACCAATACATTCTGCACAACCAAATTTGGACAGAGCACTACTACAACGCATACCCCCTGGCATCTTCGAATGACGTAAAAGCTGCCGTAGCCCTTAAACCCGAGCTACTAGAGCTTATAGACAACGCCAAAGGTAAAAATGCCGACGAATTTAAAACCCTGTACGATGCGTTTTTATACCGCAACCAACATTACTTAGGTAAAATGGCGCCTGCTCCAGTAGTAAGCATTGCTAACGAGTCTACGCAGGAGTCCATTCGCCTAATGCAACAAACATACAAGCACACGGAGGTTTGAGTATGAGTAATATGGAAGGCAAAGCCTATGCTCTAACGTTAGTTAGCCCCATTAAAAACGGGCACGAAAACCATCAAAGTTACACTTCATTAACACGGCAATCGTTGCAATCACTGGATGAGAATGAGCTCAGCCCTTTGGCCAAAGTACCCAATACATTCTTAGCGCGCTTCTATATTCTTAACGATGTTTTCTATGAAGGCAGTCCAGCGCTAGAAGATCACCTTAAATCTAAATACTTAGTTTTTTCCAGCAACTTTCATGGCTCACTGGAGGAATACCTAACCGGTTTTTGGGAGCATGCAAAGCTTGATGCCAATGCCATTTGGCAACACTGCGTAGGGTACGAAAAGGTTAATGATGCCGCGTCTTTTATTACTTACATCAAAAAATGCCAATTGGATACCACATATTATTTTAATGGCTCCACCGACGCGCCCTTAGCCGAGCAACTGAAAGCTCTGTATTTAAAGCAAGCGCTGTCAGAATTTGCGGTGAACAATCAAGGCGTAAGCAATGAAAAACTATTATCCGCATTTAATAATTTTACCGATCGCACTCAACCCGCCAAGTTAGACGGCCCAACCTGGGCCCCAGGAAAGTCCACCCTATAAATCTGGCTTAAGAGGCTAATGTATGAATACCAACTATATAGATTTAAACGATATACAAGGTAATATTGTTAGAGGGTATGGGCGATATGGCTATCCATTCGCGCGGTACGTATTTTTTGAAGTTACCAACCCAATAGAAGGCCGACACTTTTTACAAGATTTAATCCCCTACGTGGTTAACGGCAGCCCCTGGAGAGGGCGTGACCGCAAAAATTTACCGCGCGCCACCACCAACATTGCCTTTAGCTATGAAGGGCTTAAGCATTTGGGTATTCCAGTAGAGTCCTTACACAGCTTCCCTGATGATTTTAGTATGGGAATGAAGGCGCGAGCAACAATACTGGGGGACAATAAAGCAAGTGCCCCAGAGCATTGGGACCCAATTTGGCATGAAGACAAACGTGTTCATATATTTGTATCTATCAACGCGCAAACCTACGAAGCACTAGAAGAGCGCTACACATTAATTCAAAAATACCAGTCTGAACACAGCGTTGGAGTGAGCCAGCTATTTGGTCACCGCGATCCAAGTGGCGATAATTTAGGTTACCAGGAAGCCAGCGCGGTCTTTGTTGACGGTATCCCCACCGCCAAAGAACATTTCGGCTATACCGATGGTATTTCTGACCCTTACTTTAAGGGCAGCGGTGCGCATCCGGCCAATGTCATTGGCGGAGGCAAACCCACCCGAGGCAACCCCGCCACCGAACAAGGCTGGCAACCAATAGAGACCGGTGAATTTATATTGGGCTACCGTGACGAAACCCAAGAACTACCCCCTGCACCTACACCACGCATGCTGTCTATGAATGGCACGTTTATGGTGTATAGAAAGCTACACCAAAATGTTGGCGCTTATAAAAACTACGTGGATGAATTAGGCAAAGACTTCCCTGGTGGACCAGAGCTTTTATCCGCAAAGATTACAGGCCGCTGGAAAAACGGCGCGCCCTTGGTGGATTACCCTACCAAAGAAGAGGCCGACGCATTTATTAACAAGCTCGAAGGCGCCAGAAAAGCCATGTATGCCGCAAAAGAAAGTGGTAACGAAGAAGAAAAAACTCAAACCCTAGAATACTTCAACAGCTTAAGAAAAAAGTTGACTGCATTTAATTACAACGATGATATTGGTGGCGGTAAATGTCCATTGGGTGCACATATGCGCAGAGCCAATCCCCGTGGGGCTTTAGAGCACGGCGTAGACGACGCCTTTCAAACACCTGGAGCACTGGTAGACCGCCGCAGGATACTACGCCGCGGATTACCCTACGGCAAAGTTACCGACCCCAATAGTAATGACGGCGAACATGGCATTATATTTATGACACTGAACGCCAGCATTAACCGCCAATTTGAATTTGTACAGCAGCAGTGGGTGAACTACGGCAACGACTTTAAATTGGCCAATGAAAAAGATCCGCTCATTGGCAATCAAGACGGTGAAGGTACTATGACCATCCACGGCACGGATGAAAACAACCCACCCTTCTTTTGTCCTAAATTGCCCCGTTTTGTAGAAACACGTGGCGGCGAATACTTTTTTATCCCCAGTATTAGCGCTTTGCGTATGATAGCCGAAGGGTTGATCGACCCAACTTAATACAAACAGGCCAGCTTGAGCCTTGAGCGCAGATACAATTTTTTCATCCGATACCGGCACTAAACACCGCGATATTATTCAGCCGCTGCAATAGGAGGCCGCAAGTGTACCTAGGAGCATTGGCTTTTATCCAAAGCGGGGGGATTTGTACCTTGCTCCGCCCGCCAAATTAACGCCTTATTGCCCGACTCAAACTAAAAAGGCTATACCAATATTTGGTATAGCCTTTTTAGTTTGCAGCTGATATCTATGTTTTGGTTATTTCAATATGATCAGTGCATCATTTTCGGGATCAATAGTGGCTTGCAATTTTAAAGTTTGAACATGACACTCGTCTCTTTGCACATCGACAGGTTCTTCGACAGGGTCATAGTCTGGATGATCTATTACCAAAATCATTTCTCCGCTTAATTCAAAGGGCCCCTGGAAGTAACACGCTTTACGCTCAACGGGCGGAAGTAGTCGAATTACATCGTCACCAGCACTATTAATTACAGAGTCAGTCACCTCCCCTGCGCCATCAAGCAAACCTTCATTTAATAGCTCTAAAGAGTAATTTTTACCGTTTCGATTCACATAAACTTTTGCACTACATAAATCGATTGATTCATCCTCTGAAAAAAGCGCTAGGTTAATAGAAGGGCGAGCTTCAGTGGTACAAATTTTTGGCTCCTGAGATTTGAGCGTCATCTCTACCTCTTCGGGGATCACATGGCAGTCATCCCTATAGATCGTTGTATATCTGGTAGCGGTATTAAACCGAGGCAAGGAAGCACTAATGCGGTAATTCCCAGCACGCTCGGCTACACCCGAAAAGGTGCAGCTGTTTTTGGTATTTGACGACATACTTTGTAATACTTCAGAAAAGCCATCACCGTTACTGCTCATAACTTCAACTTTGGCATCACAAGCATCAGTATCCATGCCGTATTGATTATCCAACTCAACGGTAACACTTAACCCATTTAACACAACGGCAGTACAAATAGTAGGCTCACCGCTTTTGGCTTTTTCAAGGTCTTTAGGGGCCGACCAAGGTGCTACCCATACGTCATTACCATAATTAATAAACAGCGCATCATCATGAAGTACGGTTCTGCCACGATTTAAGTAATTGCCGCCTTCAGAAACAACTACCATGCCGGCATCTTTCATTGTTGCACCGCCACTAATATCAGTGATGGTAAACAACTGTACACCCGTAGCAGTTTTTACCGGTGCTGATTTCTCGTCTATTCCAACCACCGCTTCCGTTTGAATTCTTACCGGTATGGCCACGCGTAAATTATCATCCCCCGCTTTTTGGAAGGAAAACGCGCGCAAATCGTTCAACGCCACACTCTGGCTACCGCGGCCACCCAAAATAAATGAAGAAACCACTTCAGGTGTATCGCCCTGCACATCAATAAGCTCTGCCTTTAACCCCTTAGTACGGCCGTTTTCATCGGCATCTTGGCCAAAGGTAAATAAATAGCCCTCACCCACAGGGTGCATATAAGTGGCAAAACCTGGGATTTCTAGCTCACCCGTCACAACCGGATTTTTGGGATCACTTAAATCAATGGCATATAGAGGGTCCGTCTGACGAAAGGTCACAATGTATGCTTTGTCCCCTTCAAAACGCACCGAATAAATATCTTCACGGGGCTTACCAATTGGAGCGGGGTTTGCCTTATTGGGTAGAGTAGACATTTCTACCAACGTCTTGCCTTTAGGCTCCAAAATGGTTAACTGATGCTCTGGGCCCGCTTTTGACCACTGCGACGTAACAATTCGGAATTGGTTGTCATGCTCGTGCATACGAAACACTGGGTCACTCCTCCAACCAACGGTACCTTGTACCGCTCCAGAAGCGGCGTAGTCTACGCCAGACTCAGTCAAATCGAATTTATGAATCACTGTGGAGGATGTTTGATTCTTATAGACGGACCCAGTCAAGTACAACGACTTGGTCGACATACTCAGTGCTTCTACGTTGGCATTTAAGCACTGGCTAGAAATAACTTTTTGCGCGCCCAAATCAATAGCTGTGATATGAACCAATGACGCTAAGCCATGCACTTTTTGAATACCCGATTGAACATAACAATTCTTGGTTAAAGGAACCTCACTCTTACCAATGCGGTAGCTAGGAAACAAAGCTTCTATATTTGCGTCTACCAATAATTTTTCATTGTCTTCACGAACCGTTAAATCCCCGTATTCATACGCTAAGCCCTTTAACCAGGGGTCAAACCGAGTCACCATATACAGCGTATTGCCCACTTTACGGCTCTGGATAAGTGAGCCATCTAGCTCAATGCTCCAATCTGCTTGCGGATTATTGGGGTTTTCTACATCAACTAATTCCACCTTCACTGTACTGTTTTGGTGCCCAGGCCAAAAGGCAATTTTAGAAACCGCAATAGCAGGCTCTATATCAAGGTTTGGCTCCACAGCAATACTGGTATCAGGCGCGTCAAGCACGTCAACTGAAGGCACTGCCACATCCACCAAAACACCCTCAAAGCGACTGATGGCAAGGCCACGTCCAGGCAAGAAGGGGCGTACGTTTCCCCACTGGTTTCTTATGGCCGCAATATGGCTGGTTTCACCCTCTTTGCTCACGGTGTATATCTCTCCCACCGCGCCCCATTGGTCGTCGTAATTGTACTTACCAAGAGATACTGCCTCGGGTACAGCGGGGTCCGTGGCGTAAATTTTTAAACCCGGCTTTCGATCATTTACATTCAAACTGCCACCAGGCTGCGTAGCAATATACCAATGGCTACCGTCATATTTGGCGTAATCAGCCTCATCCACTCCTTGCACATGCACGTTCGTCTCAGAAAACCCACTGCCGCTACCATCGGCACCGTTGCTTTCTGCTTGCCCAGCATCTGCCGAGGGCGCTTGAGGCACGGCTACTCCATCTACATCCTTTCTTAAAATGTTGTTACCACCATTGGCTACCTGCATACGCAAGCCATTGTTAACATGGTGAACCACCGTCGCCTCATCCACCAAGACCAACCCGTCCGTCGACAGGGGCGTGACCTCTAGTTTGCTGTAATCCACTTTCTTATCTGGAATTGTTGCGTCTGGGTCTTTCTGTTTTGGTCCGTCACCGCCGCACGCGGATAAGACCGCGGCGGATAAAGCAATAATGAATAATCTGTTCATAGGTGGTATCCCCAAAATGGATTTTTACATTTGCATTTACACACTCGCATACTAATGAATTGCCAACCGGGTATTTGTTATAAATTGTAAATACGCGGGGCCACGTCAGTCCAACTAGAACACACACCCGCAGAACGTACTTTGCTAGAGATCAAAATTTGTGCACTTCGTACTAATAACTGCCGTTATCCTGCGCAATTGAAGGTAAAACCAGTACGTAGTTGGCAGAATTGCGAAAAGATAAGTACAGCTTGAATTTAAGTGGTTCCCGTCAGAAAGTTTGACGAAGGTCACATATTTAGTTTGAAATGGGTTTGGCAGGATTTAACGACAAAGGCGTAACACCCAAAAAAATGCCCCCAAGATAACTACACGGCTGGTAACAACGAATAGCAGTTAAAGGCGGGAAGGTGGGAAGGTATAACAAAGGCCGAGCCACCTAAGAGCGACCCATAAAGCGGCCGCAAAGGCTCTAAGCGCAGTAATAACAAGGACTACCAGGCCTGATTGATCAAAAAACTTCAATTTCTTTACGGAAGCTACTCCAAATCAAATCCCCTTGACCGTAGATGGCCTCTAACATTTCGCAGCGGTAGGCTTCGCTCTTACTGACGGTCGGGTCACACACTGCATATTCACCAAGCATAAAATCAATCGCCAACTCTGCGCTTCGATCATTACGCAACATTATTGAGCGATAAACGGGCACGCCCTCAATTTCTTCTATAAGTGTTTCTCTACCGTGACAAAACGCACACACACTCAAAGCTGAAGAAAAATCAATTTTATCGTACGGGGCATACCTTGGTAACGGCCCTGTAATGGGGAACTTCAACTCGCCTTTGATCGATTGCGGAACAATATGGTCAGACTCCACTTCATAGGACAATTCCAAAAGCTGAATGCCGTCTTTATCCCACACTTGCGAGGTCTCACCGGTTTCTGGATCTTTTACGGTGGCGTGGGCCTCTGCTGGCACAACCGTTAACACCAACTTACCAAAGGTAAAAAACAACCTTGGGCTTCTTTTACCAAGGGAGGGTTGCGCACTAAACTGGCTTAATGTTGCACTGTACAACATGGGACGAGGCAAGCTTTTGACAAAACACGGCAAGGAGAGCGGTTTAGGCATAGCGTTGACCCAATTGGTCACGCTATCAATATCCGTCAGCACTTGATCTGCTGGAGCATTGCAGTCACCCGCTACCGGCGTATGATTGCTGCCGGGGGCTTCCTCACCACCACATCCCTGCAAAGCTAAAAATATCGAAAAAATGCCCGCTTTTATGCCCCAATTGCATTTCATAAACTCTACCTCAAACATGCCCTTTACTCGTTGGGCAAAACCTTTTAGTTATTTCTTATCTTGAAACGTGCGTTGCTTGGTGGGCACTGAACCACAAAATGCCGGCTGGGTATGTGAGCCGCTGCACAAGCACTCGATGACCACCGCTAATAGCAGCCAAGCTCAGCAATCACACCCCCATACTACAACTCATTGACTGGTGGTCACGCGTTTAACTCGATAGGCTTGATTCAAATCAATCTACCTATACCTGCCCGCGACAAGGCATTAAACATGCATTAAAAATACATGTTTAAGATATCAGCTATTGGCCCTACAAATTGTGACACAGTCGCACTTTTTAGGGGTCATCAAACAACTTGTGGGCAAGCTCTCATACTACCAATGGCATTACGTGCATTAAACTGCGGTGCCAAGTGATCAAAGCCAACACCACTACTTAATCCCCCGTCCAAGTTGCGCTATAGTTTTACCAAATAACTGAACATTCAGACTCTATATGTGGCCGCTCCCATTACAGACAACGGTAAACCAAGGCATAGGCGCAGAAATTACCCCCAGCACATTACACAGAAAAAAGTTCCGTAGATTGCAAAGACGCATAACTCCATACGCAATAAGTTAGATGGCATGGGCGTACGCAGAATAGTAGAAACTTAACAGCGGCATCCTTAGCTAAGGCTGCCCTTCAGATGATCATTATCTTCGACATGCTGGCAGGATCCCCGCTTTATTAAGCGATGGTTACTCTCAGCATCATAAAATTACACGTGACTTTATAGAAAGGTACTGGATAGAAAATTACTGGCGGATAACACTCACTGAATGTACGTATTTCTTATGATGGCATCAATATTTGCACTACTTACAAAGTTAAAACCCAACCTTACACGATTTCAAAAATGGGAGTACATCCCTTTTGATTAAGCTTCACAAACTGATTATTAGGCTATTCGCACTTGGTTTTTTAGTTTTTATTTTTTATATTCTTTTCCTAGCAAATACTAAAGGCACAGCCGTATTCAGCAATATAACAACATATATTCCTTACGGTGATAAAGTAGGCCACTGTTTTTTATATGGTTTCCTTTCATGGGTATTCATTATATTCACGCAATATAGAACTGTTCAGATCAAAAGGCTTCCTGTGTTTTGGGGCACACTTATAGCGTTACTACTTA
>CAYZQH010000064.1:0-13674 GCA_964480055.1 uncultured Cellvibrionaceae bacterium
GACGCCTATCGGGCCATGATTAAACAGTTGGTACTCGAACTCACCGTAGATTCCTATGTTCTACACGGGCGAATTGCACGCGACAAGGAAAAATATCCTCTAGCCCTGCACTATTTTGAGCTGGGGCTAAAGCTACTTATCAAAGAAGGGAAAAACGGCCAGTTTGATAACCGCATTGCGCAACTGCGTGAAGCGGTTGCGCAGCTACAATCAAAAGCCGCCCCAGAGGGCGAAACAAGCTCACCCGTGCCAGAAGAGCCTGATGACAAAGCCAGCTCGGAATGGGACGAATTTGGCCAAACCGACCAAGACTGGAAGAAAAAACAAATTTACGACTAGTTTGCCGCCATAGCCGTCATAGACACCACCCGGCTAATATGCGCCAACGGCCAGCCACTTTGCGTACGCCACTGGTTAAAGACCTGCTGCACCACTTTTAGGTCTCTTTGGGCTGTTGGCATTTTAGTCACCACGCCCTCTGCCTTGAGCACAGAAACTACGTCATCGGTCAGTAAAAACGTATCTTTGCCGATGACTCGTAAAAATCGAGCCCCCGAATGGCCCCCTAACTGAGCCCCGCCTTTTTTTAAGGCCAACCACAACCCCACAATGTCGTCACTGGGCCATGCGGCAATCCATTTCATAAAGCTGCCATGCGTCTTTTGCTTATCTAATACCATAGTGGCATTGACGCGGATAGATTTGAGCTTACCAAAATGGCGAATCAACGCTCTATTTGCCATACATTGCTCCAACGCCTCGTCACTTTGCATAGCGCAGGCCATCGGCTCAAACCCGTTGAAATGCGCTTCGAACACCGGCCACTTTTTGGTCACCATTGAATACTTTAAACCGGCCTGAAAGATTCTTAAGCTAATGGCCGAAAGCGCCCTGTCGTCAGTAATGCTCGCCAGCACGTCATCAGACTTTACCGCGGGCAGTTGTACTTTCACGGCCTCTAATCCACCCTTATGTAATTGAGCGGTTTTTAAAATATCGCTGAATGCGCGCACCACTGTTATTCCTTCGCCTCTTGCTCGCCTGACTCATCAAAATGTAAAGACGCAGAATTTACGCAATACCTAAGCCCGGTTGGGGCCGGTCCATCTGGGAACACATGACCCAAATGGCACCCACAGTGACGGCAGACTATTTCTGTACGAACCATACCTACGGAGGTATCTCGGTGCTCATCAATAGCCTCTGAGGAAACACCCGCATAAAAACTTGGCCACCCAGAGCCTGAATCGTATTTTGCTGCGGATGAAAAAAGAGGCGTTTTGCAACACCGGCACTGATAGTTGCCATCGCGCTTTTCATTCACGTACTTTCCTGTAAATGGCCGCTCGGTTCCCTTATTTCGGCAAATATCATAGCTATGATCATCCAGTTGCTGCCGCCAATATGCTTCGTCTTTTATAGGGGTATCTGCCATAATGATTAGGTGCTCCGCAATGAGTTACAAATAAATGATAGCCAGCGACTTATGATTTAAAAGGGTTCGTAGGGGAAATGCAATACATCAACAAATCTAAAAAACTAGAAGGCGTTTGCTATGACATTCGTGGCCCCGTGCTCGAATACGCAAACCGCCTAGAAGAAGACGGCCACAAAATTTTAAAGCTCAATATTGGCAACCCAGCGCCGTTTGGCTTTGATGCACCCGATGAAATCATCGCAGATGTGATCCACAATCTTCGCGCAGCCCAAGGCTACACTGCCTCAAAGGGGCTGTTTCCTGCACGTAAGGCTATCATGCAGGAGTGTCAGCGTTTAAAAATTCCCGACATCGACATTGAGGATATTTTTTTAGGTAACGGCGTAAGCGAGTTGATTGTTATGGCTTGCCAAGCATTACTCAACGATGGCGACGAGGTGCTTGTACCCTCACCCGATTACCCCCTGTGGACGGCAGCGGTCAACTTATCTGGAGGAAACGCCGTCCATTACCGCTGCGATGAAGCCGAACAGTGGTACCCAGATATTGAGCACATCAAAAGCCAAATCACGCCCAATACGCGCGCCATAGTCATTATCAACCCGAACAATCCAACGGGTGCTGTATACAACAAAGCGATGCTCGAGCAATTGGTAGCCATTGCTGAAGAGCATAAACTGGTAGTGTTTGCCGATGAGATTTACAGCAAAATTGTTTACGACGACGTAGAAGTTACACCATTGGCTCGTATTGCCACCAACGTGCTATGCGTAACCTTTAACGGGCTGTCAAAAGCCTACCGCCTGGCCGGGTTTCGCTCTGGCTGGCTCATATTCAGCGGGGCTAAAAAAGCTGCGCAAGAATATATCAAAGGCGTAGAGATGCTGTGCTCCATGCGTCTGTGCGCAAATGCTCCAGCTATGTATGCAGTACAAACAGCCTTAGGTGGCTACCAAAGCGTGAACGAGTTAATTCTTCCTGGTGGGCGCTTATTAGAGCAGCGAAACGCCGCCTTGACGGCTCTAGAGAAAATACCCGGGATCAGCGTAGTCAAACCCAAGGGGGCAATTTATATGTTCCCCAAAATTGATAGAGACCTATACCAATACGACGATGACCAACAATTAATTTTGGACTTTCTCATTCAAAAGAAGGTATTGCTGGTTCAAGGTACCGCGTTTAACTGGACAACACCTGACCATTTTCGCATCGTGTTTTTACCGGTGGCGTCGGAACTTAAAAAAGCCATTGATGACTTTGGCGAGTTTTTACAAGGTTACAAAGAATAATGACCGAGTCGGATATTCACATTAACGATTTTTACCACGACGCGGCCAAAATTTTGATCGCGCTGTATAAGCAATTCCCCAGAAAGACCATGCTCTACGTAGAAGACATTGCCGGGCCAGACACACCGGATGAGTTTGGCTTGCACAGCACGCGCCACGGGGCGTGCTTTAGTACCCTGCTATGGATGGCCCACGGGGACTATCTGCAGTACGACGATACCGTCCGTCAAGAAGCATTAGATCAAGCGGTTTTAACCCACCGGGGGTTTTTACTGTTAAACGCCCCCTTTCCTGATGCCGAGCTGCCTGTAGACCTCCCAGAACAGGTAGCCCGTGAGCAGCAACTCACCATCCACCACATTCGTCACGCCCTTAAACACGGCAACTCCTTTGAGCTGGCCGCCACCATGCGCACAGTCATGAACTGCTCTAGACATTTCTGGAATGCACCCAGTGCACTGCCGTAGTTTTTAACGACAGCTTTTAACGACAGCTTTTAGCGGCGGGCTTTTGGCCCTCGGCTTTGAGATGACCGCGAAGCGCGACCGCGTCGTGCACTGGCATTTTTATTTGGTTTACTGGTCATTCGAGGTTTGATTGCACGTTTTTCCGCAGGAACCAATGCGTCCTCCCCTTCACCAATTAAATCCTCACGCCCCATTTTCTTAAAGGCTTCACGCAGCATTGGCCAGTTGGCCTCATCATGAAACCGCAACAACGCTTTTTGCAATCGCCGTTGCTCAATGGTTTTGGGTGTGCGTACGGTTCGGCTTTTATAAGTCACTTTGCCCAAAGGGCTTTTTTCTGAGTGGTACATTGCCGTTGCCATGGCCATGGGGGACGGATAAAACGTTTGCACTTGATCTAACCGATATTTATTGCGCTTAACCCACAACGCAAGATTAATCATATCTTCATCTTCACAGCCTGGGTGCGCAGCAATAAAATACGGGATCAAATATTGCTTTTTACCGGCCTCTTTTGAGTACTTCTCAAACATTTTTTTAAAGTCATCATAGGTACCAATGCCTGGCTTCATCATGTGATTAAGCGGCCCATCTTCGGTATGCTCTGGCGCTATTTTTAAATATCCGCCCACATGATGGGTAACCAGCTCTTTCACATATTCGGGGTCTTTAACGGCAAGGTCGTACCTAAGCCCCGAGGCGATAGAAACTTTTTTAACGCCTTTTAAATTACGAGCCTTACGGTATAACTGAGTCGTGGGAGAATGATCCGTAATTAAATTTTTGCAAATACTAGGAAACACACAAGACAAGCGCCGACAGTTAGCAAGTATCTCTGGCGATTTACAGTTTAAATGATACATATTGGCGGTAGGGCCACCCAAATCGGATATGGCACCGGTAAAACCTGGGGTTTTGTCTCGAATTTGCTCTATCTCATTTAAAATAGATTGCTCGGAGCGGCTTTGAATAATTCGCCCTTCGTGCTCGGTAATAGAGCAAAACGTACACCCGCCAAAACACCCGCGCATAATATTGACGCTGGTTTTAATCATGTCATAAGCGGGAATTTTTGCGTCGCCATACATCGGGTGAGGTACACGGGCAAAGGGTAAGCCAAACACCGCGTCCATTTCTTCTGTTTCTAAAGGGATGGGCGGCGGGTTGATCCAAACATCCACACGGCCGTGCTTTTGTACCAATGGCTTGGCGTTGTGTGGGTTGGACTCTAAATGTAAAACCCGAGAGGTATGACAATAAAGAGCGCGGTCATTACGCACTTTATCGTAGGAGGGCAAACGCAAATAAGTTTTTGCAGGGTCATAGCCTAGTTTACGGTGCAAAGGCATTGGGATAATGCGCACCGGGGCCTCTTCGTTTTGCGCATCTGCATTTTTTGTTTGGCATTCCTCAGTACTTTGCTCCTTGTACTCATATGGGTTAGGCATGGCATCAATATTTTTTGGCCAATCCACCCGAGAGGAATCTATCTCTGTCCAGCCGCCAGGCGGGGACTTTCTAATGTGTGCCGTACCGCGAATCATCGGCAGCGCATTCACCGCCATACCTTGAGCCAATAAATGCGTTACCTCTACAATCGCTCTCTCGGCATTACCAAACAGTAATACATCCGCGTTGGAATCCACCAAAACCGAACGGCGCACTTCATCACTCCAGTAATCGTACTGAGCAATTCGGCGCAAACTCGCTTCAATACCACCAATTATTATAGGGGTATCTTTATAGGCTTCTTTGCAACGCTGACTGTAAACAATAACGGCTCTATCTGGGCGCTTATTACCCGCACCCCCAGGTGTATAGGCATCGTCAGAGCGCAAACGCAAATCCGCGGTGTAGCGGTTAATCATAGAATCCATATTGCCCGCAGACACGCCAAAATATAAATTGGGCTTACCCAACTCTTTGTAGGGCTCTGCGCTTTTCCAATCAGGTTGAGCGATCACCCCCACCCTATAGCCTTGCGCCTCTAGTAAGCGGCCAATAACCGCAGTGCCAAAGCTTGGGTGATCCACGTAGGCGTCGCCACTGATGATGATGACATCACAGCTATCCCAGCCCAACGCATCCATCTCCTGGCGAGAGGTCGGTAAAAAGGGCGCAGGGCCATAGCATTCCGCCCAGTACTTGGGGTAAGAAAATAATGGCGGAGCTTGAACAGGCTTGCAAACGGCTTTCATAGAGTTAACTCAATGTGTTGGCCACGCATTGTCCCAAAAACCACCGTCCCAAACCAGTCGACCTTGACGGGAGGTGCACAAGAAGGCTTAATGCGCGCCCTTCCCCCCAAATTTGCCCTCAAAAATAATAAGGATACAAAGCGTGTGGTTTAAAAACTTAAGGGTGTACCGGTTAACCAAACCCTTTGACGAATCTGCCTCCAGCTTAGAAGATCAGCTCGCGCATTTTGCCTTCACCCCTTGCAATAGCCAAGATATGCAACGACTGGGTTGGGTACCGCCGTTAGGTCGCCATGGCCAATTGTTAGTGCACAGCACCAATGGGTACTTATTGCTGTGCCTCAAAAAGCAAGAGAAGGTATTACCCGCCGCCGTTATCAACGAGCAACTTGAAGAAAAGGTTCAGGCAATTCAGAACGAAGAAGGGCGCCATGTTAGTCGCAAAGAGCGGCAAACCTTAAAAGAGGATATACAGCAAACGCTGTTACCAAGGGCCTTTACCAAATCGCACAATGTGTTGGCTTATATTTCCCCAAAAGATCAATACATTGTGATTAATTGCGCCTCTGCAAAACGGGCCGAAGAGTTTTTAAATTGTTTACGTGATGCAATAGGGTCTTTGCCGGTAATCCCACTTAGCTGCAAAAACATTCCCACACAATCTATGACGCTTTGGCTGCGTGAACAAGCAGCCCCTGCGCCTTTTACGCTGGGTGAAGAGTGTGAACTTGAGGCCCCCAAAGACGAAGGCAGAATTATTCGCTGCAAAAACCAAGATTTAAGCGCCCCTGAGTTTTTACAACACTTGGACACGGGCATGTTTGTACGGCGTTTAGCGGTTCAGTGGAACGATGCCATTGAATGCGTACTTGATCATGAACTGGGTATCAAACGCGTTAAATTTGCAGATGCGTTAGTTGAAAAGGTCGATGACCGCCAAGCCGAGAGCGTTGCTGAAGAGCTGGATCAAACTTTTGCCATTATGACCTTAGAAATATCCAAGTTTATAAAGCAGCTGATTACAGCCTTTGGTGGTATCAGCAAATTGGACGCTTAATTTTAGAGCGAACGCAGTCTTCTCACTTATTGAGAAGACTGCGTTCTTAACATTTGAACCGTTTTTTCCATTTGCTCTTCTGATTCATCTATAAACTTAAACGTGTTCCAGGCAAATTTAATGACGTCATTATGACGCAAGCGCTGCTTACCCACTACTGACTGACCGTTTAACGTGGTTCCATTGGTGCTATTTAGATCTTCAAGATAGGCTTCTAAATACTCAGCAAAATACGGGTTAGCTTGCAGCGTAATACAAGCATGGCTACTGCTTACAGCAGAGTCATCAATAATAATGTCACTGCCGGGCTTTCGCCCCACCAAGACTTGGGCCCCCTGTAGTTCAAACTTGTGAATAACCACATCATCTAAAAGCTGTACCAATACCGCCATAGTTTTTATCTCGTTTTATCATTTAGACCAATCGTTCTTTTGAAACATCCACACCAAAGTCACGCTTTAACGCCTTCCTTACAGCCTCCGAAAAATCGAACGCCGTGAGATAACGGTGCTCTGGTTTTTTCTGCAGGGCCATATTGGTTATTCGCGTAGCGCTGCTGGGCAAACCACTGCGCACGCGCCGCACGCTTTGATGCTTTTCATTGATTACCGCGTAACTTAAGTTGGCAATATTGTCACCATTAAATGGTAATACACCGGTTAACAATTGATAAAAAGTCACGCCCAAACTGAATATATCCGCCGGGCACCCGACGGTTTCTCCACGTAGCTGCTCTGGGGCCATATATAGGGGGCTACCCAATATTTCGCCGGTACGGGTCTGGGAGTGATCTGCCACTCGCGCAATACCAAAATCTGTCACCCTCACAGAAAAGGGCTCTTCCAAAAAGATAATATTACTGGGTTTGATATCGCGGTGAACAATGTCCTGTTGATGAGCATAGTGTAAAGCTTCGGCCACGTGCAGCACTATCCGATAAACCGTCGCCACGTCTAACAACGCTTCAGGGTTAATATAATCACTTAATGGGTGCCCTTTGGCGTAATCCATGGTCATATAGGCCAGGTTGTGCTCCTCCCCCATATCATAAACCTGCACAATATGTGGGTGAGACAGACGGCCTACCGCTCGCGCCTCTTTAAAAAACCGCCCTTTAATGCCCTCTAGCGCGCTGCGATCATACTGCTCGTAGTTCAAAGTTTTTATTGCTACTTCACGGTCAATACTCGGGTCGTAACCCAAATAGACGGTGCCGTGCGCACCGCGCCCAAGCTCCGCTTTAATGTGATACCGACCCAGAGTATTTGACGGCGCCTTCACACCTTGAAGCGCTTGAGTTTGATCTAACGTCGTGTTGGCCGCAGCACTCTGGCTTGCGACCAGTGATTGCGACTGTTTTTGACGATCCAACGCCAACATTTTTTGCGAAACATCCTTGTAGCGGCGTTTACGAATTGCCGTAAATGCATCTAACGCTAAATCCACCTGATTTTGCTCGGTAAGGGTTTCACCAATGTGATAGAGACGGCCATACACCTCACTGCTATTTTCGCAACGCCCCAACGTCTCCATGGCCAACCTAAACTCTCCGTTCGCCATTCGGTAATCCGCCAGCTCTAATAACGTCAACTGGAGGGTATGAGTCATGGTACCCATCTTGCGCACTTGACGCTGCCAAAGCGAAATCAATAACACTCCAAGTAATAAATACAGTACCAGCTGTCCAACCGGAAGCCACACTTGGTAAATTGACTGCGCCAACACAGTGGTAAGAGCTAAGGCGCTACCTATCATCAGCAATGTAGTGGAGCGCCAATACTGCGTTAACCGAGGCACCACAAAGCACACCCATAGCGCCAATAAAATCAGCAAGCCTTTTTGCACGGGGCTCCACCACATGGGCTCCACAATTTGAGCGCCATCGGCCATGGCTGCAATTGACTGGGCGAGTATCTCCAAGGTTTTGCTTCCGTCACGCCCAACTAAGATCCACCCAGATAAATCATCACTGGCCAGTGCAGCATCTAGGCTAATTTGACGCAGTGCAGAGCGTAAATTCGAATGCTCTCCATAGAGGGGGATCATTTCCCCAAAGACTGAAGCGGGGTATTTTTTGCTGCCAATAACAACCCCTTGATCTGCCTGCCAGGTGATGGCAGAAGACTGCAGTGGCGACGCTAGAGATGACGCCGCTTGTAACTGGCTTGCATGAAGAAACAAGAGCTCAAAACCGGGTAAAATTTGACCTGCAGCGTGCGATATAAGCGCCCGAGGCAAACCTTTTTGCTCCCAAATTGGGGCGTAATGAAAAACTGGATTAGCTCCTTGTATTTTTGATGTGAGCAGCTCCTGATGCCAAAGAAAACGCTGCGCCCATTTGGGTAGCTCAGACGCCCAGTGAGTGACGGCATTTTGAGTAACAACAACACCTCCAGTAAACGTGCCACCCTCTACACCTAAAATTACCTGCGGCCCTTGCAACTGGTCGATCAAGCGCTCGCGGCGATTCAACACCTGATTCACTTCGTTATAGAGATGGTCTTTGGTTCTGCGCCCTTTTTGAACATCGCCCAACAGGCTTTCAGCCTGAGGCTGGATCATGATGAGCGGCCGCTCGAGTACAATCCCTACCACCGATTGACCGCCCATATCTGGGGAAACTGCAGATAAGCTTAATAAAGATTCAAGCCGCTCAGCACCTGGGATATCTGCCAGCCAACTGTCATACTCAACAGCCGGAACATGCACCACGGTGATTTGCGTCTGAGATGAAGGGAGCGCGCTGATATCCATCGCTAAGCGAAAGACGGTATGATCAAAGCCCGAAGTGACCGCCAGCAGCCATTGTGGCTGAGGTAGCCCTGCCGCCCACCACAAGGCGAGCGCCGCCACTAAAGCGCGTAAATTAAACAAAGTAAAGATGGGGTCGACCAGGCGTTTCATAGTGGATAAGTATACCCGCTAGCGCGCCCTACGAACCGAGAAAACCCCAAACTTGATTAATGTTTCACCAAACCTTAATAGGCGCCCAACTACGCCTTGAGCTTTGGATTATTTGCTCTACCGGCAAATCAAATCACCAGGCACAGCGAGAGTTTGGATACTGCCATTGGCTGCGGGGTAGGTCTTGAGTATCGCTTGGGCCATCTCGTCAAACACCACCGCAAATACATCGCAGGCCCCAACGCTAACTGCACGCGCTTCATAGACACGCTCCTCGGTGTGCCTGTGACGAACAATTAAGGTTAACTCACGTCTGAATCTCCGCTTGGAGTTGGTCGACTGCACTACCACCGCGTTGGCATAGGGGCTGGGCTTTACATAGCTGGGGCTTAGTAACACAGCGCCCCCCCAGTCTTCGTCGTTATTCGCCTGAGCTAAGGAATACCCAATTACCGCTTGATACTCCGGTGCAGAGCCACCCACGCTAAAGCCTTTTTGTTGTAGCAACTGCCCTAAACGGGTTTTGTAGTGCGCAAACTCCAGTGATCGTGCATCTACCTCCGGGCCTGCAATCACTTCAATGCTACCGGCAATTGGCGCTGCCGCACTGAAAACCGTGACCTTTGAACGTAAAGTCTGTGTGCACCCAAGGACAGCTGTGGTGGATACGACAATAAAAATGATCAATACCCGGCGCAGGGTACCGGTACAAACAATAGACTCAAGCATAATCATTAAAACTTGTTTTGGAGGGTTTCTACCAACTCATGAAAGCGGGCTTTATTGGGCTGGTTAAGATCCATTAGAATTTTATGAGCCTCGAGCACGGTTTGTTGAACGTTGCTTTCATCGCTCACTTCTGCGCCAAGCGACTGCTCTTCGCTTGCTTGCGGAATGGCCAGAGACTTAGAAACTTCAAAAATTTCTTCAAACCCCATGGATTCTAACAGGCGAATTATACTGTTGTTATCGGTCACAATCACCGGGCTAGGCAACCCTTTATTTTTAGCGCCAATGGCAATTTTAGCCATTAACCCTAATGTGGTGCTATCAATACCCTCAGCAGCCCTTAAGTCAAATACTACAGCTTCTGCACCGCCCTCGTGCGAGAACATGCTGGAAATAAACTGATCAAAAGATATACACAGCGTTAAACGAACATCGCCCTCCATGCGGATAACGTAGGTTCCTTCATGATCTGCTACATAAATGTGCCCAACACTCATTGGCCGGTCTCGGTAAACAAACTCAAAATTGCGATGTCGTCTGGCGCTGAAGTTGCCTCAGTAATGGTAAAAGTAGACACCAACTTACTGATACTTCCTTCAGTATTTGATACTAAGTCTAGCAATTGTTGCTCTTTGGTGGACAAATCTTCTGAGGGCATTATTTCTAATATTCCGTCTGAAAAAGCCATTAAAGAAAATACCTCTGGCAATGTCACCTCGTAAACTTGCCAAGTGGCGTCTTCAAATATCCCCACCGGCTTGCCCTTGCCTTCAACAAACTGTGCACCTTCGGCTGTTAGCATTACCGGCAAAGGTAAATGACCAGCCACAATATAGGTTAATTTATTGGTATGGGTATCCAAAATCCCCACAAAACAGGTGAGGTGACAACCAAACTTTGATCGAATAATTTCCTTATTCACTATCTGGAGCATCTTTGACATTTCATTGCCTAGCTCCCCGGCCTCTAGCGCTTCCTTCTCGCGAAAAAGGCGATTCACGCGCTGCTTCAACCACACAGTCACAAACGCCGAAGACGCACCATGGCCGGACACATCAGTAAGATAAAACGCCACATACCGATCAAACAACACACCATAGTCAATAAAATCACCGCTCAAGTAGAGTGATGGGATGATTTTATGGGCAATATTGAGGTTATTCAGTTTGACGGGGGTGGGGGGAAGTAAGTTGGACTGCACCTGACGGCCAGCCTGCTGGTCTCGCTCTAGTACACGAATATACTCTTTTAACTCGCGGTTTGCCGACTCTAGCTCACTGCGATAGCGGCGGTTTTCTATGTGCAGACGATATAGTGCCAAGGAGCGTGTAATGGAGTGTACTAGCACTTCCATATCGGTGATGGGTTTAGTGAGATAGTCTGCGGCACCCAGGCGCAAAGCCTCGGCCACATCATTCACCATGCCCATGCCGGACACAACAATCACGGGCACATCTTCATCTATTTCCTTAACGGCACCCAAAATGCTCAAACCATCCATATCCGGCATGCGTAAATCAGTTAGAACCAAATCTGGCCGGTTTTTCTCAAACCATGCAAGGCCAGTTCTGCCTTCAGATTCATCATGAACCTTAAAACCGCTGTCTTCCAAATACGCCACAATACTCTGACGTACCAGAGAGTCATCATCAATAACCAGCAGCGATTTGCCAGCAATAGCCATTGTATAACCTTGTTTTTGGGCCCTAGAGCGATCTGAGGGCAAGTACACTACTCCCATCACACACCCCGTGCAAGAGAGTAAGAAAACGTTTTTCTTTTAACAACACTACCTTTAATAATAGGCCAATCCACTTGGTTTTTTGGCAAAACCTTGGTGAATACTCGCAATATAAGTTCTTTTATATGATTAACGCTTACAATGTGAACAATTGGCAGAGTTTTCACCATATCGGTTTACTCTCTCGGTGTTTTAGCGGCTATAGTTAAACCAATTACTGGATAACTACCCTCTGTGCTCATTTGCGCATAACCAAGCTGAACTGACGCTTAACTTGCGCTAACCAATAGACACTATTGGTTAACAGAGAAAGTTGGCTTATAGTGCAGGGCGTTAGTCATCAAATAGCCCACCTGAATCTACCCACCGAAGTGGACAGATCGCCAAGGGCAAACAAAAAAACGGGGTTAAATGCGTAAGAGTGCAACTCTAGCCTTGCATGCTCGCTACCGCCCGAAGGCTCACTCCCACCATAACAATACACAAGGCGGGAAGCGGCCAAGCAACACTGAACAACACACTGATTGTTGAAATAAGAATAATTTAGACAACAATTTTGTTCGCTAACTTCGCACAAGCGAAGTGCGACCTTCATTTCCCACAAGCAAAGAAGGTACGTTGCTATGAACCTAGCCAGTAGAGACTACCAAGAAAAGCGAAACTTCATTCGAATGAAGGTTGAAACCCCGGTACATATCAACATAGGCGACTGTGCCCTGAAGGGGATGTGTCACAACCTCAGTGGCGGTGGCCTGCTTATATCCACAGAGGAAACCATCCCCCTGGGAGCAGAGATACAAATTGCCGTCACCTCCGCGCACGGCCACAACCCAATGCTTCAGGCTCGAGCAAAGGTAAGTCGCGTTTTGTCACAGCCCGGAGCCATAGAGTCAAAATGTTTTGTCGGCCTAGAAATACTGAATATTATTGGCTAGCGGCACAGGCTATACCGCCAAAATGTTTAGCGCTGTGTTTGTGGTTAGGGGTAACAAATTGGTTTATTCCTAGCCAAACTCACCGCGCTAAGCCCCATATGCAAAGTAAGGCGCCAGTATCCCGGTGCGATATGAGCCTTACGCTAAAATTCTTCGTCAAAATCCTCATCAAAAGATTCAAAGTCCTCGTCAAAACCTTCTAAGTCAAACTCAATATCATCTATGTCAATTTCTCCATCATTCACTAAGTGCTCACGGCGCTGCAAATACACATCACGAATAAACAAATATCTATCGCCACTAATCAACTTCTCTGCATCTAGAAGTTGAGCCCGAGTTTGAACCGCATTCAATGCGTTTAGCCCCAAGCGCACCTCAGGGTCGGAAACATAGGTTATAGGGTGTAAATACCAAGAGATGGGCAGAGTGACCGCATCGGTTACTGTAGCGGGGCCAAAAAACGGGATAACAATATACGGCCCTTCGGCCACCCCCCAATACGAAAGCGTTTGCCCTAAGCTCTCGCCGCCGTTCACCTCAAGCCCCGCATGCTTGGCTACATCAAACAGCCCAGCAACGCCAACAGTACTATTAATCAAAAGGCGGCCCATGTCGTTACCCGCCTTTGCCCATTTCCATTGCAAAACGCCATTTATAACGTCCGGCACTTCGCTTAAATTACTAAAGAAATTGCTGACACCCGTTTCCACAAAGTTGGGCGCTACAAACTGATAACCTTTAGCGACAGGCTTTAAAAGCCAGCGGTCTAGCACGTCATTAAATGCAAAAGTCGCTCGATTAACTTTTTCGAACGGGTCTGGATTATGCTCTTGTACACCGGGTTTTTCTGAAGTTGAGGCACACCCAACCAAAGCCAAAAAGAGCAACGCCATAAGTATCGATTTTTGATTCACAC
>CAYZQH010000065.1:0-13602 GCA_964480055.1 uncultured Cellvibrionaceae bacterium
TATCCAAAACTATGGAGCCCGAACCAGGACAATACCTAAATTATGAGCAGCGCCCAGCGTGGTTTAAAAACTGGGAAACCACCGGCCTACTTGCGGTAGACGACAAAAACGAAGACGGTCAAATTCAATACTTAATCAAAGGCGTGTTTAAACCCGGCATATCGGAAAAGGGCGAGCTGCGCGCCAGCCGAGTTTCTATGGCTGTGGCCATTGCCGCCGCCGGGTATTTAGGGTTTAACCCACCTGATTTTGCCGCCGGTACTGTAGCATTGGCATTTGGGCTAGCCGCTTCTAGTATATTCCCTGCGTTAACGATGGGAATATTCTCGCTGCGTATCAACCGTGAAGGTGCCATTGCAGGCATGATTTGTGGCTTAAGTGTGACGCTTTTGTACGTGTTTCAGCATAAGGGCATCATGTTTGTGGAGAGTACTGCGTTCTTAGGCCCCTTGCCACAGAACTGGTTCTTTGGCAAGGGGCCCAACGCCTTTGGTGTAATTGGCGCCATAATTAACTTTTTAGCCGCATTCGCTATTTCTTATGCCACTCAAAAACCACCGCAAGAGGTAATAAACATGGTGGAATCTATCCGCTTGCCTGGGGCCACAAACACCTAAGCGCGCGCGTATATCATCATACATTAAGGGGGCATATGCTCCCGTAATGTCTATACTCAGTAAACACTTTCAAAAGTTTTTGCGTCAATGCCGCACAGAGCCCTCAATAATTTCTTAGGCTTGGCCGTGCTTGCCACATTGCTGGCAGTTGCGGGCTATCAGTATATTCCCGATAAAACCTTTTACATCATCCCCTCAAATCAATGGCGCCTTGATTTACTCACCGTCTATAGCGACCAACAGAGGGACATTGCTGAGTGGGTAAATGGCAACCACACTCACTTCAAATGCACGTTGGATGCCCCGTCCAAAATACAGCCCTATTGCACATTCAACGCGTATTTTGCCGAATCCTTTTTGGTGGGCGTCAACCTAACCGGTTACGACACACTCCACATTGATTCTACCTACACCGGTAATATTGAACGGGCACGGATCTTCATGCGCAATTACAACCCTGAGTACTCAACCCCGGCCGATGCTAACAGTGCCAAATTTTTGTCCTTGACCGTCTCTACCCATGAGTTTGCACAAGGTGGGCCGGTGGAGATTGGTTTTAACGAGTTTATGGTGGCCGAGTGGTGGCAAACCCAAAGGGATTTGAATCGAGATCAGCTGCCTCCAGAGTTTGGCAATATTACCCTTTTGGGGTTTGACTTTACGCCATACCTACCCGAAACAGTAGATGTGAATTTTAACATCCGCCGAATGTACTTTTCTGGCCCAAGAATTAAAGAGCAGCATTGGTACTTAGGTGTTTTAGTGGCCTGGGTACTGGGTGTGATGCTGTTTTTACTGGCGCAAATATTGGCCGCCGCTGCTCGCAACCGGCAATTTAGCCAGCAAGTGACCCAACTTGAAAAACAATCTGAAAAGTATAAAGAGCTCTCCAACATAGACCCATTAACTGGCGCACTGAACCGACTAGGTCTAGAGAGTTTTATTAAGGGCGTGTACGAAAAAACACCCAAAGCAAGCTACGCGGTGCTCCTTATGGATATTGATCACTTTAAGCGTATCAATGACCGCCGCGGGCACGACGCCGGGGATAATATTTTAAAAGACTTGACCAAGTTGATATTAAAGCTTGTTCGCGAAGGCGATATGCTGAGTCGCTGGGGAGGCGAAGAGTTTGTTGTGATGATAAAAACAGACACCATCCAGAATGCTTTCAGTGCCGCAGAAAAGCTGCGCGCAGCCATAGCCAATTACAATTTTGAGCCACAAAAACCGCTAACCGTCACTAGCAGCTTTGGTGTAACGCTGTTCAAACCTGGCGAGCGCCTAGAAATTGCATTAAAACGCGCGGATATCGCCCTTTACCAAGCCAAAGACCATGGGCGAAATTGCTGCATTACTGCCAAAGAAGATGCCTTAAAGCAGCGGCTGCCCTGATGCTATACACCAAAGCAAATACCGCAGGCCATCGCGCTTTTAAGTACTGGGTTGTCCTCTGGAACCATACGTGTTTTACCCGCAACCACGTTCAAAGGTGTATGCGTATATTCCCCATTTTGATAACAAACCATATAGCCCAATTGTTTTTGCAAAACCAATTGCGCCGCGTAATACCCGTAGTTGGTGGCTAAAATTCTATCGGCTGCGGTGGGCGCCCCCCCCCTTTGAACATGCCCCAATATAGTGGTGCGAATTTCTGCATCCACTAAGGGCTCTAGTGCAGATTGCAGCTGATACCCCACCCCACCTAGACGCAGCGCATCTGGGCTATTGCTCACCGTACGGTTCACAGTTAACGTCCCGCCAATCGGTTTGGCGCCTTCTGCAATCACAATAATTGTATGTAGGTTTTGTTGGGCTCGACGGTTAACAACCTCGGCTACCTTTTGAACATCATATTCCAGCTCTGGAATCAAAATAACGCTCGCGTTCCCCGCCTGCCCACTATACAGGGCTATCCAACCGGCATAGCGGCCCATTGTCTCTACTATCATGGCACGGTGATGGGATTTGGCCGTGGTATGTAGGCGGTCAATGGCATCTACCATCACGCTCACGGCAGAGTCAAAGCCAAAGGTTTGGTCTGTCTGGGTTAAATCGTTGTCTATGGTTTTGGGTACACCAACAAACTGCATGCCATACCCTGTCATCAAGGCGTTACACAGTGACATGGTACCGTCTCCGCCCATGGCAATAATGGCATCCAACCCAAGCTCGTTGTAGTAATCGCGCACTTGTGCCGCTACATTTTTGCCCTTCCAATCTAGCGGCGAGGCTTTATTACAAGTGCCTAGCACCGTGCCGCCTTCATCAATCACATTACAAATTTCATCGTAAGTTAGCCGATGACAACGGCGCTCGATCAGCCCTAAAAATCCGTCTTCAATGCCAATGATTTCTGCCGACTCTTGCCGCATTAAGCTCTGCGCCGCGCCGCGCAGCGCAGCGTTTAACCCGGCGCAATCACCACCACCTGTTAACATGCCAATTTTCATCATGTTAAAACCCGTTTATTTTGTGAAGCTGTTAAAAAAGCGTACCCTTAAGCGATTCTGTTTTTTACTACGCTTCACAAAAGGTTACGACGAAATGTTATAGCGCACCTTAACTAAAAAGTTATCGGCCTTGCGGTTATCCCAACCAGGGCCTAATAAATCATTAAGTTATATAAAATCCAAATCCGTTATTTTAAACTCATTGCCAAAATAGCGGGCTTCAAGGCGCTGATCGAATGTTGTAGATACCAATGTACCCCACGTTACCTTGGGAGTATGAATAAATGCCACGCGCTGCGCCAAAGCCCTTCCCCAGTAGGCCGTCGGTTTCACTCTTCTCTATCCACTAATCCTAACAAATTTTTACTTCTGCCCTGCAGTTATTAACTTCGCAACAATCGCTGGTGCACGCATGCTACACAAAGTAGACCCATGCCATGCCCTACCCGAGCAATATCCACACAAAAATACTGGATTTATCAGCTTAAGCGGTTAAAATGCGCCCAATTTTTAATCAGAAGCACCCTATTCATGACCACAGAACTACTCTCCCCCGCTGGCACCCTTAAAAGCATGCGCTACGCCTTTGCCTACGGCGCAGATGCCGTCTACGCCGGACAACCACGGTACAGCCTGCGTGTTAGAAACAACGAATTTAACCGCATAGAAAATTTGGCCGCAGCCATTCACGAGGCCCACAGCCAAGGTAAGCAGTTTTACCTGGCCAGTAATTTGTCGCCCCACAACGACAAAGTGCGGACATATTTACGAGATTTAGCGCCTGTAATTGCCATGCAGCCCGACGCACTCATTATGTCAGACCCAGGCCTTATAATGATGGTACGCGAGACCTGGCCAGACCAACCTATCCACCTAAGCGTACAAGCCAATGCCGTAAATTACGCCACGGTGAGGTTTTGGGCCAAGCAAGGCATTGAGCGGGTGATACTGTCCCGAGAGCTGTCCATCAACGAAATTGAAGAAATTAAAAACGAATGCCCCAACACCGAAATAGAGGTGTTTGTTCACGGCGCCCTGTGCATTGCTTACTCAGGGCGGTGTTTATTATCTGGCTATATGACGCACAGAGACTCAAACCAGGGCGCTTGCACCAACTCTTGCCGCTGGGAGTATAACTCACACCAGGCCCGCGAAACTGAAACCGGAGACATCATTGCCAAAGAGCCTAGTACAACCCCAACCTGGGACCCAAGCCAACCCATATTATTGCAAGAAAAAAGCCGCCCCGGCGAATATATGCCAGCTTATGAAGATGAGCACGGCACCTACATTATGAACTCTAAAGACTTACGCGCAGTGCAGCACGTAGAGCGCCTGGTAAACATGGGGGTACAGTCGTTAAAAATTGAAGGACGCACCAAATCACACTACTACGTGGCGCGCACAGCGCAGGTATATCGCAAAGCCATAGATGCGGCTGAGCAAGGCCGTGCCTTTGACATGAACTTAATGAAAGAGCTAGAGCACTTAGCCAACCGAGGCTACACCGAAGGGTTTTACCGCAGGCACGTACCCAGCGAATATCAAAATTATGAACAAGGCGTATCTGAAAATGGCGCACAGCAATTTGTTGGGGAGGCCACTGCCTACGACACAGCCAATGGCTGGTTAACCTTAGAGGTTAAAAACCGCTTTGAACAAGGTGATCAGGTAGAGCTGATCACCCCGCAAGGGAATGTGCCCTTTACTATTTCGACGTTGGAAAACACCAAGGGCGAAGCAATGACTGCGGCCCCGGGCTCTGGCCATGTTGTTAGAATTCCAATGGATAACCTAGGGCTTACAGAAAGTGGTGGGTACGCTATGTTAATGAGGCATATAGGCTAAATGCAATACCTGTAAACGCCAAAGTATTTCTGCCTGACCCGCCCCCTTAAAGGCACTTTTTAAAAATGCGCCTTTAAGGGATCAAAACATCAATACGGCACGACTGTGTACCTGGCAGTATTGATCAAACTCATCACACACTTCTAAATTTAAATACAGCGTATCGGGCACATCAAAAAACAAATCAGAAATAGATATTAAATTATGGTCTATCTCTACACCATCTAGACCACAGCCCAACTCAAAATCTGTTGTGTACTGGCAACTATAACTTCCATCAAAATCACAATGTGATGAAGGGCCACAATAATCCGACACCAACATATAAGCGCCGCTTACACCAGGCCGATCATTAATACTCAGATATACGTTATAATCATAAAAACTTTGCGCATACCAATAAACTTCAAAAAAACCCGCATCCACGTAAGGGTCAATATAAGACTGCTCGGTGGGGTATAGCTCACTGCTAACCCCGTCAGAGTCCACCACATAAAACCCTTGCAAATCTGGCGTATCCGACTGGTAAGCCACCACATGATGGCCGCCGTGATCGCCACAGGCCGTTAAAAAGCCAAACACTAATATAATAAATGTACCCTGTAACCACTTCATAAGGCCTGCTCCCGGCGCGTTTTTATTCAAGGTAGCAAGCGCGCCCTTAACCTACGCTTAAGGATTTATGAACCGTAGCTGAAGGCTGTTTACGCTAAGGTTTATTGCGGTCGCCTTTAAAGGCACTCGCCCCTCAATATGAACCCAAACTGAACATTCCTTGCCACTATAAAAAATTTTTTGCCCCAGCTATAAAATGATCGTTGCGGTCATAGCGAATGCATAGCCCCCAGGCCAACTAAAAAAGTCCGTTAATAGCAGCGGTACGAACTTGATGCACCATCACTTCTATATCCGGGCTTTGCAAACACAAACTGGCAGGTACTGATTACCCGCTCCTTAAAACCACCTTCACAATATAAAAGATAAAACTCCCACATTCGGCAAAACCTACTGTCAAAACTCTGCCCTTTTATTTTGTCCAGATTTAGCTTGAAAGCCTGATACCAATCATCAAGCGTACGGGCATAGTGCTCGGTTATATCGTGCAAATCTATAATTTGCATATCCGTATAACGAGATAGGCTCCGCGCAATAACTTCGTTTGACGGTAAACACCCGCCAGGAAAGATATATTTTTTAATAAAATCCACAGAAGATTTTGCATATTCATACCGCTGATCAGCTATGGTAATCGCTTGTATCACCATTAAACCATCGGCTTTTAGCAGACTGTTACAAACATTAAAATAAGACTCATAAAACTGATACCCAACCGCTTCTATCATTTCAATAGAAACAATTTTATCGTACTTGCCATCCAACTCACGATAGTCTTTTAGAAGAAGTGTTATTCTATCCTGCAAGCACAGTGATTCAACTCGTTTTTTTGTAAACTCGTATTGCTCTTTGGAGATGGTAGTTGTAGTAACTTTGCAACCGTAATTCTGCGCCGCATAAATGGCCATACCTCCCCAGCCCGTTCCAATTTCCAGCAAGTGGTCAGAACTGTTCAAATTGAGTTTCTCACAAATTACCTTTAATTTGTGAAGGGACGCCTCCTCTAGGCTTGCATCTTCTGATGGGTAAATTGCAGATGAATACATCATTGTTGGGTCGAGAAAGATCTCGAAAAATTCATTACCAAGATCATAATGTGCCGCAATATTTTTTTTTGATCCACTGGGCGTATTCTGCTTTAAAAAACCACCCAAATTAATGGCTAGCCGACTGAGCAAGGGGCGCCCTGAATTAAGACGACTTAGCCAATCCAAATTGGCAACCATCAGCCTCACAACCGAAAGTAAATCAGGGGAAGTCCAACACTGTCTCATATAGGCCTCCCCAGAGCCTGTAGTACCGTTGAAAAAAAAGTCAAAATAAGCAGATTGATCATTTACAACAATGTGTGCATGATACTTGCTATCGGATAGTGCCTGACCGAATGTAAACACCTCACCATTGTCCTCTAAAATCAGGTGTCCAACTTTAATTTTACTAAAGGCGGAAATTACAAATCTTTTTGCCAGGCCATTGAATACGCCAAAACCTGGAAATGAATATGGTTTTAGTTTGTCTATATTTACGTAATCCACATTACTACCTTTTTTGTTAGGCCGTTTTTTTCGCGTATCGGTAAAAAGGCACGCGTCTTAAAAATAATTTCAATGCCTGCCAGTAAATAGCCAGCAGTACTTTTAAAGTCATAAAAGGGTAGCTTACAATTACCTTTGCGAGCGAGCTAGAGCATATCTCCGATCGCTGTAAACACAGGCTTGCATCAAATACAACTGACTCGGGTTTTGCCTCCAACGAGTTGCGCAAATGAAATTGCAGTTGCTCTGCTGGTAAGTTGCTACTCATTTGATAAATCATATTCATCGGGTGAAAGGGTGAAACATGCATCTGCTTACTAAAGGATATACGCTGAGATAAAGCTACAGGATCACAAGCAAGTACATACTGATGCCGCTCTTTCCAGGGGGTATTGGTAACTTCCAGTAGCATTGCCTGCAAACGGTCTTGCTCATCAAAACAATAGTAAATGCTCAACGGGTTCATGATAAAACCGAAATAACGACAGTTGGTGAGCAGGCGCACAGCGCCCTCAGGCCTGAACCCTAAAGCCTCCTCTACCTTATTTAGCACCAGAGGTTTCAAACTGGAGTTATCCTGCCCAAGATAGTCACTGCGCTTGAACCGGGCTGGATAAAATTTTTTATCCGACCACATAAAACTTTGCGCCAGTACCTCTTCTACTTCATCTAGATCCAGATACATCATAAAAATCTGATATTTGAAATGATGTTTTTTAGGTTCTAGCCTGCAATGCTGTACCCAACCCTTGTATATAGCGCTGTTATAAGGGTTTGTACTCATAGTCACCACTGTGCGCCAAGCGCCTGAGCCACACGAATCCCACTTACACAGCCATCTTCGTGAAAGCCATTTCTCCAATAAGCACCACAGTACCAAGTGTTGCGCGCCCCGTTTATTTCCTGCCAGCGTGCCTGTGCCCGCACACCATCAAGAGTAAATACCGGGTGTGCGTATTGGTATTCACCCAAAGCTTTCTGTTCACAAATTTTTTGACGGGGGTTTAGGCTAACGATAAAAGGCACAGTCGAATCAAGCCCTTGAAGAATGTTCATATTGTAACTGAGCGTTGGCGGGCCATCAGCATCGTGCTGCAATAGATAATTCCAAGAACTCCAGGTCAATTTATTTCTTGGTAGTAGGTTTTCGTCCGTATGTAAAACAACCTGATTGTTTCTGTAGGGTATTGCACCAAGTATCTGTCTCTCTTCACTACTGGGGTGGAGCAATAATGACAGCGCTTGATCACTATGGCAGGCAAACACCACTTGATCGAATCTCTCTGTGCCGCCGTTGCCAAACTCCAAGGAGACACCGCTATCATCACGCAGTACATGATTTATATTTGCTTCAGTTACAACCCTGTGCTCCATTCCTTTAAGCAATGGTTGTAGATAACGGCTAGAACCGCCCTGAATCACACGCCATTGCGGTCTGTTTTTTACACTAAGTAGACCGTGATTTTTAAAAAATCTGACAAAGAACAAAAGCGGAAACGCGCGCATCTCCTGCAGCGTGGTAGACCAAATTGCACTACCCATAGGCTGCAGGTAATGACTGACAAACATTTCCCCATAGCCTTTTAACTGCAGATAATCACCTAGAGAAATTTCTTCATCTATATTGTTGTTCTCCAGGTCGGCAATAGCTTGCTTATTGAAGCGTACAATATCGCGCAGCATTCCAAGGTAGGGGAGGTTTAGCAGATTTTTACGCTGAGCAAACAGCGTATTTAAATTGCTTCCACTGTATTCCAGGCCAGTTTTTTGACAGCTCACACTGAAACTCATGCTAGTGGGCTTTGATGCAACACCAAGCTTTTCCATTAGCTTAATGAAATTTGGGTAAGTCCAATCGTTAAAGACAATAAAACCCGTATCAATATTGTGAATTTTACCGCCGTACTCAATTTTTTTTGTCGCCGTATGGCCACCAAGGCCATTACCCTTTTCAAAAATAGTCACATCATGTAGCTGCTGCAATAAATATGCACAGGTTAAACCTGAAATCCCTCCACCAATGACTGCAATTTTCAATTTGAAATACCTCTGGCTTGCCCTACTGCGCTTTTATCGTTATTCATTGCCAGCCTTAGACCGGAGATCGCCTCGGTAATCCGGGAGGCTGCTTCGTTTGCGTTCATAGGTCGTTATTGCTCGTGATTGATTACTGAGCTATTCGAGTTTTAAGCCACCGGGTGGCAGGGCCTAGTATTGGTAAATGCTCATAAAGCAGCTCTCCCATATCGTAGAGATCTTCATGAAAGTGTATTTTCTCGGCAAACTCCACATGCGACACTCCGCGAACTACGATCACTTTACGACCTAACTTGCGGTGCTCGAAATTCATGTTCCACTTGATATAAGCTCTACCGGGTGCAATAAGCTGGTCTAGGTATTCAAAACGACCACGCACAACATTCGAGCAGACCTTTCTCATGTAGGAATGAAGATCATTTATTCCTCGAAGCTCATGCACCGGGTCTTTGAAAACAACGTCAGAATGGTAGATAGAGCCCATATCATCTACATTCAGCTTGCCTATATCTCGGTAGAAGGCTTTGAAGCTCTCAATAAGGGCAGATTCAGAGCCATTGTTGACTGACATAGTTTTATATCCACAAAAGTCTTACCACTAAGATACGCATATACTGCGCCAAAGGATCAGTCGGGCACGAAATAGGTGTTTTAGAAAGGAGAACAAATAACTTCTGTAGTTTGATCTTTAGATGGTAGCGCGCCGTATAAGATTGAAAAACACTCATTTGAGGCGAGCAAGCACAATGAAAAACGCCGAGGTAAGGCAGGAAGAGCAACTCCGCTTCGCAGAGCACATGCGTGCTGTGGCAGAAAACCGCGACAAACGAGCGTTTGAGAAGCTGTTCAATCACTTCGTTCCCTTACTGCGCTCGTTTAGCTTGGCAGCACAGCCGGGAGCATCACTGCTGGCGGATGAAGTAGCTCAAGAGGTTATGATTAAGGTGTGGCAGAAGGCCCATACATACAACTCAGAAATGGCGAATGTCACGACCTGGGTCTTTACTTTGGCTCGAAATTCTCGCATCGACTATCTACGTAAGAATAGCCGGCATGAATCCGATATCGATACGAGCAATATATGGGAAGACTTAGTTGATGAACACACGGACCCTTTCCAAGCAGCGCAGCAAAAGCGCAGTGAAGAGCTCATATCAAAAGAACTTAAAGAATTGCCTTGTGACCAGCAAAACGCACTTAAAAAAGTGTACATAGAAGGCAAGACCCACAAGCAAGTAGCAGAAGAGTTAAGGCTGCCTCTTGGTACCGTTAAATCACGCGTCCGTCTCGCCTTGCGCAAGCTGGCTATCAGCATTCCGAGGTCTTAGAACATGCTAAAACATCACCCTTCCGCAGAGTTACTTGCTGATTATGCTTCCGGCAGCATGCCTTTAAGTCACGCCCTGTCTATAGCAACACACCTGGAGCAATGCGATTATTGCCGACAGCAATCACAAAAACTGAACTTGCTTGGTGCCGAGCTTTTTTCTCAACAAAACGTTGCTGTGAGCAACATTGATAACACGTTAAAAGAAAACGTAATGGCAAAGCTGGACGATATTATGGTGACCGCAGGGCAGCAGAAAACCGCAGATGCCACACCCCCTAATTATGGATACCAAGTGCCGAAATCACTACGGCAGTTTTTCCATGGTGGTTATGAAAGCCTTGATTGGATAAGCGTTTCACCTTCATTTAAAATAACAACGTTATTGAAGGACAAAGATGGCGCACAAATCGCATTGAGCCGTGTTAAGCCTGGCGGAAAAATGCCCCATCACCGCCATACCGGGGATGAGCTAACCGTTGTGCTAGAAGGTAGCTTTTCTGATGAACAGGGTATATATAAGAAGGGCGATTTTATCTGCCACAATAGCAGCCACAAACATAAACCTGTGGTCACTAAAGATGCTGAATGTATTTGCTTAATGGTGCTAGACGCACCCATTGAATTTACCGGCTGGTTTGCGCGCATACTCAACCCGTTGGTGCGCAGAAACCATGCCCACCGCTAAGGTGTGGTAAAACTAAAAGGCGCCAGTGGAGTAGAGTCTTAGTTGCTTGGAGAAAACGCTCGCTACCAAAACGAGCACAAGTATTAACAGTTACCGAAACGCTCAGCAATTATTTATTTTCGCTCGTTCTACCTTGAGCTAAGCATAGGTCTTGGCGTGCCCAGAGACATCATTCGTATGTACGCCAAGGCGATGAAGATAACTTAAAATCAGAAGTAGTAGACAGCAATAATTCCACTGGCAATGTAACGGAAAATTACGGCACTGCGCTCAAAACCAGAACAATTGACAACATGGAGTTTACTGTCACATATTTTATAAAGGCTTGCCTAGCTGTTGCCATACGAAAATAAAGGCCTAAGCCTCAAAGGCCTTATTAAGGTATCGTCACTTAACATGTTTTGGTGTACACTGGCCACTGTCGCGGCTGGTATATGCGCAAAATTCAAGCGTTTAAATGTGCCCTACTTTATAGCAAGGTATTGGCAGGCAACTTTTGGCGTGCCATATTCGTTAGCATGTTCTGTAGTGGTGCACATTAAAACACCCCAAGGTAACTCCTCTGGTTACCGTTATACCATCAATCAGTGTTATACCTATGGCTAAGCAACCAACTGACATACCAGTGCTTGTGGATTCTATTCAGGCCGATGCCTCAATCTCTGAAGAAGCAGACCCTATGGCGTTCCACCTCAACGCTTGTAGGGTTATTGCCATGGAGCGCGCGCGCTCGACCTTCAGTCACCACATGTCAGAGCTAGAAAGCGCCTTTAACGCCGACCTAGATAACGCCGGGGCCAGTCGTCATAACGACCACTTGCTTGATAAAGTCCTCATGGATATTCGTAAAGATGTTAAATCCATGACCAGCGCCATTACCGAACTTAACGACTTCAGTGATGCCATAACCAGCCGCCAAGAAACAATTGATAAACGCGCATCCATCATGCAGGAGGGCAAAACACGGTTGCGAGCCATCAAAATTAAGGTTTACGAGGCCTTATCCCAACGAGCCGACGGCCAAGAGCTGCCCTCCTCTCTATTACTATTTATGTACCAACCCTGGACAGACTTTTTATGTTACAGCGCACTGCGCTACGGGGAGTCTTCCGGTAGCTGGCTACGTGCGCTGAATATTGTGGATGACCTTATTTGGGCGATCAAACCAAAATTTGGCTTTGAAGAACGTAAACACCACATAGCCATGCAGAAAACACTCCTTAGAGATATTCGCAATGGCTTTAGAAGCATTCGTTACGACCAAGTCAAAGGTCAAAACATGATTAAAGCGATAGAGGGTTTAATGGCCTCGGCGCGAAGCAAGCCAGCCTCCCAAGCGGCCGCCGGAGACGTACGTGAAGCCTTAAAACAAATTGCAGAAGAAAAGGCCTTTAAAGAAATAGGCACTGCACAGACCCAATCTAATCACCAACAAAAAATTGTAAAGCTGTTACGTGCCATTGAATTTGGCACCTGGTTTGAATTTAAAAATGGAAAACGCCTGAAAGTGGCCTGGTACAACGCACGTACCTCCCATTACATGATGGTAGATGCCAGCGGTAAAAAGTGCGCCACACTGCTAGGGGAAGACTTGGCCAAAGCGCTGCTAAACCGAAAGGCCCGCATCTGCTTTGCAGGAGGAAAAAATAAACCCCTTATCATTCGCACCTTAGATGCCATTTTTGAACAACAAGATGCCGATATCACTGCCGGTTTAAATATCCCGCTGAACTAGTTTTCTCTAACTATAAACTTGAGCACCTTTGCCCGTACGCCTGGCACCCTGTGCAAAGGTATCTCGAAGCCTACCCCCCCCTTGAGCCCCACGGGCAGAGCGAGAACCGCTTCGTTTTTTAAGATGCGCATTACTGATAGAGTCTGCCTCTTAAAAGCCTAAATAATACGCCACGCGTCTAAAACCTTTATTTGCGCCCTTATAAGTCAATATTATCAAGAGGTTACGCACCATGCGGTCTTTTTACACTCTCAGCTTCACTGTGATGGCACTGGCCTTTACCGGGTGCGGCGGACAAAACGAAAGCGCTCCGGTAAGCAGCTCGTCGAGTAGTTCAAGCTCCTCAAGCTCATCCAGTAGTTCTAGCTCGTCAAGTTCTAGCTCTAGCTCATCCAGCTCTAGTAGTGGTTCGGCGCAAAATATAGATGAGCTGATTGGTTGGGCTGCCATATCAGAATGCGGCCCAAATGGCACCACCGGTGGCGGCAGCGCAGACCCAATCACCGTGAGTGATACCGCCACATTAAAAGCGGCAATGAACTCCAGCGACCCTAAAGTGATTTACGTGTCTGGTAAAATTAAAACTCCAGGCAACTTCTCTGGCCGTAAAAACAAAACACTCATTGGTATTAATAACGCCGAAATATACGGCGGCTCTGGTTTAGTGGGCACACAAAATATTATTGTAAAGAATATTAAATTCAGCGATGGTCCCAACGATAGCTTTGGCTTATCTGGGGCCAAATG
>CAYZQH010000066.1:0-13578 GCA_964480055.1 uncultured Cellvibrionaceae bacterium
CGTACTTGATCGGCCTCTCTACGCTGCGTTGTAAAGCGCGACTGGCCTGGTTTACGCTTGTCTAACTCTGCTTGTATCAAAGCTTCATCTATTTCAATACCCGGAGGGCAGCCGTCAACAATGCACGCCAACGCCGGGCCATGGCTTTCACCGCAGGTGGTTACTGTAAATAATTTTCCAAAGGTGTTTCCGGACATAATCTAAACTCAAACTTCTTTGTAGGCTTCTAATTGAGCCTTGGTTAATACACAGACACCGTGACCGCCCTCAGGCAAATCTACCCAAGTAAAAGGCACGGTTGGAAAGGCTTCTTCCAAAGCCTCCCAGCTATTACCTACTTCCAACACAATGACACCACCCGGTTTAAGGCGGTGATTGACGTTTTGTAAAAATTGACGAGTAAAATCTAAACCGTCAGGCCCAGAGGCCAACGCTAATTCAGGCTCGTTACAATATTCTTGTGGCAATGCGGCCATATCTTCAGCGTCCACATAGGGCGGATTACATACAATCAGATCATAAGCATTGTCAACATTTTGCAATCCGTCAGATTCAATCAATGAAACCGCCTGCTCCAAACCATAGGCCACCACATTCTGCTCAGCCACCTCTAATGCGCCAGCAGATATATCCACCAAATCCACAAACGCTTCTGGAAAGGCCACCGCACACGCTATGCCAATGCAGCCACTGCCGGTACACATATCCAGCACGGTCTTGGGCGATTGCTCTAACCAGGGCTGAAACTGCTGCTCTATTAACTGTGCAATGGGCGAACGGGGAACAAGTACCTGCTCATTGACAATAAAGGGCAACCCCGCAAAGTAGGCCTCGCCGGTTAGATACGCTGCTGGTTTGCGCGTGATCAAGCGCTCGTGAATCAATTGATACGCATGTTCACGCTCTTGCACGGTAAGGCGCGCGGCCAAAATAGCGTCCAGTTTGGCCCACGGGGTTTTAACCAACCACAGTATTAATTGCGCCGCGTCATCCCACGCATTGTCTGTACCATGACCATAGTATAAATCACCACGCTCAAAGCTAGAGGCTCCCCAACGAATCCAGTCCTGAACCGTGTGTAGCGTTTCCACTGCGTCGTTTTTCGGCTCTAAGAGGTGCTCTTTAGCCCTCAAAGACTCAGACGACTTATCCATACCCCACCCCGGTAAAAAAGGCGCCATTCTACCTGAAAACCCAACGTTCGCCCAAAACACGCCTGCTAAGCCCTGCCCTCCTGGCGTGCAAAAACGCTTTATTTTAGAACCGGCTTAGCTTAGGGTACGGGGTTTTTGTGAGTTTAAATCCATCAATGAAAGACCTATTCTCTAAGATCATTGAAACAGTCGGGGAGGATTTATCCCGCCCCGGCCTTATAGATACGCCCGAGCGCGCAGCCAAAGCAATGGAGTACCTCACTTGCGGGTATCGGCAAACGGTTGGAGAAGTAGTCAATGACGCGCTCTTCCCGTCAGACTCCAATGACATGATCATTGTCAAAGACATTGAGCTGTTCTCATTATGCGAGCACCACATGCTGCCGTTTATTGGCAAAGCCCATGTGGCTTATATACCAAAAGGTAAAGTGTTGGGGCTGTCTAAGGTTGCGCGTATCGTAGATATGTACGCTAGGCGCCTACAGATTCAAGAGCAACTCACCCGAGAGGTAGCAAAAACCATTCAAGAGGTAACCGGCGCTGTAGGTGTTGCCGTTATTATTGAAGCCAAGCACTTGTGTATGATGATGCGCGGCGTAGAGAAACAGAATTCGCTCATGAAAACTTCTGCGATGCTTGGCTGCTTTAGAGATAAGCCCGCTACACGTGCAGAGTTTTTGTCCTTGCTTAAGTGATGACCGTGCCAGGGCCCTAACGCCTTTATAACCGGCAGACAAAGTGGTGGTGCTTTTGGGCAATAATTTGCGAAACAAATGCACAAAAGGGCCACCACTTTGGCTAGCCACCTGGCTGGCGATGGTTGATAAACTTGCTAGGTTCTCAACACTCAAAAACGATTTTTGATGACTACTTCGTCTAAAACCAGCTGCCCTCCACGAGGGTGAGCATCCTCCTTGGGCTTACCTATTACAACGAACATAGTAACAACGTGATCAGATGGAAGATTAATGAGTTTGCCAACTTCATCAAAATCAAAACCATCCATAGGACAGGAGTCGTACCCCATCGACTTAGCAGCCAACATTAAGGTTTGAGCCGCCATCCCACACGAACGCATAGCCTCGTCTCTTTGCACTTGATCCTTACCTCGATAATAATTATCAATAGCGGGCAAGAGGAAATCTTGAGTTTCTTTAGGTGCATTTCTCCAATAACGTTCAGGCTCTTTTTCCCAGGATTTAAGGTCCGCACAAAGCACGACAAGTACTGACGCATCGGTAACTTGAGCCTGATCCCACGCTACTTCCCGAATTTGTTTTCTGAGTTCAGGGTCTGATACAAGTACGAAACGCCAATTTTGGATATTAAACGCAGTTGGTGAGAGAATCGCGAGACCAAATAACTCTTTAACTTCCTCTTCACTCATCGTATGAGCTGAATCATAGTGTTTTACTGCTCGCCTTGCTTTAATAACTTCATTTACTTTCATAAAATTTACCTATATTTTATTAAACATAAAAACAGAGTGCTTAATCAACTATTTAACTTGAATATCGGTCACCACTAGGCTGACGGATGCTGGCAACTGGCCAGGCAATAAATCTGCCGTACCGTGCACGCTTAACCGCTGTGAAGCCATGCCCAAATTGACTAACAGTTGGCGCACACGGTTAGCAAGGTGCAGCGATTGCTGCTTCCGCAACGGATAAGTCGCACTGGTTTGATCATGCCCTACCACCCTCACAAACCACTTGGGGTTTTGTTGCAGCTGAGCTACCACGGGTTTTAACGCCGCTTCTAGGGCTTTTTCGTCTTCATCTAGGCTCGCAGATGGTATCGTTAATACGTGTGCCGCACCGTGCTGAGTCACTTCACTTTGAACGTTGGGGTTTACCGCCACAACTAAGGGGCTATTCACTACCAAGTGATCAACTTGCAAATAAACGCGTCGATTTCCTCTGCGTACCAAATACACAACGTTTATTTGCTCATTGGCCTTATCTGCACTGCGTATAACCGAATAAAATTGCGTCTGATCAAGGCCATATAGTTGCTTAATTTTAAAGTAGTGATTTGCCCAGCCATTGCTGCTGCCACAATCTAAACCCTGACAGGAAAAAGCCAAGGTATATCCTTTAAACTCTTTTAAGGCTTTGTTTAATGCGGTTAGTGCATGCTGATAAGACACCTTTCTATCTAACAAGTAGGTAGTACGAACCAACCCGCCAGACTCCCACTGCTCTTGGGTGCGCCACTGGTTATTGACTTTTTTAATGGCTTCGGTCACTAATCTGTAATCCGTTTGCACAAACTTTTCTTGAGCCACCACTGAACCGTTTTGCTCAAAAAACTCAAATTGAGGCTGTGCCTCATTCGCGGTTTGCGCAAAAACCGACGGCGTAATGCAAACCAACATGACCCAAGCAAACATTTGCCAACACACTTTATGCAATACCATCGTTTCTATTTACCATTCGCTTTTGCTGCTTGGCAATCACCGCTATCCACGTTACCCGCCAAAAATTTTAGAATACTTTGTGCTGCCGCCGCGCTTTGTGCATGCATATGAAAATGGTGGTCACCCTCAAAAACCTCCAGCGCTATTTTCGTGTGCTGTTCAATCCATGTCATGGGCACAGGTTTATCCACTACAAACCCATTTTTTGCCAGCAACAACAAACAGGGGCAATCTATGCGCTCATAAAACGCTTCTACTTGCTCCAAACTAAAACCCACGTCAGATACGGCCATGAGCTTTGGGTCGTACCGCCAAGTGTAACCATTACGGGTATGTTCCACGCCATAGTCTGCCAGAGTTCTCGCATCGGGTTCAGTGATGGCAAAAATTCCATTGACGCGAGCCTGCACAGCTTGCTCAAAGGTACGATAGTATCGAACAGGGCGCTCGAGAGCCGCGTCCACCTCTGATATAGAATTGGCCAACCGCTCTGGGGCTTCAGCTGCGGTTACGAGCGAGGGAGCCACGCCTTCCAACATAACTAAATGGCTTACGCGCTCTGGAAATGTCCCTGAGGTGATAAAGGCCAGCATTCCGCCACGGGAGTGACCCAGCAAAGTAAACCGCTGCCAACCCAGCTGATCTGCAATACGAATCACGTCTCCCACATCACGCCAAAGACTATAAGCGCTAGAACTTGGATGGTGGTTAGAGCGACCGTGGCCTGCAGTATCAACACATACCACGTAATAGCCTTTGAGTAATGGCGCTAAGTCATCAAAACTGGCGCAATTATCCAGCCAACCATGTAAAGCCAGCACTGGTGGGTCGCTGGGGTTACCCCAGGTTTTTGCTGCAAACTGTAATGCACCCACATCAATGGTTAACGAATTTGACGCTACGGTTGCTTCAACCACAAAAGCTCTCCCAATCCTTTGGCGATGATGCTATTAAATTCGATACAAGCAAATGCGCCTGTACCCATACGGTATTGGCCGGGCTCAAACCCGCAGATATCATCTAACAACGTGCCTAAAAACGGCTGATGGGAAACACATAAAACAACATGATTCGAATCGCCATAGTTCGCTTGCAAATAATCCAAAAACGCTTGGGGGTTACCCCCTGGCGTAATCAATTCGGAAGTTTCGGGTTTAATGGTCAACCCCAGAATAGACAACGCCAGGGTCACCGTCTGTTGCGCCCTAACATAGGGACTGGCCAAGACTCGCGTTACGCCTAAGTTTTGCCCAACCCCCTCTAAAACGGTTTTAATCTCTGTTTGCCCGGCAACAGTAAGCTCTCTTTCAGAATCTTTCCTTGCCTGGGGATGAGCGCTGCCATGCCGAAGTAGAAATAACTTCATAGGCCCTCCGGAGTTTTTATTTTTTTGATGGATAGCCTGTGCACCCGCATTTGCGGGAGGCCGCATGTAAGCGGCCAAATACGCACTAGCTCGTAGATCGCTCTATTTCATCATCTGAGGCGTCTTTGGCCTCTGCCCCAGGCTTGCTCACCTCAGATGAAGCTTCCTCGTCAGCCGGTACCTCAGCGTCTACAAACTCTGCACCTTCTGATGCTTGCGTATTGGGCTCGGCCTCTTGCTCAGAAGGGGCAAGGTCACTGTCAACCTCACTAATGGCTTCGTCGGGTACCACAGTATCTAATGGTGGCGCGGTAGCAGTTTCGGGGGTTTCGACAGCTTGAGGTGCCTCTGGAAAGACAGGCCAATCAACAAATGGAAAGGCTTTTTCCTCACTGTTATAGGTCAGGAACGACCAAATTTGATGAATATATTCCCCTATTTCCCAGCCAAACCGTTTTAGGCGAACATTCGGGGTGCCGGTGAATAGAGCAAAAAAGAACTGTATCACCACCACTGCCACGGCAATGAGCGTCGCAAAGTAGAGGAAAAACCCCAACACCAGCATGTAAAAAAATCGAGCCCAATGCTCACTAGAGGTAAGATTAGATTTGAGTTGGTCGTCCATAGAAGCCCCCTTAACACTCAGTCGCGTTGAAAGATTAGCGCCGAGGAAGACCGCTGCTCGGCAAGATTTAGAATCATAACTGTATTATTGGCGCACCTCCACATCTGTAGTGATTTCTCCAGTCATTAGGGTTTGTACTATCGTGGGAATGCTCTGTCCTTCATACAACACCGCATGCAGCCCAGACACCAAAGGCATATATACACCTAGCGCCTCTGCCTTGTGTTTAACAACCTTCAGCGTATTTATGCCCTCTGTAACTTGCCCAATCTCCGCTAGGGCCTCTTCTAGAGATTTACCTTTGCCCACCGCATAGCCCGCACGATAGTTGCGGCTTAGGTCAGAACTACAGGTTAAAAACAAATCTCCTACGCCAGCAAGCCCTAAAAAAGTCATGGTATCGGCACCGAGCTTGGCGGCAAAACGGCTCATTTCGGCCAAGCTTCGGGTCAAAATCATGGCTTGCGTATTAGGACCACAGCCTAAAGCGGCTGCCATACCGGTAATGATGGCATAAATATTTTTCAATGCACCGGCCAGCTCAACGCCATACCTGTCGTGATTGGCATACAATCGAAAGGTATTAGAAGAAAAAAGCTTAGGCACCAAATCAAGTACTTCAGCGTCGTCACTGGCAATAACGCTACCGGTATACTGATTCTGAATAACCTCTTTCGCAAAATTTGGGCCGCTCAGCACACCAATTTTTTTCTGACCGAGTTCCTGCCTAAGAATATCGCTCATTAAGGTGAAGTCAGGTGCCTCAATACCCTTTGTCGCACTCACTAATACCGACTCGATGGGGATGTATGGCTGCGCCGCACGCACCACATCGCGATAGGATGAACTGGGCACAGCAATAACGACGACATCCGCATACTCCAAACATCTTGGCAAGCTCGCTGTGACCGTAAGGTTATCATTCAGGGGGTAGCCTGGTAGGTACTGGGCATTTTCTCTGGAGTTTTGCGTTTTATTTGCACGCTGCTCGTCTCTGAACCACAAGAAGGTCTTATGCCCATTAGTCGCTACAATGTTTGCTAAAGCGGTTCCAAAACTTCCACCACCGAGCACAGTAACGACCTTTGAAGAAGGCTGGTTTTCGTTCAAAATGTGCCCCTGTATTATTAAGGCGCTAACGTTGAATGTTAAAAAGGCGCGCCATAAATATAGCGCGCCTCACATATTTTTTTCTATTGTCTACTACAAATTATCACATTTAAATGACAATTTTTTGTTTAACGTTTAAATTTTCTACGTCAATACAAAGCACCCAGGCTTAACTAAATAAATCCAATAACAATTTATTTAAGCGATGCACGTAAGACCCTGGGTCTTTAAGGTGCCCGCCCTCAGCCAAACTGGCTTGATCAAACACAATTTTTGCGATGTCTGCAAAGCGGTCTTCGTCTGCTTCTTGGTCCAACTTTGAAATCAACGGATGCTCTGGGTTAATTTCAATAACAGGTTTGGATTCTGGCACGGCTTGACCTGCAGACTCCATCAAGCGACGCATTTGCGCACCCATGTCATGCTCGCCTACCACCAAACACGCCGGTGAATCTGTCAAACGGTGCGTAATTCTGACGTCTTCCACCTCGCCGCCCAGCGACTCTTTCAAACGCTCCACTAGGCTTTCAAATTGCTTTTCAGACGCTTTTTGTTGCTCTTTTTCTTCTTCAGTTTCTACTTCGCCAAGATCAAGCTGGCCTTTGCCCACGTCTTGAAAAGACTTACCACTGTATTCCATTAAATGGCCCATCAACCAATCATCTACACGGTCACACAACAACAGCACTTCAATACCTTTTTTACGGAAGACTTCCAAGTGTGGGCTATTGGTTGCGGTGTTAAAGTTTTCTGCCACTACGTAGTAGATTTTCTCTTGGCCGTCTTTCATTCGCTCGATGTACTCATCCAGCGATTGGTCTTGCTTTTCCACATTGGTGTGCGTAGTACTAAAACGCAGTAGCTTGGCAATTTTTTCTTTATTGGCAAAGTCTTCTGCTGGGCCTTCTTTTAAAACCTGACCAAACTCGTTCCAAAATGTTTCATATTGCTCGGCGTTATTGGCAGCCATTTTGGTGAGCATATCTAATCCACGCTTGGTAAGCGCAGACTTCATGCTATCAACGTTAGGGTCCTTTTGAAGGATCTCACGAGATACATTCAACGATAAATCGTTAGAGTCCACCACCCCTTTGATAAAGCGCAAGTACATTGGCAAAAACTGCTCGGCTTCATCCATGATAAAGGTACGCTGCACATACAGTTTCAAACCTTTGGCCGCATCACGGTTGTACATATCAAATGGCGCTTTAGCGGGCACATACAGTAGGCTGGTGTAATCCAGTTTACCTTCAACCTTATTATGGCTATGTGTTAATGGCTCACTAAAATCATGGCTGATGTGTTTATAAAATTCGTCGTACTCTTCTTTGGTTACGTCCGTTCTAGAGCGTGTCCAAATGGCGGTTGCCTTATTGATGGTTTCATCTTCAGGCTCCGCTTTTTTATCTTCGCCTTCTTCACCGTCACCCATGGCCTCTTTTTGCATAATAATAGGCAACGAAATGTGATCAGAATACTTTTTAATAATTGAGCGCAAACGCCAACCGTCAGCAAACTCCACTTCACCATCTTTTAAGTGCATAACCACTTGCGTACCACGGCTGGCCTTCTCAACCTGCTCTATGCTGTAATCTGCCTCACCGGTGCTTACCCAGTGCACGCCGTTTTCAGCGCCTAGGCCGGCACGCCGAGTAAAAACCTCTACTTTATCGGCCACAATAAAGGCCGAATAAAAGCCCACACCAAACTGGCCAATCAGTTGAGAATCTTTCTTTTGGTCGCCAGTCAACTTAGAAACAAACTGCGCAGTGCCCGATTTAGCAATGGTGCCGAGGTTTTCTATCACCTCATCGCGGCTCATGCCGATACCATTGTCATCAATAGTGAGGGTTTTGGCTTCCTTGTCAAAGGTGATGCGAATACCCAGGTCACCGCCACCTTCTAGTAGCTCTGGCTTGGCTAAAGACTCAAAACGGAGTTTGTCAGCGGCGTCTGACGCGTTGGAAACCAGCTCGCGTAAGAAAATTTCTTTGTTCGAGTAAAGCGAGTGAATCATCAAGTGCAAAAGCTGCTTAGCTTCTGTTTCGAATCCGCGGGTTTCTTTAGCGGCTGCTACCGTCATAGTGGGCTCCTATCGTTAGAGTATGTGACATAGGGTTAAATACGATAGGAGCAAAGATGGGGTTTGAGCGGGGAAATTCAAGTGCTAGTGGGCGCGAATCTTATCGAATACGCCCAATGTAGATCTGATAGTAGTTAATTTACGCCCAGCTTTAGTGAGGTTTACAAGCATAGACGGCAAAAACCAGTGTCCCCGGTGCAGAAGTGGGCTGTGGCACTATTGTATCGCCCTCCATAATCACTGCTTCATTTTTAGCCAGCATGACCAGCTCGCTGTACATTTTATCCTGCCCACGAGGAATGAAGAAGAATTTTGACAGGGTTTTAGAGGTGGTAACCCCCTTCTTGGTACAACCAGCAACCTCATGCTGCGTTGCCAGTGCCACAGAATGGCTCCCGACAGAGGGCTTTATCCAGCTGCACGCTGCCCCTAGAACGCTGATACTCATTAGAGCCAATACCCGGGCTTTCATCTATCACCTCTTTGTCAATGCATTTAGTTTTAATTATTGGCCAATCATTTGAAATCTGAGCTTAACGCTCGACGCGCTGTTGGCCACTAGGAGAACATTATTTACTACTTTTGGAGACACTGGCATCGGCTTTTGCGTATAGGCCATCAGCTTGCTGCATAAATTCACTGGGTGGATTGCTGCTACGCCACTGCCAACTCGGCGACACCATTGCTGTCTCGTATCTTGGGGAGCCTCTAAACTCTGGCTGAGTAAATAAACTAATGATCAAAGATAACAATATGGCAGTAGGAATAATCGAAGCCACAGCGCCTCGCACAAAAGGCTTCATGGCGGTGGCGTATATTAGGGTCACTACCCCAACTCCAAATACCACTACTGCTGAAACCACCTCTTTCAAAACAGGTGCCAGCCACCCCAACTTAAAGTTGAACGCCGCAATTGGCAGGAACGTATCAATAACTGCCAAAACTAAGGCCGCCAATAACGCCACACTAAAATGCACGCTGAACTTAGCTTCATGCTTAAGATTACGCCCAACAAAAGCCCAAAGACCAGCATACATTAGCGCACCAATAACTACGTATCCAGAAGGCAACACATACTGCAAAGCATTTTTTTGCACAGGGTTATTTAAGTAGGCATTACAGCTTTGAAACACCACCACGGCAACAAGCGCTGCGCCCCACACCCACCAGTGCGCCAACTTGTAACCAAAGGATTCCCAAGGCGATAACGGAATGGCCTTGGGCACCACATGACCCGAAAAAAACACTCGCAATATGGTGCGCCCAATTAAAAATGTTTGCCCCGAATAGAATAATCTGCTGCCGACAATCGGCTGCTTTTGCTTAAGGTGGACGGTGCGCGCAATACCCGCACTAGGCACTAGCCACGCGCCATTGAGAGACTGAAGGTCTTGCGCGTGTAGATTGGTGGTTTCATGATCCAAGGTCACCGATAAATGTTGTGCATCTACATGTGGGTCATGAAGAATCAAATCATTATCAAATGAGCGACCAATGCTAATTTCGTCACGTTCAAAACGGTGCGTATGTAAAATAAACCCCGCACGGTTTAGTACTTCCACTACGATCGCCATGCAAGCACCTCGATAAACCGCTGAAGAAACGCTTGGGCGGAAGCTTGGGTAACCCCCGATAGAGTGAAATGGTCCATCACACCTTTTTTCTCTTGATCAAGCGAGGCGCCAATAAAAAAAGCGTCATACAATCCGGGGAGTTTTTTGTATGCACGCACACAAAAGCTTACACGACGGGTGAGTTGTGCAGGCACCGCCGCTTGCGCAGTCACGAGTTGATTGACACACTCAAAATTACCCACATGGCGCTTTGCGGCTCTATTTCCAGGCCCAGCCATAGAGGTATCGCGCTGCCAACGACGATAAAACGCCGAAGTGGGCCACTTTGGTGCTTCTTTGTAAAAAAATTCGTACTCAAATTTACCGCTGTTTAAATCGTTATTGATATAGATGTTGCTGCCACTGCTACAGCCTCTGGCAATCTCCATTACGCCAGTTTCATCATCATTGTCGCTATCCCCCCAGCATTCCATCCAATCGACCGTTTTGCCTAATATATGCGCATCACCCATTTGCTCCTTGGGCCACTCAATATCCAACAAAGCATTCACCATCGTATCTGTGGTGGCGCCTATTTGATCAGCCATTAGCTTGAGCAATTCAAAATCTTTGGGTGGATTTGTCGCCAATTCAATGAGAACGGCCAAAAATTTAACCGGCACCAAAAATCCAATTTGGTTGCCTGCAGACGCCACGTTGATCCCCACTACTTCAGCAGCAGCGTTCACTGTTGGCCCCCCACTCATTCCTGAGTTGACAGCACCGCTAAAGTGGATACGTTCAAAAAAGCTGTGCTCTACCTTCCCGTTGTAATTACCCTGTACCACGGTCATGCCAATATTGTGCGGATTACCCAAGGAATACAAAATACTGCCTTGATTAGCCGGCGCTTGGGCCAACTCAAACGGTGTGCCTGGTAACGGGGTATCCGGCCGTAAAATGGCTAAGTCATTCACTACATCTACGGTCACTACGCTCAAGGTATAGACTTGCTCATCTAGCGTGATTTGCGCTTTGTGCTTATCTGGCTCCATCACCACATTGGACACCACATGGTAATTGGTGGCAATTAAGCCATCATCCACCAAAAACCCGGTGCCTAAGGTCACTTGGCTGGCTGAGTGATTTTCTATGATTTTGATTTGGTACACCGAGGACTCAATGGTGTGAAAGACTTGTTCAGCCGAAGCGCCCTGCGCATTAACACACGGAGCAAAAACAGAAACCCAAAAACAAATTAAGGCCGCGTAAAAACGGGGGAACGCCACTACATTCAACACAAAGTAAACCACACCAAATAGGTAAGACCGAGATAATAGCGAACGAGACCAAAAATTCCAGTCTTATCAGCTATGAAATTAACTGTCTTCAACGTTCTTCTTCCAATTGTGTTACCCGCAGAGTTAATGCCTTAATTTGATCTTCTAGCTGCGCCATACGTGGGAGCAATGCACCATCATGCACATCGTCTGTATTTTGTACTGGCGCGCTCTGGGTAGATACGCTCGCCTCTAAAGCTTCTACATCACCAGAAAAAAGATGCGCAAACCGAGCTTCACGCTTACCCGGCTCCCTTGCCAACCTCACAACCAATGCCCTGTCTTGTAAGCCTTGAAGCGTTTGCTCCACTTCAGAAATATGAGCAAAGCTACACAGGCGGTTGGTGCGTGTTCTAAGCTCGCCCGACGTTTGGGGGCCACGCAAAAACATAACGCATATTACCCCCAGCTCTTGGGCGCTCAGCTTTAGCTCACTGAATTCAGTATTACAAAACCGGTGACGATATTTGGCCACACGGCTACCAAAACCGGTCTCTTCTCGCACCAGGCCATCATCAACAAGAGTGTTGATTTCGTCCAGCACGGCGTTCTCCCCCAAGCTCAATACCGGCTCACGATTGCTTTTTTGATTGCACGCATTGGCTAAGGCATTGACAGATAAGGGGTACTGGTCGGGCGTGGTTAATGACTTTTCTATTAAGCAGCCGATAATACGCACAGAAGTAGCAGAAAGCAGTTTCATAAGAGCCCTAACGATGTTGGTAATTGAGTGGTTTATAACAGCGGTTGGATAAACGGCGTCGGTAGGTAATTGATTATAAGCTCAGTTTAAGGGCAATAAGTCACGATGACAAACCGGCTCAAACTATACGCCCCAAAAAAAAGGTGGCGCAAGCGCCACCAGAGTCTGGAGTTAATCTAGGGAAGTAAGTAACTAACAGCTACGGCTAACGCTGCATTCCATATTTTCGCATTTTCTCCACCAGCGTGGTTCTACGCATGGTTAAACGTGACGCAGCCCGAGCAACCACCCCACCGCTGTCATCTAACGCCTGCTGAATTAAGCTTTGCTCTAGCCCCGCAATATATTCTTTTAGGTCTATTCCGTCGTCTGGTAGCAACAAGGTGTCTTGCATGCTCACTGCTGTGGGGATAGTAGATTGCGCTGCGCTTTGCTCATCAAATGCCAGGTCTTCTTCTACTTCGACGTGGCAGTACTTAGCCGGCAGGTCTTGAACACCCACCACCCCAAACGGATGCATAATGGCCATGCGCTCCACCAAGTTTGCCAGCTCACGTACGTTTCCAGGCCACGGGTGTCTGCACAAAGATAAAATAGCCGCCGAATTAAACCGAATAGAACCGCGCTTTTCACTTTCTAAACGCGACACCAGCTCATTGATCAGTACAGGGATATCTTCCGCGCGGTCTTTCAGCGAGGGCATCTCAATGGGGAATACATTTAACCGGTAATACAAGTCTTCCCTAAAATCGCCCTTTTCGATCATTTCATCTAGGTTTCTGTGAGTGGCTGCAATAATGCGCACGTCCGTATTAAAGCTCTTGTTACCGCCTACGCGCTCATAGGATTTTTCTTGTAATACGCGCAATATTTTCACTTGCATATGCAGTGGCATATCGCCAATTTCATCTAAAAACAGAGTGCCGCCTTCGGCCAACTCAAAACGACCAGCACGCGATGAAATAGCACCGGTAAAAGCTCCTTTTTCATGGCCGAACAATTCACTCTCTAAAAGCTCTGCTGGAATAGCACCGCAGTTGACCGGGACAAATGGCTTATCTCTACGCGGTGAGTGGTAGTGTAAGTTACGCGCGACCACCTCTTTGCCTGTGCCTGATTCGCCAGCAATTAAGACCGTAACGTCCTTCTCTGCCACTTGACTCATCATGGCACGTACGCCCTGAATATTTCTGCTGGTACCTACCAAGCTTCGAAACAAATGCAC
>CAYZQH010000067.1:0-13512 GCA_964480055.1 uncultured Cellvibrionaceae bacterium
GTTGGCGCCGCTTACCGAGGTATTAGCCAACTATAACATCAAGAAACCATCGCGCTGGAAAAGCCGTGGCTCATCCATTTTGTTGAGCCATGCTTTCTTGCCGTAGAGCCAGACCGGTTTTAAAATTCGATGTCACAAAATAGTATTGAAAACTACCAACAAGCAGCTCGAGGCCTTGAACGAGCCGAAAAATCGTGTCGATTTCACCGTGGGAGGCTTTGTAGTTGAGGAAAAATGCCGCCGGCACCATGATTAGAGCACCATTTACAGCCATAAGTGTGGCCCTCTTTTTCTTCTGCTGGACACGAACATCGCTAATGCGCCCGTGACCCAGCTTTCCCCCAGTCATCTTCACAGCAATCATCGAGGGAATGAGAACGATGAGTGCGTAAACAATACCTTGCCGAACCTTTACCAAGGCTTCATGCCCTAGGAAAAAATCCGAAATAAAAATGGCGCCCCAAAATGCTGTAAGGATCGCCAATACCAATATGGCCGTAATACGGTGAGCTTGATTCATGGTAACTTCTGAGAGATGTACTGTTGATGTGTAATATGGCACAATAGATTACACGACAATTGTTTATATGTAAAATATTTATGCCCAGTTACCTTTCTTCACTGGGGCGATTGCTAAATTTTTCGGCTTCGGCTTGCAATCACCTCTGTCATTTATTGCTATCGGAACACCATCTATCTTTGCCGCAATGGGTCATTTTATCTGCCCTATGGCGTGAGGATGGGATGTTGGTTTCAGAACTAGCCCGTTACTCGGGGAACAATCTGCCAGCAGCATCACGTGTGATAGACCGGATGGAAAAAAATGGCTTGCTGAGGCGTGAGATGGACAAGGAAGACAGAAGAGCCGTTAGGGTTTTTCTAACCACTGAGGCCGAAAAGCTTTCTGAGCTAATCGATTTTTATCAAGAGGTGAATGATCAACTCATGATGGGATTTACCCAAAAGGAAAAGAAACAACTCTTTGAAATGCTCGAACGCGTCATTCAGAACGCTAAGAGAGATGCCTAAAAACAGGGCGTTAACAACAAAGCATGAAGCTTGAAACACAAATGCAAAGTGCCTCAGTTAAATTAATCTTAAATTCAACGTCTTCAGCACTAACAAGTGGGTCAACGGCCCATCTTAAAAGTATTGCATGCAGTTTGACTGAGCATCGAAAAATCAACGAAACAACGAGAGGAAAAGTCTGACATGAAATACGACAACTATAAAAGCACATTTCCAAACGGTGATGTTCTGGATGATCAACAAATAAAGAACTTGGAGCTTGAGCAATGCCGCAAGGCTCTGAAATTCATCAAGTCTAAGCTCCGCCCTAGTATCATTGAATTCCTAGAGGATGAAATTGCTGAATCTACTGAACGGACAGAAGGTTATGTTGAACAATCAGAAGGTCGTTGGAAATCTGATTCAGTACAAATTACCATGCCGGGACTTTCCTTTCAGGAGTATCACGGCTGGTTCATGGGCAAGGTCAAGGAGCGCGATGAAATAACCTTGCAGGTAGCGCATCCTGATCATTATATGAACGCGGTTATGGTGGATCGTCCAGGCTTTGTGGAAATCATAGAGAATGTCGGTGCGGACACTATTCCTTGGTATATCGTTGGTCAATTCGTGGCTGCAGATGACGTTCCATTTGAAAAAGATCCGCATTATTCTGATAGTTTTTGGCTGAAAATTTGGTCTAAGAACGAAGTTCTATTGGGCTATGCCGGACACGAGCTTCGCAATGATGAAAACGGAAATTGCAATCTCAAGCTTACCATTGCTCTTCCTGAAGCAGCTCCAGATACGCTTATCCACGGCCATTTAGAACACTTCACAATGGAGTTTCGTAACTGGTATCTCTCTGCACTACGCGCACTAAAGTAGCCTTCGGCTAAGCTTAATTCTAGTATTCATAAGAGATAATGAATGGTTCTCACAACAAAAAATGACGCTGCAACACAAGACTAAAAAATCGCATTACGCACTTTCATTTTATATGCGACTTAAATTTACGTTTTTAATGCGGCATTGCATATCTTGAGGTTTACGGTTGTACTATGGGCAGATGTACTGTGAATTTTGTCCCTATTCCCATTTGACTATCAACATGAATACGTCCATGGTGTTTTTTTACTATACCATGAGACACCGACAAGCCAAGGCCAGTGCCTACCCCCACATCCTTAGTGGTATAAAACGGGTCAAATATTTTTTGGATTGCCTCGGGCGACACTCCAGTTCCAGTATCTTCAATTTCAATGATTATTTCTTCTGCATTCTTATATGATCGAAGATGAATATCCCCGAAACTGTCCATCGCCTGAGATGCATTCATAATCATATTTAAAAATACTTGACTCAGGCTCCCTTGCTGACCTTGTATCTGAGGCACTTCCTTTAAATCAAACAGTATGTTTGCTTTGTATTTTATTTCATTACTTACAAGCTTTACGGTATTTTTTAGGCATTCATTAATGCAAAACATTTGGTGATCTTGGCTGTCTGGCCTGGCAAAGTTTTTTAAGCTATTGACTATATTTTCAATATGGGACAAACCTCCAATAGAGTCACTTAGCAGATCATCGAGATCTTCCAGTATGTATTCAAGGTCATATTTTTTTTTGATCGTACCAAGTACTTGAGTGTCAAGTTTAGTTTTTTCAATATCTTCCCAAGCGTCGCTCAAAGATTTAAAATATTCTTGCAAGGTAGACAGATTACTTTTGACATAGCCAGTGGGGTTGTTGATTTCGTGAGCAACCCCTGCTGATAGCTGCCCAATTGAAGCCAGTTTTTCTTGATGAAGGATTTGTGCCTTTTGGTGTTTTAATTTTTCATAGGCCGTTATTAGGGATTGATTGGCTTCATATAGTTCGCGAGACCTATTTTCTAATATCTCCTCCGCTTCTTCTCGCGCTTTTTTTTGTCTTTCGTATGCAGCCTTGTAATCCATTAACTGTTACTCTTTAACAATCTTAAAATGGCAGCTGTGATCTCCTCGGTGCATGCAGGCTACTTGCGTGACGGATACTTGTGTTTGATAATACTCCGAAGCGCCAAGCACTAGCCCTTCTGCTAAGTGACATAATTTTCGTGGAGACTGGTACTCCATTCGCAGAATATTTTCACTCTCTAAAACACAATCCATAGTTGGCAAAGAGGGGTTGTCAAATAATTTTCGAACTTCTTTGTGAATCACACTTTCGACGCTAGAGATAAAATCAAATAATTCAGGCTTAAGCTGCGTAAATATTGGGTATTTTCTATTAAGCTCTGAAAATAAGTATTGACCAAATAATTTTGTTACTTCACTTCCTTCTACACCTAATTTTTCGGCAATAACCAGAACGTAGGCACAGACCTCTGCGTCATCATAATCTTGTGTAGAGGTATAGACGCCCCCAGACTTTGGTTTTACACTATTGAGAATTTCCTCCCAGGCTTCAAGCCCATACTGGTTTTCTATCATATCGTTTAAAGCGATAAATATGGCGCCTTTCATTATTTATCTCCATCTGTTAGTTGAACGGAAATAGTTAAATACTCGTTTTTGCTTTCTTCAAAGTCCTTTAGGGCGTTGATATTGATCTCAGTTAATTCTGTACCCTTACTCAAAAGCAACATTCCATTTTGATTGACAATGGAAGTGTGTAATACCATGCCTGGTTCCAACTCGGTCAATTTTTTCAGCTCTCCACAATTGTTCAGTTGGATATTAAAGCCTTGAACTTCGTCTATAAATTCATTTACCAAAGCGGCATCATACTTTTTACCGGCCCATTGCTTCAAATAGTCACAGCCTGCATCAACGCCTTGTACGCGCTCTATGACTCGACCGTTAAACACATCAAAAAAATCACCCACAATATGAATAATCTTAGACGCTATTGGGATTTCATCCAGAATCAAGCCATCCGGGGTACCGTTACCATTTATCCATTCAAACTGGTGGCGAATGATACGTGCTGCCTCAGCCAACCCTGAAGCCTCTGACAGCACCGTCTGGCCTAGTATTGGCATCTCACGAAACACTTGTTTTTCTGCGCTGGTAAATAGGTATTGGGGTTTTTCACGAACAGAATCGGGTACACCCAGTATGCCAATACGATGTAATTGTGCCGCAATACTCAAATCTTCAAGTTCAACTTCGTTCATTCCAACTCTCTTTGCCAAACGATCGGAATATTCCACCACAAACCGGTTGTGCCCAAAGTCTCTACCTTCTTTCCAGTCTAATATTTGACTCACCACCTTTAGGCTCTCCACAAACTTATCTTTAGTGGCATTATGTGAGCATTGCAGTAGAGTCAATGCTTGCTCAATTTCAATGGTTCTTTCTTTAACGCGCTTATCCAGCAGTCGAGCCAGGCCCGCCAGCTTTTTGTTCTGCTCTTTGGTCAATATTTGAAGCCGCTCGCGTTCACGTTGACTGTGCAAGAACTCGTTTGCACGCTCGACAATTTCACACAAAATGCCATCATCCCAAGGTTTGGTTAAGTAATTAAATATGCCTGCCGTGTTGATGGCCTGCTCCATAGCCTCAACATCTGAATAACCAGTCAACAATATCCGAATTGTGGATGGAAAACGCTCTTTTACTAGAGCTAAAAATTCTGCTCCATTCATGCCCGGCATACGCATGTCACTGATCACTATGTCGCAATCATTTGCGGCTAAGTGCTCTAAGGCCTCACTACCATTGATTGCACCTGCCACTTTCCATGCTTGGCGTCTACCAAAACGCTGTAAGGACTTGAGTACAGCAGGCTCATCGTCCACAAATAAAATCTTAGGCATATGACTATCACTTGGCATGTAAATTACCTCTCTTCACACCTTGCTACGTTGCAGCAAGCGGTTAATTAAATAAATTAAATAACTTGAATAACATGAACTCTTGGTACTATATTAACCAAGTTGGTGAGTTAGTAGAAATACTTTTTGGTTATTATATGTACAAATATATAACCAACCTTATGATTGAGGTGGGTTTGAATTCTAAAGAAAGGTAGGTCTAGAGGAGGAAAAGTGGCTCAATTTTACACCTCGGGAGAAGCGGCAAAACTTTGCGGCGTATCACTTCGCACAGTCTTGAACTGGATAAAAGCAGGGCGGTTACACGCTCACAAGCTGCCCGGTACTCGTGGAGATAACCGTATTGCACCATCGGATTTATTGGCTTTTATGCAAGGCCATCATCTACCCGTTCCAGAAGAGCTCACGCCTATAGGTAAACCAACAATTTTAGTAGTAGACGATGACAAAGCCATGGCCCGATCTATTAAACGCGCTTTGTATAATCAAGGCTTAGAAGTTCACATGGCTCATGACGGATTTGAAGCTGGCGTATTATTCGAGAAGATCAAGCCCACGCTCATGACTTTAGATTTACAAATGCCAAAAATGGATGGATTCGAAGTGTTAAAACATCTAGAAGCTAGGGTGCACACTAAAATTTTGGTGGTATCAGCCATGGAAAGCCACTATCTAGAACGGGCCTTGACGCAAGGCGCTGATGATATTCTGAGTAAGCCTTTTGACAATCAGGAGCTTATCAGGCGGGTGAATGAGCTTATTCACCCGCAGGAAACGTGATAAACATTCCTTCTGGCAAAGCAGGGGGTGTATGAACTCAGGGTTTTTAGCGATTCCCCGCTTAAAAGGGGGAGACGGTTAACTTAGTTTGCTCTGTCTCAAGCTAGGTTAAATACCTTTTTAGGTTGTAATATTTTGTCTCACCGAAGCTGACTTAGATCAATACCCAAAGCTATATTTCGGTTAGATTAGCCTCACAATATTCTTAATCAACCTTGTGAGGTTTATAGCAATGAAACATAGAACTAAGCTCATTACATCCGCTCTCTTGGCTGCAGGTTTCGGGTTGTGCAGTCAGGCATATGCAGTAGATCAGGGCGACTGGGTAATGCGTGTTGGTGCGACCAACGTGAGCCCAAATGACGGCAGCAGCGGAGTTGTAGCAGACGATGCTATTGGGGTAGATGATGGTACTTCGCTATCAGTCAGTTTTACCTACATGTTTCGCGACAATCTGGGCGTTGAAATTTTGGCAGCGTTGCCTTTCGATCACGATATTACGCTTGCAGGTACAGGTAAAATAGCTGAGACAAAGCAATTGCCGCCCACCGTCAGTTTAGAATACCACTTCACCCCAAACAGTAATGTGCGTCCCTATGTTGGAGTGGGTGTTAATTACACAACCTTCATGGATGAGGAGGCTGTCGCGGCCATCAGTAGCATAAGCCTGGATGATTCATTTGGTGTTGCGCTTAATGCCGGTATCGATGTGGATTTCAACGCAAACTGGTACTTTAATGCCAGCCTGCGTTATATCAGTATTGAAACCACTGCCGAAACAGACATAGGCAATATCGATGTCGATATTAACCCTTACGTATATACACTAGGCGTTGGTACGCGGTTTTAGTTTTAACCATTTTTGTTTAGCCCATGCGGTTATACACGGATTATAGGTGGGTTCGTTCACACCATCCTTAAGTGCCGCTCATCCTGTTCTGCTCAAGTAAGCCCGGTATCGGGTTTTACTTGAGCAGAATATGTCCTTACCTACAATTTTATTCGCTGACTTTAAAGAAATCAAAATCTACGTATCCACCCGTAGTGTTTTTAGCAAAGTTAAATAAGGCAAAGCGATACCCCATAAAATGCGTTAACTCGTAAGACATCTTCAGCGTATTGCCTATTGCATTCCAGTTGCTGCCATCCAAACTGTAATAAAACTTTGCTTCATCCCGTTGATTGGTAAAATCGCCATCTATACGCAAATACACACGGTTTTGTGTAACGGGAATACGCCTCACTTCCGACGGGTTACCGGACCCGGCATTTACCATAATTAAATAACGATTACCGTTTTCCTGTTTTACGCCAACAAAACCGTATTTAGATTGCAGTGCCCCTAATCCTGCCGTATCGCCGTTTTTCATATTGTCCACTTGCATTGCAACCACACCCGTACTGGTAGGCCCAAACATGCGCTGCGTTAAAGTGTTGCGTGTATCTACAAAGCTTGGGTCGGTACGAGTATTGGTTATCCTTAAAAAGCCTGGACGTTGAGATAAAGACCAACCGTTGTTGTTTGGGTTGTGGTTCCACTGCCACACCAAATCCAAATTACTAGAAGAGAACTCGTCCGAGCGAATGAGCCCACTTACGCCTTTATCCTCTACATTGAAACCTAAGGTTTGTGGCACCGAGCCGTTCACACCCACAACAGGCCAATTGCTTTGCCAGCGTACAGGCACTAAGTAAGGGATGCGCCCCACCGCGCCACTGTCACGAAAAGCATATAAATACCAATCACCCGTTACGGTATTCACATACTGCCCTTGCGCGACGCCTTTATCTTGTAATACTACACGCCCTTCATAGGGGCCGGTAAGGGATCGCGAACGATGAATAATTTGTGTACGTGATTTGCCTCGTGGCCAGCAAATGTTTGACACGTAATACCAGCCGTTTATTTTTTGTATTTGCGTACCTTCGGCTTTAAGAATAAAGTCAGACCCAGCAACAGAAGACGCCTGACTAATAATGCGCTGGTTAATACCGCCAGATTTGACGCCAGAGAGATCCGGTTTTAGCTCCACCAATTGAATGTTGTCATGCCCATAAGCCAAGTAAGCGCGGCCATCGTCATCGAGCAATAAAGAAGCATCGTGATACAAAGAGTTAATGGTCGTTTGCTTCCAAGTGCCACCTTCAATATTTGTGGTTTGCCAAATATACGTTTTACCCGTGGTGTAAGAAAAAGACGTTACGTAAAACACCCCGTTTTTATAATTAATACTGCTGGCCCAGGTACCTTTGCTGTAAGCATTTGCGCCATTCATATTTAATGCATTGTTATTGGCATCCAATGCTTTGTGGGCATAATTAATCACTTCCCAATTTACCAAATCCGTGGATTTCATAATGGGTACGCCAGGGTTTAGGTGCATGGTGGTACTGCTCATATAAAACACTTCGCCCACACGCACCACAGACATATCCGGCACATCGGCCCACACATTAGGGTTGCGTGCCTCAGCAACGGAGTACACGGGCTTTTGCAAATCACCATTTTCAGAGTACAACGCAAACCCTGAAAGGGTACCATTGTGCACACTGGCATCTACACGAATGGTTAAGCTGCCATCACTCACAGGTACATTTTTTACAACCACCTCATGCGCAGTTTCGTGGCCTACAGTACTGAACAAATCAAAGTTACTAAATGCGGTTTGCCCTTCTACGCTAACGCTAAACACTCGCCCGCCAACAGCGGTATGATACAACTCGCTAAAAAGTAAACGCACGTCGTAAACGGCAGAAGAAACTGGCACCTCATAGGTATACATGCCGTAACGCTCTGATTGAAATACAGCATCTTCATTGGTGCCAGCAATAGCAGCATCGGTGGTGTTGGACGCGCCCCCGCTAAAGTATTTATCCGCTTCAAATACCACCCCTTGATTTTGCACAGACAAACCACCAGCATTAACCGCAACCACCAAGTTACCTCTTACAGTAGCCCCACTGGACGAGCTTGAAGAGCTACTGGATGATGATGAGGATGACGAACTGCTGCTGGAAGAAGAGCTACTGGATGAGCTGCTAGAAGAGCCGTTGCCATTTCCACCACAAGCTGTTAATACACACCCGCAGACTACAGCGGTGCAAAGAACGCGTATTGCTTTTTCAATATTCATTTCAGTACTCTATTTTACTTATGGCGCCCCTGAAAAAGCCTCGTTTATTATTATGATATTTCTCGATGTGGCGGGGCTAATTATTAGCTGGCCGTCTAATAATTAAATACTGAAAGCCAAAAACCTTGCCTGCTTTAAGGCACACTAATATTTCTAATTTATACCAAGTTATCGGTTTGCCCGACTCTTAAAAAATAGGTGTCAACGCGTTTTTCGCTTATTAAGGCAAGACTTAGCCCGCTACTGGTTTGCTTGGTGTCTAACTTTGCAGGCTTGCAAGGCCAGGTTGCTCTGGCCTTGCTACAACCGCACGAAACGGCTTTACTGCACGTTAATAATGACACGGCGGTAAGACGTTAATCTTGGAGAGCCGTTGTCACTGAGCTCCAAAATAATATGCAAGGTTTTACCACGGGCATTAGATGGAACCGACACCGTCGCACCTGCGCGGCTGCTATTTTGAATGGTGACCGAGCCATTATGTGAGCTGGGCTCGTCGTAAAAATACCATTTGTAGCTTAAGGCATGCCCGTCAGGGTCTGATGATCCATTCGCACTGAGCGTCACGCTGGCACCTGCTTGAGCATTGATCTCTAGAATTTTTTTAGAGTTATCATTGTTGACTATCGCCACAGGGTGATGATTGGCGCTGGAATAGTTAGAGTTAATGGTCCAATCCATGCGCGCTTGCATATCGTTATGAATGTGTTGCTTCCAGCGGTTAATGACTCCTATACCCTCTGAGGTGCTTATGTGCATGCGGTACGTGTCATAGGTGGATTCGTTCACACCGCTAACAGCGCTAAATACACGCACTCCTGCCTGTTTGTTCCAGCTGAAGCGCCCGCCCCATCCCCCTTGGTCGATCTGGTCTGGATCGTTTAATCCGTTGTTCCAAACATGAAAAAACGCCGGAGAATCACCTTCAGTTGCCCATTTGGTAGATTGATATACGCGTCCCATCGGCCCATGACTTTGAACGTTGCTGCTAGTCCAGCTGTCCGAAGGCGCCCAGCCATAAACTTTGGTATTGCGAATATATATAAGGTTGGGGAAGGTTTTTGTCATCCATGCACCGGCATCATCTTGCCCTAGAATGTCATATACACGAATCTTGGATATAATATCGTCCATTTCCTTTGCGGAGCGAGTAGCTTTTAACGTCCATAGTGCTTGGGCGATGGTGTTCCCGCCACCCCAGGCATTTATCCAAAGTGGGCGAGAATCATCTTTATCAATCGCTTCAATGAGTAAATTAGAGCCCGCAGAATCTTTACCATTGCCAACGGCCGACATTTTTGCCCTGGGTTGCCCGAACGCAAATTTAGAGCGGAGATAGTCTGCACTTGGGTAACCGTCACCACCGTGAGTTTTTAAATTTGGGAGGACTTGCTCGTAAGCATCAAAGATTGCATTCATACGTGCGGGCTTGAGTTGTTCGTCAATCGCGTTAAGCCAGCCCAAACCTAATACCAAGCCTTCTATATCAAACTCATTGGCCGCTACCAATAAATGAACCATAGACTGATCATCGTCCGGGTCACCCCCTAAATCAGTAGTAACAAAGATACGATGGTTCTGCCCAGTGCTCGAGGATACAGGCGGCTCTGGCGTTACTGTCTCTCCCCCATCGTTGGAGTAGATGGCAAAACCGCTGAGCGTGCCATTATCCACAACAGAATCTATAGCTATTGATAAGCTTCCGTCGTTGACAGCGATATTAGGCACCGAATATGTATAAGCAGCATCGTGCCCAACTTCGGCAAAAAGGTCTAAGCCGGTAAGTATTTGATCGCCCTCAACCACGACATTAAAAGATCTTGCGCCAGCGGAGGTTTGATATAACTCGGTAAAATACAAAACTACTGAGTAAGTGGCATTGCTTACCGGGACGTCATACCGGTAGCTCCCGTACCTCTCGCTTTGATGCACTGCATCGTCAGTAACACCAGAAATTGGATCAGATGAGACATAGGCGTCGCCGCCAGTAGCATAGTGATCGGCGATGTAAGTTTGCCCAGAGAATGACACTTCCGGCCCACCTACATTCACAGCCAAAACTAAGCTCCCAGAAACGCTGCCTGACGAGCTGCTGCTAGAGGATGAACTGCTACTTGACGACGAGCTGCTAGAAGAAGAGCTACTGGAGGACGAGCTGCTTGATGAGGACGAGCTAGAGGTGCTTGAGTTCCCCCCGCATCCGGTTAAGCTGAAGCAGGCCAAAAAAATATATGGCAGTATTTTAGAATTCATAGCGACTCCGCTGATCACAAATATGTATGACAATTAAAACCCAATATCATTTATTCTTATGTAAAGCAAGTGTCTATTGTACTGGATTCACCCGCGCTCAATTGCTACTGGGGTCTCACTTTTACAGTAATAAAAAAGTGGGTTCTAGGGACATAAATACAAAAAATGGCAGATTATCCGCTTAGAGGTAACGGATTCTTCGCCTCTTATTTATGCCTACTATCAGGGTTCTGAGATAAAGGGGCAGAGCAGCAGCGGTCAGGTTATGAATCATTAATGTATGAGTATTGATAAAACCAAGAGCCCCCAAGTTAGACACGTGATTCACGACGCAAGAGCCGGCCCCATGGCCATGTACTGTTTAAAAAGCAGGGGTACCTTAGGTTAAATTAGGGCGGTGTAGGGTTCTTCCTCCTGATTTTAGAGCCGGGTTTAGGGTAGTGGGTAAATTTGTGTCCGGTTGTGCAATGGGTGTAAAGTGTGCGTTGGTTACGCCACAATTTTATTCTTGGTAGATCGTTTGGTTAATGATTAATTATGCGTTGGAAATCTGGTAGAAGAAGTCAAAATGTAGAGGATCAAAGAGGAGTTAGCTCCGCAGGCATCGGCGGTGCGGGCTTGTTGCTTAGGTTCCTTCCAATTTTATTAAAAACAAAAATAGGGCGCAGCCTTTTAGGGGTTGGCCTTGTGGTTTTTTTTGGCGCCAAGTTTATAGGGGTTGATTTTTCACCCGCGCTACTCAGCGGTGCCAAGACTACATCCACTGAGCAGTCTATTCCAGAGCACGAGCGAGTATTGGGTGATTTTGTCTCGGTGGTACTGGCCGATACAGAGAGCACGTGGCACAGTATTTTTCAGCAAATTAATCGCCAATATGTTGAACCTAAACTGGTATTGTTTAGTGGGTCTGTTAATTCCGCATGCGGGCGAGCCGGAGCTTCCATGGGGCCATTTTATTGCCCTGCAGACCAAAAAGTGTATATCGATTTATCTTTTTACAGTGATTTAAAAAAACGTCATAACGCGCCGGGTGATTTTGCACAAGCCTATGTAATAGCTCATGAAGTAGGGCATCATGTACAAACATTGCTGGGTATATCCAATAAAGTACATTCCAAAAAAGCGACAGTGGGCAAAACTGAAGGCAACGCTCTGTCAGTAAGGCAGGAGCTTCAGGCGGATTGTTTTGCTGGCCTTTGGGCGCACTCTGCCAATATTAATAGAGCGTTATTAGAGGCAGGTGATTTAGAAGAGGCATTGGTAGCGGCCTCTGCCATTGGTGATGACCGTTTGCAAAAACAAGCGCGTGGCCGTGTAGTGCCAGAGAGTTTTACTCATGGTAGCTCTGCACAGCGAGTTAAGTGGTTTAAAAAAGGCTTTAATACGGGCCAGTTGTCGCAGTGCGACACATTCAGTATTGCTAACCCTTAGTAACTATTTTGGCGCCGAGGGTGCGGCTTGCCTAATTGGCAAAATACTTTGGTGCCTATACTCCCGCTACTGTATCCCCCGCAAGTATTTACTTCGTTAAAAGTGACCCCAAAATGCCGCGCATTATTTGTCGGCCTAGTTGACTACCTATCGCACGACTCACACTTTTTATAAACGACTCGCCAGCGGATTGACGTGAGCGTTTTGCTTTTGTGCGTTTTTGGACGGGCTTTTTAGAAGGTAAAGTATTTTGCTTTAACTTGATATCCGCGCGCCTGACCAAATGCTCATAGGCGGATTCTCTATCAATGGGTTGGTCAAATTTTTTGCCGTGCGGAGAGGTGCTAATGACTGCTTTTATTTCCTTGTTTTTCATTGGCCCTATACGGCTCATGGGTGGCGACATTAACGTAGTCTCTACCGGTTGCGGTATACCTTTTTCGTCCAAGCATGATACTAGCGCTTCACCAACCCCCAAAGCGGGTAGAACCTTTAAAGTGTCTATATCGAGGTTTTCTCTAAAATTGTCTGCCACCGCTTTAAGAGACCTTTTATCTTTGGCTGTAAATGCGCGCAACGCATGTTGAATTTTTAGGCCAAGCTGCCCCGCAATGGCGTCTGGTATGTCTATGGGGCTTTGAGTCACAAAAAAAATACCCACGCCCTTGGAGCGAATCAAACGCACCACTTGTTCGAATTTTTCGATTAAGGCTTTGCTGGCGAATTTAAACAGTAAGTGTGCTTCGTCTATAAAAATGGCCAGCTTTGGTACTTCTGAGTCTCCTATTTCGGGTAAGTCTTCGTAGAGTTCGGACAGCAACCAAAGCATTAAGGTGCAATATAAACGTGGAGATTGTTTAATTAGCCAGGTAGCATCTAAAATATTAATGACGCCATGGCCTTGGCGGGTGCTAATCATTAAATCTTGAATGGTTGTGGCCGGCTCCCCTAAAAATAGGTCTAACCCTTGTTCGTCCAATACCAATAAGCGTCGCTTAATGGCGCCAATACTGGCTGCACTAATGTTGCCGTAAACTGGGCGTAATTGTTTGGCATTTTCACCCAGCCAATTTAGCATGGCACTCAA
>CAYZQH010000068.1:0-5114 GCA_964480055.1 uncultured Cellvibrionaceae bacterium
CTGTTGGTATCTTTCATTGTGTTAACCCTTTTTTGTTGGCTTGCGCCCTATGAGCCCAAGCCGAAATTTAAACCAAGTTGTTTTTAATAAACTATTTACGGAAGCGCAAAAGTTCTAAGCTGCCCAGTTGCTTGAACATGGCTCTAGGGCTTTCATTAGAGCCCTTAAAAGCGGATGTCATTTGGCTAATGGCACAGGCGTGGTCTTCCTCTTGGTCCTCGGTTAAGGTCACCGGCTCGGCTTTATCATAGTCATGATGAGAAACGGGCAACCCTGTAATAAAGCGGAAGCCTTTTTTCACTAAACATTTTTGAATAGCCTCGGTATTGGCCAATTTTTTACCCAAATCTTTAGCGCCAACAAAATTGATTTGGTCGGTACTGTTGGTGGACTCTACGCCGTACAAAGTACCGGCCAAATTCACCTCTATTTCTTTGCCGTTTTCGAGCGTTTCTATCGCAAACCCGGAGCCGGAGGTTTTGCGTAGCCGCCCTACGTTGTCAAAATCTTCTATGCCAAACAGGGGGTTGATAATGCGTTTGTGGCAAGCTTCACAAGCTGAGTCTTCTGTATAAAGCTCGAAGAACGAGCGGCTGTCTACACCACCGTGCTGACGTTCGTACTCTTCTACCAGTTTTTGTGCAGCGTCGCGGTTTGCATCCAATGCCGAGTCCGGTGCTTCAATGTGATGGCAAAGCATTAATTCGCGAATATCTACTGCGCGTAATATCGGCGCGCTTCTGTTGGCGTGTGCGTTAGATGCCATAAACGCGCCTGCCGTGGTAATACCACCACGACCGGGTATTTGCGCCATTTTAAAACTATTATCGAAATTGCCCTGAGCCCCGTAAAAATCAGCCAATGCTTTATTCACAAAGGTGTAGTCAGCGGCGTAAAAGTCTTTGAAGGGTGCGCCATCGTCATAAAATATATGGCGGAAGAAGGCTTTTACTTCCTCGGCCATGGCGTTTTTCACTTCTTGTGTAAAGTCTGGCGCATTTCTGTTGACGGTAGTGACTTGGTCGGTCTGTAGCCAAGTCCCTACAAAGTGGCTGAAGTGGGCTTTGCCGCGGGTACTGTTGATCATTCGGTCTACATGAGAACCAATTTGCTCTTGGGTAGTAAGCTCATCTTTACGGGCGGCTTGTAAAAGCTCTAAATCCGGTAAGGAGCCGGTAAACATAAAAGCTAGGGCGGAGGCAAACTCGTAAGGTGACAGCACGTAAGCATTGGCGTCTGCCATTTCTACGAGGTTAATACCCGGTGTGTTCGATTGTGCGGCCTTACCAAACTCTCCGCCCTGTATACGAAACGCGTCTAACTGTGCGCCATCCTCGCGGCGTTGAATTTTGAGGGTATAGGTGCGACCTACCGTTAAGCCCGTCCAAGCGCCCACTTCAATTTCTTCAAAGCCTGCGGTGCTCACAGCGTTCATAAGCCCCCAGGCGTTGTCTTTGCCTTCTAGCTTGTAGTGAAAACTGTCGTCATTAGCCGAAGGGAAGTTCACCGTAGCAAATAACTTCATGGTGGTCTCAGTGGCGACAGTGGTGTAGTAAAGTTGCCCTTCGGTATTGTCGCCCGCATCTGCATTGGCGCCGCCGGTGCCAGGCCACACCATAACGGTACGTCCGCCTTCGTTTTGGGCGGTAAAAGGCGCTATGGGTGAACCCCCGTCATATTCTTCCGCTTCAATGGTGTTGGCAGCCCCCGCACCGTCGTAGTAGCCCTTGAGAATTGCAGTGGCTGTATCCACTCCGGTTTCGTCACGGTATAAAAACTGTGGGGAGGTCAGTAATGTGGTTAACGCTAACTCCATACCGTTAATGGAGCCGAAGCGCGTAAATAGACTGGTGTACTCAGAGGATTCTTGAGTGGTTAAGGGGCGTCTAAAAGCTCGAAATGCCGTTTCGCTGATAAAGCGGTTGGCGCAAGCGTTGGCATCACCGCAGGTAAAAGGCTTGTTGTTTTTTACGGCCCAGGCAGCTATTTCTTCGGCGTTAGACATGTAGGCATCGGCCAGCTGGTCGTTAACCACTCGTGAGGCCATGCTAACGAAGCCGCCTAAATAGCCGTCACTGCTAGAGACTTTTTTGCCGTAGTCTTGTTGTATGCCCAGTAAATCTTCTACAGAGTTTTGGTATTCGTGGCTGTTGAGTAAGCGCAATGTTCTAGTACCGTAAAGGATCGGGTCGTTTGTGTCGCACTCTAACGCGGTAGCTTTAACCGAGCCTACAGATCTTAAATAAACGGCAATATCAGCCGCACATTGCCCTGTACATTTTACGGCGGCCTTTTTAGGTGGCATTTCTGCAGAGATATAGTCGTCTAGGCTTTGATAGCGCTTGCCTTCTTTGGTGATTGCTCCGCCGCTATTATCAAAACGTATAGAGTTACTGGCAATAATTTTGTTCTGCCCATCAGATACTGGCCCGTTAAAATTGCCGTGGCAGGCAGAGCACTCAGCCTGAAAGGCGGTTTTACCATCACTTAGCTTGCCCACCAATTTTACGGGGGGTGCGGTGGTGCCGCCGCTGGAAGACGAGCTGCCCGTTGATGGCGCTACATCTTCGCCACCGCAGCTTGCTAGCAGCAATGCCAAACCTAATAAAGGTAATATTCTTGCAGTCATGCGGTGCTCCCGTTGTGCCTATACGCTGTTGACCAGTTATTTTTTGAGGGTTGCTAGTGCCGTCGCAAACTTACTTACCGCTTACGTAGTGGCGATTAAAGGGGCTTCTTGTAAGAGTTAATTAAGTTCCATTAAGCAGGCGGACAAAAGGTAATAATAATTATTCCTGTTGAGTGCAGCTAAGTTAAGCGGTAGGCGCTACCCACTTATAGAACCCCCAACCAACCATACCCCGATACTAGGGGTGTAGAGGGTGGATGTATCAAAATGTGTCACACAATTTGTGCAAATTTTTGGGGGTATTTTGTATTTTTAAACTTATTCTCGGTGGGAAATACTATGCAGAGGGTTTCGCGGTGGGTTGTGATTAGTTCGGGTATTTTAGGTTGTATGAACTTAACGTAGGTGCATGGCACTGCAGCAGCAGGATGCAGTTAGTATTGGCGTGCAATAAAGAATGTTATGCCGTGGTCGCGACCTTACCCGTTTTAGTAACGGGTAACAAAATGTATTGGTGCTGGCATAAGCTGCCTGCACCAATAACTACTGCAAATTTATTCTACCAGCTCGATAGAGCCAAATGACCCTGCGTCAGAATACCCGCGGTTCCTTTGATGCCCTTCGGTATCTACCGAGCTCATAAAATGCTCTCGCCTGCCATTGCCGTCATTGTCGATATAACTGGGGGTAAACCCCATAATTTTACCGGCCTGCAAAGCGACTCGCGCGGCAGCCTGCTCTGTGCGGTTGTAGCCGTTATGGTCGGCATAAATCTCTATTTTCATTTCCCAGATGTGACGGGTACCTTCGGTCTTAACCTGTGCGGTAACGTGCCCGTCGATTTCGCCACCTAAGTCGGTCACTTTTGTACTGTAGTTAACATGGTACGCAAATGCGCTATGATTTTGTGCGTGAGAGCCACCGCTTTGATCCTCATCGATAAATACTTCTACAGTATCAATTTGGTAGTAGGCACCATTGGTGTGTATTACATCGTCGGTAATATCAAGCAACAAATATAGGTGGTCTTCGGTCCATACGGCTTTGTACTTGCCTTTAAAGTCTGCGTCACTACTAGGGCGTGTAAGGTTTTCAAAACCTGTCCAGGCTACGCTCATTTCCATCCAATCGGCATGCGTCCAAGCATCATCTATTTCGCCGTCAATAACAGGTGCTGTGTTGGCTTTACGGGCAAGGTAATGATTGTTAGCTTGTAATAATTTACCTGGCGTAACTATGCCTGAACTAGAGCTGCTAGAAGAGCTACTTGATGTAGAAGAGCTAGAGCTGCTTGATGCGCTGGCGCTGTTGGAGCGTGGTTGCTGTTGGGCAAATACCCAGTCCCACAGTTCTGGGTTGGTATAGGCGCGGGCCCAAATGTTGTGCGTGGCGTCATCGGGGTTGCTGTCAGCTGGGTCATCAAGGCCTAAATCTTGTGAAGGATGGTAGGTGGTTTGCCAGGCGCAGCCTCCTTTGTTAGCTAGTGATTGGATGGCACTTTTTGCTGCCTGGTAGCTGTTTTTGTTGTCCTTGGCGCCATGGTGAGACCATACGGGAACCTTATGGCTGGCCAGTATGTTTAATGCCGAGTCTGATAGAGGGTGCCCAGCAAGAGGGACGGCAGCAGCCACCAAATCTGGACGGCGAGCGGCGAAATCCCAGCTGCCACCACCACCCATTGAAGGGCCAGTAACATAGATGCGCGCGGCATCAATTTGTTGGTTGGCGATTAACTGCTCCACCAACGCTTCAACGGCCGCACCATAAGGGGAGCCATCACCATTTAATTTGGCATTAATTGAGCCATAGCCATTACTTGCCCATTCTGCGCCACCAAATGCACACTTGGTGCCGTTAGCGGCCTTGGCATCACAATAAGGCGCAATAATATAGGTCGGTCTGTCCTCTAAGTTACTGGCGGTAAGCAAAGACTGAGACGATGCAAAAAAGGATTTGGCGTGACGGTTATCCAAAAACCCTGGCGCGCTATCCATGCGGGTTTCTGCTCCACCGTGCAAGTAAATTACTAACGGGAAGAGTAAATCTGGGTTTTGCTCGGCTTGAAAAGGCTGGTGTAAAGCCCATTGCATGGATACGTCAGCGTGTTTGAAGGCAGTCTGCATCACCATCATATCTTTAAAGTTGGGTACGGCGTCTTGGCTATGGTCGGTGGCGTGAGCGTAAGCTGGTGTCCAGTCTCCCCCTTTAGCCTCTAGCCCTTTTGGCCCTGCAGGGCACGTTGTACGTGGTTGGATATCACCATACATGGCCATGACTCCGCTGGAGCTGGACGAACTTGAAGAGCTAGATGATGAAGTAGAGCTGGTACTAGAGGATGAGCTTGAGCTAGACGAAGAGGACGAACTCGAAGAGCTTGAAGAGTTTGAACTTGAAGAGCTAGACGATGACGTAGAGCTAGTACTAGAGGATGAGCTTGAGCTAGACGAAGAGGACGAACTTGAAGAGCTAGATGATGAAGTAGAGC
>CAYZQH010000068.1:5214-13376 GCA_964480055.1 uncultured Cellvibrionaceae bacterium
GAGCTTGAGCTAGACGAAGAGGACGAACTTGAAGAGCTAGATGATGAAGTAGAGCCAGTGCTAGAGGATGAGCTTGAACTAGAAGTAGAAGACGAGCTAGAGCTAGAACTTGATGCTTCATCTCCCATACAAGCGCTTAGTGCGAGTGCTGTACTGCCTATCAGCATTGCTTTGGTAACAATACCAACCCCGGGTAAATTTAAAACATGCTTGGCCATAGCGTGATCCTGTCAAATGGTTTTGGTTGGGGTCTGCACCGCGCGCCCTTAAATTAGCGGGCGATTCTATCGTATAAATATGGAAATTTCGTCAGGCGTTGCAGGATCTAAGTAACATTCCTATACAACCGTGATCAGCACCACATACATAGAGCCTCGCGCCCAATTTAATATTGATTATTTTGTACAAGCCTCTTGAATTACACGTCAATCATTTGTAGACGTACCTCTAATTATTTTTAGTTTAAAAATGTAAGTTCTAGCTGAGTGATGTTGGTCACATGCCGCGTGTTGTATATCAACCCTGGGGCGTTAACATCCATGGGTATTGTGTTTAATCCTCTCTGTGTTGCAGGTAAAAAACAAAATGGGAAAAATTCATTATCTTTTGGTAGTTTCACTGGTTGCCTCCGGTATGGTTGGGTGTGGTGGTGAGCCCGATGCGGACGGCAATAATTCCGTTGCGAATGAAACCAACCCGCCGCGCGGAGACGACAAACCTGCCAACAACAGCAGTACTGGAAATAACGATACTAATACTAATAGCAACAGCAACCCAAATGCCACTGCCAACCGTTGCGGCATGGGTACGCCAGGGGTTGCACCGCTTGCCTTTCCTGGGGCTGAAGGGTTTGGTGCCAATACACCCGGCGGCCGCGGTGGTAGTGTTATTGAGGTAACCAATTTAAAAGACGCTGGCCCCGGCAGCTTACGGTTTGCCATAGGGCAAAGTGGTGCGCGCATGGTTGTATTTCGTGTTTCTGGGACCATTGAATTGGCCTCAAACCTCACTATCAGCAATCCAAACATCACCATTGCCGGGCAAACAGCACCGGGCGATGGCATTGCGTTGAAAAACAGAAAGTTAGAAATTAAAGCCGATAATGTCATCGTTCGCCATTTGCGCATCCGTCGCGGTAGGCAAAACTCTGAGAGAGACGATGTGCTATCCATTACCGAGGCTCAAAACGTTATCGTAGATCACTGCAGTATGAGCTGGGGAACCGACGAAACACTAAATACGTGGCATGGCACAAAAAATATTACTGTTCAATGGTCCATAATTTCTGAAGGGCTGCACCACAACAATCATGGGTTTGCAGCCACGCTGGGCGGCGTCAATGCCTCTTACCACCATTTGCTGTTTGCAAATAACCCGGGTAGAAACCCAAGTGTTGGTGGCAATAGCAAGTATCAAACTATCAATATGGATTTTCGTAACAGCGTGCTGTTTAATTTTGGCAATCGCACATTTGATGGTAAACCCAGCAGTATTAATATCGTCAATAATTATTTTAAGCCGGGCCCTAATAGCACCCAAACCTATTTTGCCAGAATAGACGACGCTGGCGCTTATGAAGCCATTCCAACGACCGCTTGGTACTTAGCTGGAAATTACTGGGAAGGAAACCCTGAAATTACCAATGACAATGCCGCTGGTACAACCGGAGCCACGCAATGGTTGACAAGCAGCCCCGTGCAATTTGCCCCAGTTACAACGGTCAATGCGAAAGATGCCTATGAACTGGTATTGAATGGCGTGGGCGCCACCTTACCTAAGCGTGACTCTGTGGATACCCGTATTGTGAGTGAGGTAAGAAGCGGTGCAACAACTTATGGCGATGGTGTTGTTTTGCACCCATCCGACGTTGGTGGGTACCCCGTACTAAATGCCAAAGAGCCACCGAAAGACGACGACCGCGACGGAATGCCAAACTCCTGGGAGGAGAGCCGCGGCTTGAACCCGTCTGATGCAAGTGATGGTGCCAAAATTCAAAATGATGGGTACTCAAACCTAGAGCACTACCTCAACTGTCTGACGGAACCGACCATGTAAAGCTGTTCCGTTTAGAGGCTATGTTGTAAACAATAAGCACGAGGCTGATGCCGCAAAGAGAAGGTTTTTAAACAGCTCAGCATCAACCGTAAATGTTTATTTTTGTGGTAATACCCCGGTAATACGTGCAAGCGTTGGGCTTTGGGCAATTAATTGGCCATTGGCAAACACTCGAAGCCCTTGCCCCACCCCATACTTAGAGCCATCGCGGTCCCAAAGAATAGACAGTTCAACCCCGTGATACAGCACTTTATCCAATGCAAACCAATTGAGCGTGTCCGCTGGTACCATAGGGTTCACCTCTACGATATTGTCTGCGCGTGGCACTAATCCCACCAAGCCACTAATTACAAGGTCTACAAAGGTTGAATGATTGTAAAAATAACTGCGGGGATATTCGTCACGTAACCAACGGCCTGTGACTTCATCTTGGTATTCGCCAATATGGGGAATACCTTCACGAATATGAGATGATGCATAGACTGCAAGCTGTTGGTAGTAATCGCTTTTGTCCACCACATGAGCACCTGGGCTGCGCAGCAAATTGGCTAACGCTTGTAGGGTTTGACTGGTGGCAAATGGCCAAATCGCTCCGTCCCACTCGCAGGTACCACCATTGGGGACTTTGCTGCGAAATTTTGGGTGGCGTCTCTCTGCAGTGGTTAAGCCTTTGGGCGCGCGAAACCCTTCGTCATCACGAATTTGAAGCCAAGCCACTTCGTGCTCTGGGCCCGGTATTCCAAATATCCATGGAATAAAACCAATAGCCTCACGAGCATCTTGTTGTTGATTGTTTTCATGGAGCACTTTAAAAAATTGTTCTTTGTTGTCCCATAAGCGGTCGATAATTAATTGACGTAACTTGCTATATTCTGCCTGGTATTGATTGGCAATATCGGTACGACCAGCCAGGCGCGCAATTTTGGCCAAGGCTTGAGCGTTTCCAGCCATGTAGCTATTTTTAGTGGGGCGGCGGTTCTTTTCTGTGCGGCTGCCGCTGATGGATTCTTCCATGGCATCTCGCACATCGTACGACCAGAACAATCCGCTTGGCGTCATGTGGCTTTTCTCCCAGGCCTTATAGTCACTGACTAACTGGTCTAGCATGCCCACAATAAACGCTTTGTCATTATTCACTAAATACCGCTGGTATAGCGCATCGGTAGACCATTGGCTGTATTTATGAAGCTTGGATTTGCCCTGACCGCGAAACCAATAATCGGTGTACTCATCCAAAAGGGCGGTATTGCGCAACCATCGGCCTTCCATTAAATGGTGGCCATAGGCGCTACTGTTGGCATGAGTGAAGTTATTAAACTCGGTAAGCACTAAGCCTGAATGGTCATCGGGGTGAATAATGTGTTTTCTATACGTCCACCATCGGAAGTAATAAATTTCTTCTATGTTTTTATTGTCAGTTTCAAATAATGGAATGTTTTGTTCCATCCACGCCCAGGAGCCTGCATTGTTAATGGCCTTAACTCTAGCTTCGTCTGCGTCATTTGCATTAAATAGGTCTACGTAGTGTTTAAAACTGGAAGAGGTTAGTAACGCGGCGTCAAGCGCTTGCTGATCTTTTGCGTCATTCCCCATATTGGGAGTGGTAGGTTCTATTGGCTCTTGGTCAGAGTCAACGTTGGGTGTGTCGTTGACCTTTGGCGTGGTATTTTCTGTTGCTTCCCCCTCCGTGTTACCCGGCCCACCGCAGGAGATTAATGACATTCCAATGATGGCGATCCAAAATAGTCGTTTCATTTTTTCTCTGCTAGTAGTTATTTCAATGTGCCCTAGATACTCCTACTGTTTGGTCATAAACAAAAGTGCATACCCCAATTTTTCAATATCAAGATTAGCATTTTGTATAGACTATGAAGTATTTCACACTTCATGCGGTATTTAGGTATCTACTTTACGATAATAAATCGGAGGCCATGGTGCCCCCGTGAGGCACAAATTTTGTGCCTGTTGGTGTCTTTACCTTTAAATTGGCTAAGGCCCATACCTTCAATTACCGACTCTAATACATGATAATTATTGCCACCGCGTGTTTGTGTGCCTTGCTTAAACCCTGGCATGCGGGTTGTTAATACATTCGGGCCGTCTTTGCCCTTGTGGTTGCGGCCGTTGCCCATATTCGTTACTTGTAAAACAACGGTATTATCAATGAGTTTTGTGCCAGGTACCGCGGGGTCGTCGCGCTCCATTAACTGTCTAATTAAGTACGCGTTAATTCCACTTAAGTAGTTGGCTAGCTCCATGGATTCACCCACCGGCGCAGCATGGCAGGCGTTGTGCATCGGGCGTCGAGTTTTAGTGTTGTGACCTTTAAAACGGGTACTGTGAGAGCCCAGTTGAAGCGTCATTACGTTGGTCAAGCCGCAAGCAAAAGCGTTGGTAATAATATCGGAGTGTAAATTTGCTGTGGGCGCGAACCCTTTTTCATTGTTTGCTTTGGCGTTCAACACAGGCGATTTACACGCTTCATCCATCTCTACTTTGTCACCCAGGTCAAGGCGTTTTTCGAGCTCACCCAGCGCGTCAATGTGTTTTTCTAAACTCTCGCGTTCAAATTGGCCTAGTTTATTTCTAAGGCTCGTGAGCGCTTCGCGGTTAATGTCCAATGCGCTTTGTTTCCTGGCGTTAATGTTGTCGCCACCACCGGCCGGTAATACGCCGCCAAATAATTGTGTGTACGCATCTTCTGGGCTATTTTGCGTGGGCATTTTACTGCCACTACGACGTGTACCCAACCGGCTAGATAACACCTCGCAACCCAGAGTAAAGCTTCTAAACGGGGTATTGTTGCCAATGACGCTGGCAATTTGTTGGTCAATTGTGTCTCCGGTCCAGCCCTTATTACGGCGCACAACCCTCATAGGCTTTGTTTCGTTTCCGTGCCCGGAGCCAAACAACCTCCACCTTATCCACTGCGATGCATTGTTAGCTTGCAACTTTACGAAAGACCCATTCTAATGGTCCAGCTTTAAAAAACTTAAGCCATGTGACACTAAAGAAAACTCCAAAAATACAAAATATCAATGCGCTAAGTAGTGAAAAATTTATTGTCTGGTTTTCTAGCAGTCCAATTGACTCAAGGAGACCCATACCAATAATGACGTGGGCAATATACAAGGTTAAAGATAAACTTCCGGTTTGGCACAGCCACCTCATAATATTACTTTCAGAATACTTCTCTGAAAGGTATAAGCAAATAACCAAAGCAACAATTGCAGAGCTGCCAGCAGAGATTATATATTGAGGCAAAGGAGGTATAATAGATGTTGAAAACAGAAATGCCACTTCCTCTGAGGTCATTTCAAACGCACTACCGTCTCCGATAGCTATTCTTATCAAGTAAAAGCTACATTCGGTAATATTAAGAGTGATGAGTGACCAAATAAGTAGCCTTTTTCTCATAAATACTTGAGATAAGTCTTGCCTGCCTAGCCACATCCCAAATAACAAAAAAGCAGACCAGGGAAACACTGGGTGGAAGCCGTTAAATATTATATGCCTAGCCATTCCATCGAATGACCAAAAGTTTTCATAGGATAGTGTTAACCAATTCCAATTCTGCTCATAGTTGAAAAGCATCATCAAAACTGGAAACACCATCACGATAAATACTGATATAAGTAATAGTACTTTGTCGTTAACTGTAAATATGGCAGCAGCTATTAAGAAATAAAATCCGTAAAAATGAAGGATGTCAGCCTCCCAAATTGGTGTATAAAAAAGCCCTATCGCAATCAGTAATAATCCACGCTTTACCACTGATAAGCGGATTTTTAGTACAAGTAATTTATCACTAGACGCTCTTGCTTTGTTTGTAGCATAAGTTATACCAATACCTGCGAGAATTACGAATAATGCCGATGCCCGACCTTCAAACAGCCTTGCAAAGCTTATCAATAGCGAATTACCAGTTTCAGCATTCATTGCGATTTTAAAGTTAACAATGACCATGCCGAATATTGCTAACGCTCTGGCAAGATCAATTCCCGCCACTCTCTGTTTCATAGAAATTCCATTGGAAGCTAACGCCTTTGTCAGTTGCGTTTTGGCCTACGCAAATTCAATCTAGCTCACCCGTACCAACAAACCCCACCATACGAGATACAAGGTCTCCATCCTTTTCTATAAAATATTGGCCGAGTTGAACCTGTTGTGAACCATCTGGCCCAATACCACTGAAAGCTACAGTGACACGAGTGACGCTGGCGATGGTATCGCTTTTAACCACTTTCGCAGACCAACCAGGAGCATTTGCGCTGAACATAGCTACATAGTTACTTAATGCTTCAATACCAATTAGAGTTTCAGGCGCACGAGGGTCGTTGTACTGTACATTTTTTGTCACGGAGCTACTTATTTTAGCAAGCCGAGACTTGGCTTCTTCAATTTCCCAAGCTTCAAAAAAAGCTGTAATACTATCTGACATATTTCTATCCTTATTTTTTAAAAGGGCCTGCATAACGCTCGTGCTCAGCCGACGTCGGAATGGGGCCGCTTTGTGCTAGATAGTTGGACTCCCTCACCCTAAAGTAAGTTAATATCGAATTTCCCAAAACAATACTGGAGCCCAACATGCACAATACTATCACCGGAGTAGACCTAGCAAAAGACGAGATTCAAGTATGCTCTACACGGCGAGGGCAAGTGCGCTCCAACCAGGAAATGACGCCTTGCCAATTCTCCTCCTGGTTGGCCGAATCTAAGCCAATGACCATTATCCTGGAAGCCTGCAGCACCTCCAACTACTGGAAGCAGAAAGCACTAGAACATGGTCACGATGCCCGACTTATTTCAGCCAAACTCGTTTCAACCGTCCGTCAGAATCAAAAAACCGACAAAAATGATGCCCTAGCAATCGTGCAAGCCTCTCAACTTACTAACATCAATTTCATCAATGGTAAATCGCGAAATCAGCAAGAATTACAAACACTAATCCGATTACGCGAGCTAGCGGTTAAACAGAAAGTAGCTAGCCAGCGCCAATTATCGAGCCTATTGCTGGAGTTCAATATTAGGCTGTCCCCTCACAAGGGCGGTATGAATAACCTTATACAACGCCTTCTTGAAGATGCAGAAAACGGCTTTTCTGATCTCTTCCGAGAGGCCATCAATACCGCATGGCAAGCCCTATTATGCAATATCGAACAGGTTAAAAAATATGACTCCATCATAAAGCGAGCGGCTAATACACATCAAGAGTGTCGAAGACTACAAGGAATTGAAGGGGTAGGCCCGCTAAATGCGATTAACCTATACCTTGCATTAGGCTGCGGCGATATCGGTGAATTTAAAACAGGTCGAGATGCGGCTGCTTGCATTGGTCTAACCCCGATTCAGCACTCGTCTGGAGGAAATACGAAGCTCGGGTCGGTTGGTAAATATACCAAAAATGGCCCGATCAGAAGTTGTCTAGTAAACGGGGCAACATCGTCTATACGTCAAGCTCTAAAAAGAGAACCCAAAACGAAAAAAGACCAGTGGATACACGATATTGTCGACCGACGAGGTAAAAAATGTGCGGCTGTAGCGCTCGCAAATAAAATTGTCAGAATAGCGTTCGCCATGCTTAAAAACAATACAGAATACAAAGCTGTAGTACTTCCTTCGTAATGTTATTTACTGTTTTGCCAACACTGAAAATGCTTAATCGAAGATAAAAATCTACTTACTAAGTCAGCGCTACGCTAAGAGCCTCGAGCTCGCGTGCTAGATTTGACAGTAAGTTCGCGTAAATATCTTTGAGCCAGAGATAGCTTCTCTAAATAGAGCTCGTACATAAGCACGCATTTATTCTTTATGTAAGTTAATCAGTGTTGACAATAAGGGGGAGTCCACATAAGCGTAGCGTTAAGCCACAAAAGCACCAACGGAAAAGCTGTCGTTATTGCTGGCCTTGTTAGCATTATGTGCTTTGCAATATCTGTTGAATGAAAGGCCATTTTTTATCTGTGTAAGCTTCTCGGTCGTTTTTATAAGTGGAGGACAATTCACGTTTTAATTGCGCGTACTCGGCCGCGATAACTTCATTTGCTCGCAACAATTCACGAAATTTAATACGTTGATTCCACAATTCACTTTCATATGGAACCAGA
>CAYZQH010000069.1:0-13353 GCA_964480055.1 uncultured Cellvibrionaceae bacterium
GCATCGGAAAGATCTGGCGAACAACCGCAGTCGCCGGTAACGGATATTTCTGCACCTAAAAGCCTGCCACTGGCATCCACACCAATGCGATAAGAGCTTGCAAAGGGGTGGCGTTTGCCCGTCAGCTTCATATCTTGCTCTCGAGGCAGACGCAGTTTGACGCTCTTTTGGGTTTTTACAGCCAGTACCGCTGCAATACATGCCCACTGAGCTGCATGGGTTTCTTTACCCCCAAAGGCACCTCCCATGCGCCGAGTTTCCACAACAACCGCACTAATAGGCACATGAAGAACCTCAGACACTAGTTTTTGTACCTCGCTGGGGTGCTGTGTGGAGCAGCGAACAAACATGCCGCCACCCTCAGTAGGCGTGGCGATACTGACCTGCCCCTCCAAGTAGTAATGCTCTTGTCCGCCCGAATGCATTTGTGCTTCCAAAATATGAGGGGCTTGTTCTAACGCCTTATCTACTTCTCCGCGCTGCATACGGATGCTTGGCCTAACAAGGCGATTTGCTTCGAGTGCTTTTAACGGGTCGAGTAAAGGCTCAGTCTCTTCAAATTCAAACGTTCCTTTTTGTGATGCCAAACGAGCGCTTTCATAACTCTCGGCGGCCAAGGCGAACAGTGGCTGACCATGAAACAGAACCTCTTGGTCGGCAAGCAAAGGATCACCGGGAAACACCGGGCCGATATCTTTAAGACCAGGCACATCGTCTAGGGTGATTACTGCGGCGACCCCCGGTGTTTCAGTAACTTCAGTTAGATCCATTTGTTTGATGCGCCCACATGTAACTGGGCTTAGGCCAACGGCGGCGTGCAATTGATCGCGACTGTTTGGGTAGTCATCAATAAACGGCGCTGCCCCGGTTACGTGCTTTAAAGCACTTTCGTGGGCGCTGGGCTTGCCGACGCCAATACCCGTAGTATTCACCTGCAAACTCTTTGGGGTTTGCCAGATACCCACATCGCAAATTGCATCGGGCGAGCTTGGCAAGCACTCAATGGGCTCACCGCTGAGTGCTTGCCAGCACCTGTCGAGCAAGTTTGAGGCCATAGCGCTGCGGTAGCCCGCTGAGGCACGCACGTCACTTTGAGGGCTAAATTCCAATTGTAATTGCGCTTTTGCGGCCTTTAGAGCGTCCCTATCCCAATGCCGGTTGACCAGCACTGCTTCGGTTGCCAGAGCCCGTTTTGGGGTTGCCGCCATGCCTCCAAGGGCCAATCTCACAACAGAGATGTTGTTCTTTTCGTCAAGCTCAATATAAAGCGCCAAACAGACGGTTGAAATATCGTCGTCAAAGCGTTTGCTTAACTTGTGCACCCACAAGCGGCCATTCTCATTGGGTTTTGGCAGTACGATGCTTTTAATCAGCTCCAGCGGTTTGAGTGCGGTTTTACGATAGCCTATAAAAAAATCGGAAATACCCAAGGAGCGCTCGCCACTGGGACTGCAAAGCTGCAGTGTTGCATTCAGTGCGAGCAATACCGGAGAGCTGTCACCAATGGGGGAGGCGCTGGCAAGGTTCCCCGCTAGGGTGCCTCGATTGCGAATTTGTTGCGAGCCGAGGCGATAAAGCATCTCACCAAAATCAGGGAAGATGACTGCCAGTGGCGTTTGTAGGTCGGCAAAACTTAAGCCGGCCCCAATCTCCAAGGCGTCAGGGCCGTCATTGAGCGTGGTCAATTCGGCCACATTTAGGGTGCTCAATAATACGTTTGGGCGTTGCAATTTTTGGGTAAAATCCAAACCCTTATCCGTAGCCCCAGCAATCAATTGGGCATCCGGGTGACGTTGCCAAAGCGACATAAGCTCCGCGAGGTTGCGCGGTAGAAAAAAGTGCTGGCCGTTGTTGGATAATTCTGAATTAGATATGTCCGTACTCGAGAGCTTTGAGGTGGAAAGCCCTGGACAATCTGGATCATCAAGAATCTGTTTCAAGCGCTGCACAATGACCTGGTTGGTGGCACGGGAGTACGGTGAGTCATTGTCTTTTAAATCAATACTGGTTAAAGCTGCTCGTACAATGGGTGCATATCCAGTACAGCGGCACAAATTACCAGCCAATGCGTGCTCTAGGCTTTTTCTTCCTGCGCTAATTTCGGCTCGTTTAACACTGCGGTGCCAAAGTGCCAGGGACATGATAAAACCGGGTGTACAAAACCCGCATTGGGCGCCCGAACAATTCATCATGGCTTGTTGCACTGGGTGTAGCTGCGTGCCCTCCGCCAGGTGCTCCACCGTAAACAAGACCTTGCCGTGCAAAGTGGCCAAGGGCGTAATACAGGTGTTGATACTTAAAAATTTAACGTTATCGCCGTTGGTCTCGGCGACTATGGCCGTGCAGGCACCACAATCGCCAGCGGCACATCCCTCTTTGCTGCCTGTTTGCACCAAGTCTTGGCGCAAAAAGTCGAGCACGCTCGTTGTTGGCGCAGCGTGCTCCAGGTCTATTCGCTTTTCTGCAAGGTAAAAACTGATCATCGATATTCTCAAATCTGTGATTTACGCCTAGTGGCCAATACCCAACTTAATTGAACGGGCTTCCTTGCGCCAAGCCAAGTCTACTTTTTTAATACAAAGAGAAATTTTTTTGTCGCGCAGCCCCGAGCTTTTTATAAAACCTGCTTTTGCATTTTAAAAAACTGCCTTTGTCGTCAGGATCTTGCATATATTCTGCCAATAATAACAAAACATAAAGAATTTCTTGACTAGCCAGACAGGGTTTTTGTCGATAGGATAAATTCCTCTTAATTGGCTTTGATTCTACTCAATGGGTCAAGGCATGAGTAAAGGTAGACAAAAACATTAATGAATAGCAGTATTTGGTTAAAAAACCCGCTTGCAATATTGTGTGAGGCCAACGCAGGCGGTGGTCTGCTTATCCGTGATCAAAAGATTGTTGAGCTCGTCCCAAAAGGCCAAGCGCCCAGTGAGCAATGGGATGAAGTTTTTGATGCGAGTGAGCACGTGATTATTCCGGGCCTAGTTAATTGCCATCACCACTTCTACCAAACCTTAACTCGATGCCTTCCTGCGGCGTTGGATAAGGCCTTGTTTCCATGGCTTAAAAGCCTCTATCCGGTTTGGGCGGGCCTTACGCCAGAATTATTGGGTGTGGCTACGCGCTTAGCTTTAGCGGAGCTGATGTTGTCCGGTTGCACCACTGCAGCGGATCATCATTATTTGTTCCCCAAGGGGCTAGAAAACGCCATAGATGTGCAAGTAGACGCTGCTAAGGCTATGGGTATACGGGTTTGTTTAACTCGAGGCTCTATGAGTTTGGGTACAGATGATGGCGGGTTGCCGCCTCAGCATGTGGTGCAAAGTGAAGCGGAGATATTGGCCGATTGCGAAAGGGTTGCCAAGCAATACCACGATAGTAGCGAGGGCAGCTTTGTACAGATTGCCTTGGCGCCATGTTCACCTTTTTCAGTCAGCACAGAGTTGATGAAAGACAGCTCCGCATTGGCACAACAGCAGAATTTATTGTTGCATACCCATTTGGCAGAGACGCTCGACGAAGAAGAGTTTTGTTTAAAGCGTTTTGGCCTGCGCACTGTGGACTACCTCGAATCGGTCAATTGGCTGAATAGGCGCACTTGGCTGGCGCACGGCATTCATTTTGATGACAGCGAGGTGCAGCGCCTAGGGCAGGCAGGCGTGGGTATTTGTCACTGCCCCTCGTCCAATATGGTGTTGGCGTCGGGTATTTGTCGCGTTAGCGAGCTCGAAGACATGGGCAGCCCGGTAGGTATCGGTGTTGATGGCTCGGCTTCCAATGACTGCTCCAATCTGATGTTAGAAGCCCGCCAAGCCCTACTTTTGCAGCGTTTGCGTTACGGCGCGGAAAAGGTCAGTCATCACGATGCATTACGTTGGGCTACCCAGGGCGGTGCCAACTTATTAAAGCGCGATGATATTGGCCGGATAGAAGTTGGCAAACAGGCTGACTTGGCCTTTTTCCGACCGAGTGAAGAGCGCTTCTCTGGCAGCCATGATCACTTGGCCGCTTTGGTGTTATGTGGCGCTGATCGTGTTGACCGTTTGATGATCGGCGGCCAATGGCGCGTTATTGATAAAAACATATTGGGCTTGGATATAGAAGCGCTAAAATCCGAACATCGCAGAGCCGCTAAAACGTTAGTCGCCGCCAATGGCGAGTGATATCGGTCAAGCGTGATTGTTTTTATTAAATAACTATTTCTATCAAATAAATTGTCGCCATGACAAATAAAACGAATCAATGAAAGCTAAAACTGAATTGTGAGGTAATGATAATGCCAAGCTATAAAAACCGTGAAGGCCTGCAAGTGGACAGCGAGTTTAGCGATTTCTTTGACGCCGAACTCCTTCCCCTAAGCGGATTATCGGCTGAGCGCTTTTGGTCTGGGTTTGACAAATTGATAGCGCATTTTGCGCCTAAAAATGGCAACCTACTGAAAAAAAGAGATCAACTTCAAGCCAAAATAGATGCCTGGCACAGTGATGGCAATAGGGCTGAAGACGATGCTCGGGCGTACAAAGAGTTTCTGTACAGCATTGGCTACCTGGTGCCTGAACAAAAGAGTTTTGCGATCGACACAAGCAATGTGGATGCAGAAATTGCAGAGGTAGCCGGCCCTCAGTTGGTCGTGCCTGTCATGAATGCGCGTTTTGCCTTGAACGCTTGCAACGCTCGTTGGGGCAGTCTTTACGATGCGCTTTATGGCACCGACGCGATACCTTGGCAAGGTTATGATCGCAGCCTTGCCTATGACCCTAAACGTGGTGAAGCCGTTATTGCCTATGCTCGTGGCTTTCTTGATGAAACCTTCCCTTTAAGCAACGGCTCTTGGTCCAATTTGAGTTACTGTAAATTGAACACTGGCCAATTGTTTTTGCAATTGGTGGACGGAAGCCAAAGCACCCTAAAAAATCCAGCATCCTTTGTTGCCTACAAGGGCGATTTCAACGCTAACAATGCATCAGTTTTATTGTTGAAAAATCATGGCTTGCATGTGGAAATTCATTTTGATGCTAAGCACCCGGTAGCTAAAACGGACACTGCAGGTATCAGCGATGTAATCCTAGAAGCAGCCATTACTACGATTATGGATTGTGAAGATTCTGTTGCCGCAGTCGATGCTGAAGATAAAATTTTGGTTTACCGCAATTGGTTGGGGTTGATGCAAGGTAGCCTTCAACAAGCCATGAACAAAAACGGAAAAAGCTTTGTGCGGCGCATGAACGTGGATAGAAATTACACCACGCTTGATGGCAGCACTATAACTTTGCCCGGACGTAGCACAATGTTTGTGCGCAATGTGGGTTTGTTAATGACCTCAAATATTATTCTCGATCGAGAAGGCAATGAAATACCCGAAGGCATACTTGATGTTATCTGCACGGTGGTGGCTGCGCTACCTGATATTTTAGATACAGGCACCTCAGATCGTTTGCGTAATTCTCGCTGCGGTAGTATTTATATTGTTAAACCTAAAATGCATGGCCCAGAGGAAGTGGCTTTTTGTAACGAGTTATTTGAGGCAGTAGAAAGCTTGTTAAATTTGCCCATCAATACTATAAAAATGGGCATTATGGATGAAGAACGCCGCACCAGTGTGAATCTAAAAGAGTGTATTCGTGCGGCTAAATCCCGTGTGGCTTTTATCAATACGGGGTTTCTTGATCGAACCGGTGACGAAATTCACAGCAGTATGGAAGCCGGGGCTTTTGCACCCAAAGCAGACATCAAAGGCATGCCTTGGATAAATGCATACGAACAAGGCAATGTGGGCGTTGGGCTTGCCTGCGGTTTGCAGGGTAAAGCACAAATTGGCAAAGGCATGTGGGCCATGCCAGACAACATGTTCGATATGCTCAAACAAAAAATAGCGCAACTTAAGGCCGGTGCCAGTACCGCTTGGGTTCCTTCTCCTACAGCAGCCACCTTGCATGCGATGCACTACCATAAGGTGGATGTGCACGCTGAACAAAATACTTTGAAAGGCAAAACCGTTGCAAGTGATGTGGATACTATTTTGTGCATTCCATTGTTGGGTGAGCGCACATTAAGTGAGGAAGAAATCCAACGTGAATTAGAAAATAATGCGCAAGGTATTTTAGGCTACGTTGTGCGCTGGATTGACCAGGGCATCGGGTGCTCAAAAGTCCCCGATATTGATAACCTTGCGCTAATGGAAGACCGCGCCACGCTGAGGATATCTAGCCAACATTTGGCTAACTGGTTGCATCACGGCCTGTGTAGCCAAGATCAGGTCATGCAGGTTTTCAAGCAGATGGCTGTGGTGGTGGACAAGCAAAACGCCAATGATCCTCACTATCAGCCTATGGCTGAGAACTTTGAAAAGAGCATCGCGTTTAAAGCGGCGTGTGACCTGGTTTTTTTAGGGCGGCAGCAGCCTAACGGCTATACCGAACCTCTCTTACACGCCTACCGAGAAAAAAGAAAGCACGCATAGGGAGGGCGTTTGAGAAAAAAGCCAGGCGTACTTTGCTTGAGGAGCGCGCTATGCTGCTTTCCAATTTGTTGGAACACCATTGCTAGGTATTCACATAAGTGAAAAAAAAGCGTCATATGCTTGCAAGGGTTTTTCAAAATTTTGGAGTAGACAATGAAGTTCTGGCAATACATTTTAGTAGTAACTGCAATGCTCGTTTTGGCTGCTTGCGAAGGAAGCCAGAGCCGAGGGGCGTCTGCAGGTAAGCCTACGCCTACCAGTAAGGCAATCGATCTCACTATCCTGCATATGAATGATCACCACTCGCATCTTTCATCAGATGACTTTGATTTTGATGTAAGTAATCTGAATTTAGATGCTACCACGGAGACTGGTGCAATTTCAGAGGTTGCCGTTTCATACGGTGGTTTTCCCATGATGGTGAGTCTGTTTGATGCGCTTGAAAAACAATATACTAACGTACTCAAACTTCATGCCGGCGATGCGATTACGGGTACTTTATATTATTCACTGTTTCAAGGCACCGCTGATGCGGCAGTAATGAATGAAATTTGTTTTGATGCCTTTGCCTTGGGCAATCACGAATTTGATGACGGCGATGCTGGGTTGGCATCATTCCTAGACGGGCTTAATTCATCGGCTTGTCAAACTGATGTGCTTGCGGCCAATGTTAATCCCGGTGCGACCTCTGCAATTGCTGAAGACTATATTAAGCCCTATGCCATCTATGAATTTGAAGGCGAGCAAGTTGGTGTTGTTGGAATTGATATTGCGGGCAAAACCAAAAACTCTTCTAATCCCGATGAGGATACAACTTTTGCAGATGAAACTACCACTGCGCAAGCTAATATCGATTTACTGATCGGCATGGGGGTTAACAAAATTATATTGTTAACCCACTATCAATACGCCAATGATTTAAGTATGGCGGCCAATTTAAACGGGGTAGACGTTATTGTTGGTGGTGATTCGCATACACTGTTGGGAGGCTCCACTTTTACTGATTTGGGTTTTAATCCTGGTGGAGATTACCCCACAGTTGTTAACGATGCTGGCGGCAATATGGTTTGTGTGGTGCAAGCCTGGGAGTACGCCCATATCATGGCTAAGCTGGAGGTGAGCTTTGATGCAGACGGTGACGTGACTTCATGCGGTGGTCAGCCCTACTTGCCAATTGCAGATAACTTTGTTTACGCGTTAAATGACAGTGAAGACCGAGTGCTAAGCTCTGCAGATGCTTCAAAAGTTGTGCAGGCTTTAACGGCTCATCCGGAAATTGTGCTTAGCCAAGCTGACCCTGCTACAAGTACTCTTCTTACGAATTTTGATGCACAAACGGCGGCTCTTGAGCAGACTGTCATTGGGTCAGTCGCCCAGAATTTATGTTTAGAAAGAATCCCCGGTCAAGGCAGGACAACAATTTGTAGCGCCTCTGACACTTACGTGCAAGGCAGTGATATATCCAATATTGTGGCAAAGGCTTTTTTGACCGTAACACCAACCGCCCAGATCGGTATTCAAAATGGTGGGGGCGTGCGTGTAGATGTTGCAGCGGGTGATTTTACTATTGCCAATGCATTCACTTTACTACCGTTTTCGAATACGCTTGTCACTATTGATATGAGCGGTCAGCAAATCATTGATGTGCTCGAAGAAGCGCTTACTTATACCATTGATCCCGATGGTTCAACTGGGGCCTACCCGTACGCATCTGGCCTGCGTTACGCTGTAGATATGTCTCAAGACGCAGGTAGTCGCATTGCTAGTGTGGAAGTAAACCCGCGCGTAGAGTCCAGGTGGACTCCTATCGATTTAACGGCAACTTATAAAGTGGTAACCAATAATTTTATTGCGGCAGGGCGAGACGGGTACTTGACCTTTGGTACTTTAACCTCAGTTGATACTTTTACAGAGTATGCGCAAGGTTTTATAGACTATGTCGAAACACTGACTGAAGATGGCGGTAGCTTGATGAAACTGCCTGCTGCCGAATACTCAACCAAGAGTTATACCAATGCCAACGGCTGTCTTCACGAAGCTGCAACTTTATGCCTATAGTTAAACAGAATGAGCAAAATTAAGGCGCGAAAATATAAGTAGGCCTCCAATTGATTCAAAACCGGGCTCTAGAGTCGGGTTTTGAATTTAAGCCAACAATTTTACTGACTCGTTAAATTTGAAACACTATTGTCTCAACGCACTCTTTTGTAGTATCAGCGCGAGAATAACCACTTGGATTTCTGCACATATTTTCAGCTTGAGTGTTGTTGGGTAGATGAAAAAGGATTCACTAAACCGCATCTAAGCTGTAGTATTTTGTCTATGTCAACTGATAGAGGACTTTACTATGGGTGATCTGGCGGATAACCAGTGGATAGCGTCATTACCAAAAGCTGAATTACATATGCATCTTGATGGCAGCCTGCAAGCCGAACGCATGTTACAACTTGCCAAGAAAAACTCAGTCACATTGCCCTATCAGTCACTGGAAGATGTGACAAAGGCCTATCAATTCAGTGACCTACAAAGTTTTCTGGATCTCTATTATCTGGGAGCGTCGGTGCTTTACAGCGAGGACGATTTTTATACCTTGATGATGGACTATCTGCTTAAGTGCCGTGAGCAGAATATTGTTCATTGCGAAATTATGATTGAGCCGCAAACGTATTTACCACGCGGTATTGGGTTTGAAACCTTTATGGCTGGTTTTAAGCGCGCAATTCAAGAGGCCGAACAAGAGTGGGGGCAAAGTACGCTGCTCATTCTCAGTTTGTTGAAGCACTGTACAGAGCAAGAATGCATAGAGGTGTTAGAAATGGCCGATGCCTGGCGCGACGATTTTGTTGCACTGGGCATGGCCAGTGCAGAAGTTGGCAACCCGCCTGAAAAATTCCAACGTCTTTATAAACTGGGGCAAAGCAAAGGCTATCAATTGACCATTCACGCAGGAGAAGAGGGCGCACCCCAAGGGGTTTGGGACAGTTTAAATCTAATACAAGCTACCCGTATTGATCATGGTGTACGCAGCATTGAAGATGATGCGTTGGTTGAATATCTTGCAACTCATCAAATCCCTTTAACGGTTTGCCCTTTGTCCAATATCCGGCTTCGTGTATATAAACATATGCAGGATCATTGCATTGTGACCTTATTTAACCGTGGCGTAAAAGTCACTATTAACTCGGATGACCCCGCCTATTTTGGTGGTTATCTGAATGAAAATTACCAGGCCGTTGCCGATCAATTTTCATTGAACAAGCTAAATGTCTTGCAAATCGCTGAAAATGCATTTCAGGCCAGTTATTTAGCTCAGGAGGAAAAAAATAAAAAAATTACCCAATTGAAACTGTTTGCTAATCAGTCGCAGGTTCAACTCTGATTGCCGAGTTCCCTATGCGGATATCTAAAGATGGCGATAAAGCCTTTCTCGATGTGAATGCCAAAAGCCATGGGCTTATATGCCGCGCTAGCACCAGCCAAAAACGTGCGCTTCTAAATGGGCATTCACTATGTCTACATAGAATTACAAAAACACAAATTTAGCTGCAAAAATCACTGTCACCACATAGACCACTGTGGGGCATTCTTTAAATCGCCCGCTAAAGACTTTAATGGCCGCGTAACTGATAAAGCCCAAACCAATACCGTCGGCGATAGAATAGGCCAGTGGCATGGTAATGGCGGCAACCACAGCTGGCGCGCTTTCGGTGTGGTCACGCCAGTTGATGTCCGCTAGGCTACGCACCATCAGGCAGGCGACGAATAAAAGTGCAGCAGCTGTTGCATAAGCGGGTACACTTTGAGCAAGCGGAGACAAAAACAAACAAAGCAAAAATAAAAGCCCGCAAACAACAGCCGTTAATCCCGTTCGCCCGCCAGCTTCTACACCCGCGCCACTTTCAATGTAACTCGTGGTAGAGGACGTACCAAGTAAGGCACCAGCGGCAGTAGCGATGGAGTCTGACAGCAAACTGCGGCGTAAATTGGGTAAATGGCCCTCTTTTGTAAGTAAGCCAGCGCGATTAGCGACGCTAATCAATGTGCCTGCGGTATCGAATACGTCAACGATAAGCATGGTGATGATCACCGTGATAAACCCTATTTCCAAGGCGCCAAGTAAGTCTAATTGTAAAAATACAGGGGCAATGGATGGGGGTGCCGAGGCAAGCCCCTTGAACTCTACCTGGCCTGTAAGCCAACCAATAACCGTGACAAGCAGTATGCCAATAATTACGGCACCCGTGATTTTACGCTGACTTAATGCAGCAATCAGCGTAAACCCACCTAGGCACATCAGCGGCCCAAAACTGGCAATGTCACCCAGTTGAACCAAGGTGGCAGGGCTGTCAACAACGATTTTTGCGTTGTTCAGGGCAATGATGCCAAGAAAAAACCCGATACCGGCGCTAATACCTAACTTGAGATTGAAGGGAATTGAGTTGATTAACCATTCTCGAATAGGCAAAACACTCATGGCAATAAATATAATCCCAGAAAGAAAAACACCCGCAAGAGCAACTTGCCAACTGTACCCCATTCCTAAAACCACAGCGTAGGTAAAAAATGCGTTTTGCCCCATACCGGGTGCTTGAGCAATTGGGTAGCGTCCAAAAACCCCCATTAATAAACAACCCAACGCGGCGGCTAGACAGGTAGCGACAAATACCGCGCCAAAGTCCATACCCGCGTCAGACAATATGGCAGGGTTTACGACCGTAATATAAGCCATTGCCAAAAAAGTTGTGAGACCTGCAATAATTTCTTTTCGAAAGGTAGACCCACTTTTCTCAATGGCAAAATATTCACTGACATATTTCATAGAAGCCCTCTTGCGTTCACTCGGTTTGGTTGTAAAACATTTTTTTGTTCATTTAATGGCCTCGTGAGCAGGCCAGTTGTTGCATTAAAATTAATTCTGTTACAAAGCAGCCTCTTGTATTGTTTGACTAGAGTGGGTAGGTAGATGGTTGCTGACCAACAGCAGGATGCTGCATACAATCATGCCCGCAAACGTTACATGAGGCAGCGCGTTGATCGAAAAATATTCGACTATCGTGCCTGCAGTAATAGCGGCCCAGGCAAAACCACTGGTTATTAAAGGGGTTGCTACGCCCGCCCAATAGCCTTGTTGGTCAAGTGCACCACAAATGGATAAAAGTATTGGGAAGCAAAACTGCAGCGCAAAAATTGCGGGAACTAAGGCCAATAAAAAGACACTGGTATTTTCCGCATAAACGGCCATGTACCATCCTGTCGAACATACAATAAAACCCACCAATAGAGGCCAGGTGTAGCCCAAACGTGCGCTACACCAACCACCGACCTGACAAGCAAATGCGGATACAAACAGTAAAATACCGATGTTGCTACCCGCTTGACCGTAGCTCATGCCCAAGTTCTTGGCGATACTAAACATAAAGGCGAAGCCCAGCCCGCTGGAGGTAACAAATAAAACGCCCATAGCGATAGTCAATATAGGCCGTAAGCTAAGCGGTGGATGATGTTTAGGTTTTTCCAAATCCTTGTTTGGGGCTTCTTCCTTTATTTGCAGCATGGCGGCTAAAAAAATTGCGGATAGCAGAGCGGCTGTCAGGAAGGCGCCTTTTAGACCATAGCTTTCTACTGCTGATCCAAGGCCGGCAATCATAAAAGACATCAGCATTACGCCGATCATATCGACAAACCCGTACATGGGGTCTGGTGAGGAACATCGCGCAATTAAACGCGAGCATGCAGCCATCAATAAGCCTACGCATACGCCACTTAAAAACTGAGATATTAATATGATTGGCCAATTAGTAAAATTAAGACTGTTGATTAATTCACAACAAATCAAGATTAAACCGAGGCAAAGTGCCTGGATTCTAAATTTAATATTTATTAAGCAGTCCCACACCATAAATGCCGAACAGGCAATACCGACAAACGGCGTGGCTACCAAAAGCCCAGCGAGCGAATCGGAATATTGGGTCTGTTCAACAAATCGCGTTAATAACACAGGTTTCATTGAGCTAAACATGGTCGACGTAGCAAATGCCGCACTGCCAGCTAGTAGGATTGACCAGTGCTGCCCCATCGTTTTTAGACTGGTGTAAAAATTCATTTTTTAAATCGGTCTTTGTGGCTTGCTTCGAGTTTTTGTCGCAGGTGTTCACCCGCTAATATGGAAGCATAACGTTGTGGGTTAGCGGCGCTCACGCAACTGGGAAGGGTAGAAATTTCAGTGTCACTGTCTGGGTCAAAAAACATCGCAATTGACAACCGCTCTTGATGGCCTAATTTGGGTTGCACTCTGTGTACGGTACTTTTGAATCGATCGTTACTCCAGCGTTCTAGCATGTCGCCAGAGTTGACCACTATGGCTTCTTCAATTGGCGTTACATCGGCCCATTCATCGTTTTTATCCTTTACCTGTAAACCGCCTACGTGGTCTTGAAACAGTAAGGTGAGTAGCCCGTAATCTGTGTGGGCGCCAGCGCCCATTTGTGATTGTGTCAGTCTATCGACACCTGAGTGAGGATAATAAAGTAGCCGTAAAGAGCAATTTTCGCCGCTGTGCAGTTTAGTAAAAAAATCTTCTGGGAGCTCAAGCGCCTCCGCGAGGCAGCGTTGTAAAGAAAGCCCGGCGTTAAAAACATTCTCAAAAAATTGCTCCATAAGCGTTCTAAAATCTTCTGATGGCCAGCGTTCCGTGCCTAGGCCGGCATTCAGCACATTGCGCATGGTGAAAGTTTCTTTTAGGTCCGACGGCGCCTTTGGGTCCAAGTTTTCTTCGTTTAACCCTTGATAACCAAAGTTTTCTAACGCCGATCGATAGCGGTATTTGTTTTTATCCTCAATTGAACAATTAAAAAAACCTTTGCTTGCAGCGTATACTTTAGACAGTAAAT
>CAYZQH010000070.1:0-4396 GCA_964480055.1 uncultured Cellvibrionaceae bacterium
AGCCTGAACGCGAAGGTTTGTTCTGCGCCAAGATATTTGGCCCAGTAAAAGACTATGAGTGCTTGTGTGGTAAGTACAAGCGCATGAAGCACCGCGGCATTATTTGTGAAAAATGTGGCGTTGAGGTGACTTTGGCCAAAGTGCGTCGTGAGCGCATGGGGCATATTGAGCTTGCTAGCCCAGTTGCACATATTTGGTTTTTAAAGTCCCTGCCTAGCCGTATTGGTTTATTGCTGGATATGACCCTAAGAAGCATTGAGCGCGTTCTTTACTTTGAGTCATACGTGGTTGTAGAGCCAGGTATGACAACGCTGGAGCGTGGTCAGTTACTTACGGACGAGCAGTACTTTGAATCTATGGAAGAATTTGGCGATGAATTTGAAGCCAAAATGGGTGCCGAAGCCATTCAGCGCCTAATGTTTGATATGGATTTAGAGTCCGATGCGCAGCGTTTGCGTGAAGAAATTCCAGAGACCAACTCTGAAACCAAAATCAAGAAGCTTTCTAAGCGCTTGAAGTTGATCGAAGCCTTCTTGCAGTCAGGCAATAAGCCTGAGTGGATGGTGCTCGAGGCTTTGCCTGTACTTCCGCCTGATTTACGCCCGTTAGTGCCGCTTGATGGTGGCCGTTTTGCAACGTCTGATTTGAACGACTTGTACCGCCGCGTAATCAATCGAAACAACCGCTTAAAGCGTTTATTAGATTTGAATGCGCCGGATATCATTGTTCGCAATGAAAAACGCATGCTGCAAGAAGCGGTAGATGCGCTGCTAGATAATGGTCGTCGTGGTCGCGCTATTACAGGCTCCAATAAGCGCCCATTAAAATCTTTGGCTGACATGATTAAAGGTAAGCAAGGCCGCTTCCGTCAAAACCTGTTAGGTAAGCGAGTGGATTACTCGGGCCGTTCGGTGATTGTGACCGGTCCTACGCTTCGTTTGCACCAATGTGGTTTGCCTAAAAAAATGGCCTTGGAATTGTTTAAGCCATTTATTTTTAGCAAATTAGAATTACGTGGCTTAGCAACAACCATTAAAGCCGCTAAAAAAATGGTAGAGCGCGAAGAGCCTGTAGTATGGGATATTTTGGATGAAGTAATCCGAGAGCATCCGGTACTGCTGAACCGTGCACCCACACTTCACCGTTTGGGTATCCAAGCGTTTGAGCCAGTGTTGATTGAAGGTAAAGCCATTCAATTGCACCCGTTGGTTTGTGCGGCTTATAACGCCGACTTTGACGGCGACCAGATGGCTGTTCACGTGCCTTTAACCATTGAAGCGCAGCTAGAAGCCCGCGCCTTAATGATGTCCACCAACAATATCTTATCGCCAGCTTCTGGTGAGCCGATCATTGTGCCTTCTCAAGACGTGGTTTTGGGCTTGTATTGGATGACACGTGAGCGCACTAACGCCAAGGGCGAAGGCATGGCCTTCTCAAACCCGAAAGAAGTCTCGCGTGCGTTTTACTCTAAAAATGTAGAGCTTCAAGCCAAAATTAAAGTGCGCATTGAAGAGACCATTATTGATGAAGACCGCGAAAAAGAAACACGCACCTATGTGGTTGATACAACCGTTGGCCGTATTCTTTTGTGGGAAATTGTCCCTGCGGGAATGCCGTTTGAGTTGATCAACCGCCCGATGGTGAAAAAAGCCATTTCTGCTTCCATTAACTACTGCTACAGAATCGTTGGTTTGAAATCTACCGTGATTTTTGCCGACCAGTTGATGTACATGGGGTACGACTTCTCCACTAAATCAGGCTCTTCTATCGGCGTAAACGATTTTGAAATTCCTGGTGCAAAATCCGGAATCATTGATGCGGCTGAAGGTGAAGTGAAGGAAATTGAATCGCAGTTTTCTTCCGGTTTGGTAACGCAAGGTGAGAAGTACAACAAGGTTATTGATATTTGGTCGCGTGCGAATGACTTAGTCGCCAAATCTATGATGGAAGGTATTTCTAAAGAGGCTGTGATTAACAGCGACGGAGAAGAAGAAAAGCAAGACTCCTTTAACTCCGTGTTTATGTATGCCGACTCTGGTGCTCGTGGCTCTCCAGCCCAGATCCGCCAATTGGCCGGTATGCGCGGCTTGATGGCCCGTCCAGATGGCTCCATTATTGAAACGCCAATTACTGCAAACTTCCGTGAAGGTTTGAACGTACTACAGTATTTCATCTCTACGCATGGTGCGCGTAAAGGCTTGGCTGATACCGCATTGAAAACCGCTAACTCGGGTTACTTAACCCGCCGCTTGGTGGATGTTGCGCAAGACGTTGTGGTTATCGAGAGCGATTGTGGCACGGATCAAGGCATTGTTATGTCACCGGTCATTGAAGGCGGTGACGTGATTGAATCTCTAGGGGATCGTATCCTAGGGCGCGTGATGGCGCGTGATGTAATGCGCCCAGACAGCGATGAAATTTTAATCCCTGCCGGCACCATGATCGATGAAAAGTGGGTTGAGCGTGTAGAGCATATGGGTGTTGATGAAGTGTATGTTCGCTCGGCCATTACCTGTGAAACGCGCTTTGGTATCTGCTCGCAGTGTTATGGTCGTGATTTGGCCAGAGGCCACCGAGTCAACTCCGGCGAGGCGATTGGTGTAATCGCGGCTCAGTCAATTGGTGAGCCAGGTACACAGCTAACCATGCGTACGTTCCACATTGGTGGGGCAGCAAGCAGAACGTCATTGGCAGACAGCATACAAACCAAGCAAGACGGTGAAGTACGTCTGCACAACATTAAGGTTGTGACCCGTGATGATGGCAAGCTAGTGGCGGTTTCGCGCTCTGGTGAAATGGCCGTTGCCGACAGTACCGGGCGCGAGCGTGAACGTTATAAATTGCCATACGGCGCTGTAATTTCAGTGAAAGACGGCGAGCAAGTTAATGGCGGCAGTGTTTGTGCCAAATGGGATCCACATACGCATCCAATCATTACAGAGGTTGCGGGTAAAGTTGCCTTAACGGGTATGGAAGAAGGTTTGTCTATTCGTAGTCAAACCGATGAGCTTACCGGGCTATCGTCGATTGAGATCATCGACCCCGCCGAGCGGCCTGCCGCAGGTAAAGATTTAAAGCCTGCAGTAACCTTGCTTGATGAAAAAGGGAAAGAGTTAACGTTGGCCAACTCCAACCAGCCTGCTCACTACATGCTACCGGCAGGTGCCATTTTAAGTTTGGCTAATGGCAATACCGTGCATGTGGGTGACGTGATTGCGCGTATACCGCAGGAAGGCTCTAAGACCCGTGATATTACCGGTGGTTTGCCACGTGTTGCTGACCTATTTGAAGCACGTAAGCCCAAAGAAGCGTCTATCTTGGCAGAAATATCCGGGACGGTATCCTTCGGTAAAGAAACCAAAGGTAAGCGTCGCCTGGTGATTACGCCGGCCAATGGCGAGTTGTTAGCCAATGGTGCTACGCATTATGAAGTGTTAATTCCCAAGCACCGTCAATTGACCGTGTTTGAAGGTGAGACAGTTGCTAAGGGTGAAGTTGTGTCAGACGGCCCTTCTAACCCACACGACATCTTGCGTTTGAAAGGTGTTGAGGCGCTTGCGCACTACATCACCAATGAGATTCAAGAAGTGTATCGTTTGCAAGGTGTGAAGATTAACGACAAACACGTTGAAGTGATCGTTCGTCAAATGCTTCGTAAGGTCGACATTACCGAAATGGGTGATTCTGAGTTTGTCCGCGGTGAGCAAGTAGAGCACTACCGCGTACAAGAAGTTAACGACAAACTGCGTGCAGAAGGTAAGCAGCCCGCACAATTTGAGCGTCAGTTATTGGGTATTACCAAAGCGTCGTTGGCAACAGAGTCCTTTATTTCTGCGGCATCGTTCCAGGAGACCACACGTGTTCTTACTGAAGCGGCGGTTACTGGCAAGATGGATGAGCTGCGCGGCTTGAAAGAAAACGTCGTAGTTGGTCGTCTAATTCCAGCGGGAACGGGCCTTGCTTATCACAAAGAGCGTCGTCGCAAGCGTGAAGAACCTGTTGCGGTGAATGACGGTGTGAGTGCAGAAGAAGTAGAAGCGGCGTTAACTGAAGCCCTGAAATCTAGCACAGAGTCGTAATCCAGGCACCTATGTTGCGTAGGGGCTAACCAGATGCTTGACGATGGTGGGCGTGCTCAGTAAAATGCGCCGCCCACTTGTCAAGGTGGGAGAGTGCGCTTCGGCTGCATTCCTATTTGAAACCAGCCCGAGAGGGCTATTGTTATATTGGAGTAATTGTTTCATGGCAACGATCAACCAGTTGGTTCGTAAGCCGAGAAAACGCCCAGTACAAAAGAGCGACGTGCCTGCGCTTCAGCGCTGCCCTCAGCGCCGTGGTGTTTGTACACGTGTTTATACCACTACACCTAAGAAGCCAAACTCTGCTTTGCGTAAAG
>CAYZQH010000070.1:4406-13235 GCA_964480055.1 uncultured Cellvibrionaceae bacterium
TACATTGGTGGTGAAGGTCATAACCTTCAAGAGCATAGTGTGGTATTGATTCGTGGTGGCCGTGTAAAAGACTTGCCAGGTGTGCGTTATCACACTGTGCGTGGTTCATTAGATACCTCTGGTGTTAATGACCGTAAGCAAGGTCGTTCTAAGTACGGTACTAAACGTCCTAAGTAATTTGGGATGTTAGGCTGCAAGGCCTAAAGTATAATTTCGTTTTTTCGCTAATAAGATGTCAGTAAGGCTGGGTACAAAATAGTTAGGCTTAAAGCTTAACAATAGTTATCCCAGGTAAACCTGAATAGAGAGAGTATTAATATGCCTAGAAGACGCGTTGTTGCTAAGCGCGAAGTGCTTCCTGATCCCAAGTTCGGAAGTCAGACCTTAGCCAAATTTATGAATCACGTGATGATCAGCGGTAAAAAATCCGTTGCTGAAAAGATCGTGTATGGTGCTTTGGATATCGTTAACGAGCGTCTAAATCGCGATGCCGTTGAAGTGTTTGAAGAAGCCTTAGAGAATATTGCCCCAATGGTAGAGGTTAAGTCTCGCCGTGTAGGTGGTGCTACTTATCAAGTGCCAGTTGAAGTGCGCACTTCACGCCGGACAGCATTGGCTATGCGTTGGTTGGTGGAGTATTCTCGTAACCGAGGCGAAAAATCCATGCCGCAGCGTTTGGCCGGTGAGTTGATTGATGCTTGCCAAAATAAAGGCGGCGCAGTGAAAAAACGAGAAGACGTTCATCGAATGGCAGAGGCCAACAAGGCTTTCTCACATTTCCGTTTTTAATTTTTTCTCGAAATTGAAACAAAAGGCAGCTAGATTCGCTGCCTTTTCCTTATTTCTGATTTGAAAAATCTAGAGGAACCTTGTCGTGGCACGTAAGACACCTATTTCTCGTTACCGTAACATCGGTATCTGTGCACACGTTGACGCTGGTAAAACTACTACCACCGAACGCGTACTTTTTTACACCGGTATTTCACATAAGATTGGTGAAGTACATGATGGTGCAGCAACCATGGACTGGATGGAGCAAGAGCAGGAGCGTGGTATTACCATTACTTCTGCAGCTACTACTTGCTTCTGGAATGGCATGGGGCAGCAATTTGATGAGCACCGTGTCAATATCATTGATACACCGGGCCACGTTGACTTTACTATTGAGGTAGAGCGCTCGTTACGTGTATTAGACGGTGCTGTGGTTGTGTTGTGTGGTTCTTCTGGTGTTCAGCCGCAAACCGAAACGGTTTGGCGTCAAGCCAACAAATACGAAGTACCCCGTATGGTATTCGTAAACAAGATGGACAGAGCGGGCGCCAACTACATGAGCGTGGTTGAGCAACTTAAAGATCGCTTAAATGCGCATGCCGTTCCTCTTCAAATGACCATTGGCTCGGAAGATGAATTTAAGGGGGTGGTTGACCTTATCAAGAACAAAGCCATCATCTGGAACGAAGATGACCAAGGCACAACCTTTGAGTATGCTGATATCCCGGAAGACCTAGTCGAGCAGTGTGCAGAAATGCGCGAGTACTTAATGGAAGCTGCCGCCGAAGCCACCGAAGAAATGACCGAAAAATACCTTGAAGACGGTGAGCTTTCAGAGGAAGACATCAAAGTGGGCATTCGTGCGCGTACTTTGGCCAATGAAATTGTTCCTGTGCTTGGTGGTTCTGCCTTTAAAAACAAAGGTGTGCAGGCGGTATTGGATGCAGTCATTGAATTCTTGCCTGCGCCAAACGAGGTTAAAGCCATTGAAGGTATTCTTGAGGACGGTGAAAGCACCGAAACTCGTGAAGCAGACGACGATGCACCTTTTGCGGCGTTGGCCTTTAAAATTGCTACTGACCCGTTTGTGGGTACACTGACCTTCTTCCGCGTTTATTCGGGTGTCTTGAATTCGGGTGATTCGATTTTCAACCCCGTGAAGAGTAAAAAAGAGCGTGTGGGCCGTATGGTTCAGATGCACGCGAATGACCGCCAAGAAATCAAAGAAGTATTGGCGGGTGATATTGCAGCCGGTATCGGTCTTAAAGATGTGACGACAGGGGATACCTTGTGTGCCATCGATAACAAGATCACCTTGGAGCGAATGGAGTTTCCAGAGCCCGTAATTTCTGTTGCTGTTGAGCCTAAGTCAAAGGCGGACCAAGAGAAGATGGGTATAGCGCTTGGTAAGTTAGCGCAAGAAGATCCGTCGTTCCGTGTTAAAACAGACGAAGAAACCGGCCAGACGATTATCTCTGGTATGGGTGAGCTTCACTTGGATATTCTTGTGGATCGTATGCGTCGCGAGTTTAACGTAGAGGCGAACATCGGTAAGCCGCAGGTGGCCTATCGTGAAGCGATAAAAAATATCTGTGACATCGAAGGCAAGTTTGTACGTCAGTCCGGTGGTCGTGGTCAATATGGCCATGTGTGGGTCAAATTTGAGCCTGCAGAAGACGCCTCCGCTGAAGGACTCGAGTTCGTCAACGAAATTGTGGGTGGTGTGGTTCCCAAGGAATACATTCCTGCAGTGTCTAAAGGTATCGAAGAGCAAATGCAGAACGGTGTTTTAGCCGGTTACCCTCTGCTTGGCTTAAAAGCCACGTTGTACGATGGCTCATACCACGATGTGGATTCCTCTGAGATGGCGTTTAAGATAGCCGGCTCAATGGCGGCTAAAAAACTTGCACAAGAAGGCGGCGCTGCGTTACTAGAGCCTGTCATGAGTGTGGAAGTGGTTACGCCAGAGGAGAATATGGGTGATGTGGTGGGCGACTTGAACCGTCGTCGCGGCCTTATTTTGGGTATGGATGAAAACGCTTCAGGTAAAGTAGTAACTGCCGAAGTGCCATTGGCGGAAATGTTTGGTTATGCAACGGATCTTCGTTCTGCAACGCAAGGTCGTGCGACCTACACCATGGAGTTTGGTAAATACGCCGAGGCCCCATCAAACGTTGCGCAAGATATTATTGCAAAAAACAAATCTGAATAATTTTTGATATTTTAAGAGGACCATTACAATGGCAAAAGAAAAGTTTGAACGCAGTAAACCCCATGTGAACGTGGGAACCATCGGTCACGTTGACCACGGCAAAACCACTTTGACTGCGGCATTGACCCGTGTTTGTGCTGAGGTATGGGGTGGCGACGCCATCGCATTTGACGGCATTGATAACGCGCCAGAAGAAAAGGCACGTGGTATCACTATTGCTACATCGCATGTTGAGTACGATTCACCTACTCGCCACTATGCGCACGTAGATTGCCCAGGCCATGCTGATTATGTAAAGAACATGATTACGGGTGCGGCTCAGATGGACGGCGCCATTTTAGTGTGTGGTGCAACTGATGGCCCAATGCCTCAAACGCGTGAGCACATCTTGTTGTCACGTCAGGTAGGTGTACCTTTTATTGTTGTATTCCTAAATAAGGCTGATCTACTAGCAGAAGACTGTGGTGGAGCGGGCTCTGAAGAATATAACGAGATGATGGAATTGGTAGAAATGGAGTTGCGCGAGCTGCTTGATACCTACGAGTTCCCAGGTGATGACACGCCAATCATCCCAGGTTCTGCCTTGATGGCTTTGAATGGCCAAGATGAGAACGAGTTAGGCACATCTGCCGTTAAGAAGCTTGTTGAGACTTTGGACGAATATATCCCTGAGCCAGAGCGTGCTATCGATCAACCATTCTTAATGCCAATTGAAGATGTATTCTCTATTTCTGGTCGCGGTACTGTTGTAACCGGTCGTGTAGAGCGTGGCATCATCACTGTTGGTGAAGAGATCGAGATTGTTGGTATTAAAGAAACCACCAAGACCACGTGTACGGGTGTTGAGATGTTCCGTAAGCTGCTTGACGAAGGTCGTGCAGGTGAGAACGTTGGTGTATTGTTGCGTGGTACTAAGCGTGAAGAAGTTGAGCGTGGTCAAGTATTGGCTAAGCCAGGTACTATCAACCCTCACACCAAGTTTGAGTCTGAAGTGTACGTATTGAGCAAAGAAGAAGGTGGTCGTCATACACCATTCTTTAAGGGTTATCGCCCACAGTTCTACTTCCGTACCACTGACGTAACGGGTGCTTGTGAGCTTCCTGAAGGCGTGGAAATGGTAATGCCTGGGGACAACATACAAATGGTTGTTACCTTGATTGCCCCCATTGCGATGGAAGACGGTTTGCGCTTCGCCATTCGTGAAGGCGGCCGTACCGTGGGTGCTGGCGTTGTAGCTAAAATCATCGAGTAATACTGTCTTTTTGGCGCAGTAGCGTCTAACGTATTTAAGGGGCCTTTAGGCCCCTTTTTGCGTAGGAGCCCACTGTTTTTGGTGGGTATTTGGCGGGTTAAATGGATTGCAGGGTCACGCAGTAAAAACGTTGAAAAACGTATTGACACCCCTGTAGATGGACTATAGAATTGCGCCTCCATTTTTGGCACACCCCATAGCGGGTTGTCGAGAGTTCTTTAAAATTACTGGAGTTTTGGTTCAGATGCAGAATCAACGCATACGAATTCGCCTAAAAGCTTTTGATCACCGTTTGATCGATGCTTCTACGCAAGAAATCGTGGAAACAGCCAAGCGCACAGGTGCGCAAGTTCGTGGCCCCATTCCACTTCCGACTCGTAAAGAACGTTTTACTGTATTGGTCTCTCCGCACGTTAATAAAGACGCGCGTGATCAATACGAGATTCGGACTCACAAGCGTCTTCTAGACATCGTTGAGCCAACCGAGAAAACCGTGGATGCACTCATGAAGCTAGATTTAGCTGCGGGTGTTGAAGTTCAAATTAGTCTCGGCTAGTACTCCTGCCGACCACTATCAAACGATAATGGGAAGTGTAACGCTCTGTAATGGGCGGCCATAGCGGGTTATAGCCCCGTACGCTGAGAGGTTAAAAAAATGACGATAGGTATAGTCGGTCGCAAAAGCGGCATGACAAGAATTTTTACACAAGATGGTCAATCCATTCCTGTAACTGTGATTGAGGCAGAGCCCAATCGCATCACTCAGGTCAAGAATGTAGAAACCGATGGTTACAGCTCCGTGCAGGTAACCATAGGGTCTCGTCGAGCCTCCCGTGTTACTCAACCACAAAAAGGTCACTTCGAAAAAGCGGAAACCGAAGCCGGTAGCGGTCTTTGGGAGCTTCGCAACGACGAAGGTGAAGCATTTGAGGTTGGTGGCCAAATCACCGTAGAAGCATTCGAAGCTGGTCAAAAAATTGATGTGACCGGTGAGTCGAAAGGTAAAGGTTTTGCTGGCGTTGTTAAGCGCTGGAATTTCCGAATGCAAGATGCGACTCACGGTAACTCACTGTCTCACCGTGCCCCAGGTTCTATTGGTCAATGTCAAACCCCAGGACGCGTGTTCAAGGGTAAGAAAATGGCTGGCCAAATGGGCGCTGCACGCTCTACCACTCAGAACCTAGAAGTTGTGAAAGTAGATGCGGAGCGCAATTTGCTCCTCGTAAAGGGTGCTGTACCCGGTGCTCCAGGCGGAAGCGTAGTTATACGCCCTGCTGTGAAGTTTAAAAATAACGGTTAATGGTTCGAGGGGTCGAGTATGGAATTAAATATTGCAACTCCCGAAGGTAGTAAGGGTACGGTTTCCGTATCTGAGCAAACATTTGGTAGAGAGTTTAATCAAGATTTAGTGCACCAAGCAGTTGTTGCCTATATGGCAGGTGCTCGTCAGGGCAGTAAAGCACAGAAGACGCGTTCAGAAGTGTCTGGTGGCGGTAAGAAGCCTTGGCGTCAAAAAGGCACTGGCCGCGCACGTGCCGGAACCATTCGCAGCCCAATTTGGCGTGCAGGTGGCGTAACCTTTGCTGCTAAGCCTCGTGATTTCGAGCAAAAGCTCAATAAGAAGATGTATCGCGCTGCTTTACGCTGCATTCTTTCTGAGTTGGCACGTAAAGAGCGTTTGTTGGTCGTGGAAGACTTCGCACTAGAAGCGCCAAAAACAAAGGCGCTAGTGGCTAAGCTTGGCGAGTTTAACTTGAGCGACGTGTTGATTGTTACAGAAGAAATTAACGAGCCTTTGTATTTGGCTTCTCGTAACCTTCATAAGGTTGATGTGCGCGATGTTCAGGGCGTGGATCCAGTATCGTTAATTCGCTTCGAGAATGTCGTCATTACAGTTGCTGCACTTAAAAAGCTTGAGGAGGCTCTAGCATGAACCAAGAGCGTCTATACAAAATTATCTTAGGGCCTGTTGTTTCTGAAAAAGCCGCAGCATTGGGTGAGTCTTCAGAGCAGGTGGTTTTTAAAGTGTTAAAAGATGCCAACAAGCCAGAAATTAAAGCGGCTGTTGAAACGCTTTTTAACGTCAAGGTTAAGCAGGTTCGCGTGTTGACTACCAAAGGCAAAACCAAGCGTACGCGCAATGGTGTTGGTTGTCGCAGTGACTGGAAAAAAGCCTACGTGCGTTTAGAAGAAGGTCAAGATCTTGACTTCGCATTTGGTGAATAAGGGGCGCTAAGAGATGGCAATTGTAAAGAGTAAACCAACATCAGCGGGTCGCCGCTTTGTAGTTAGCGTTGTAAGCGCTGATTTACATAAGGGTGCGCCGCACGCGCCACTGCTGGCAAAAAAATCAAAAAATGGTGGGCGTAATAATAACGGCCGCATTACTACGCGTCACGTAGGTGGTGGTCACAAGCAGCATTATCGTATCGTTGATTTTAAGCGAAACAAAGATGGCATCCCTGCAAAGGTTGAGCGCTTGGAGTATGACCCAAACCGCACCGCGCACATCGCGCTAGTTTGCTACGCAGACGGTGAGCGTCGCTACATTATTGCGCCGAAAGGTTTGTCCGCCGGAGAAACCATTGAGTCGGGCGATGCAGCGGGTATTAAAGTTGGTAACACCTTACCGCTAAGAAATATCCCTATGGGTTCGGTTGTTCACTGTGTTGAATTAAAGCCAGGTAAGGGTGCTCAATTAGCACGCTCGGCAGGAACTTCTGTGCAGTTGGTGGCTCGAGAAGGTGCATACGCCACAATCCGTTTGCGCAGTGGTGAAATGCGCAAAGTGTTGGCAGATTGCCGAGCAACAATTGGCGAAGTGTCTAACAGCGAGCACAGTCTTCGCTCGTTAGGTAAAGCCGGTGCGACTCGTTGGCGTGGTGTTAGGCCCACAGTTCGCGGTGTTGCAATGAACCCAGTAGATCATCCACATGGTGGTGGTGAAGGCCGTACTTCTGGTGGTCGTCACCCAGTGTCGCCATGGGGTATGCCTACTAAGGGTTACAAAACACGCAAGAATAAACGAACGGACAAGCTCATTGTTCGCCATCGTAACAAGTAGTTTTAAGAGGAAATAAACGTGCCACGTTCGCTGAAAAAAGGCCCTTTCATCGACCACCACTTACTTAAAAAAGTGGAAGTCGCTGCAGAGAAAAACGACCGCCGTCCAATTAAAACTTGGTCTCGTCGTTCAATGATTTCTCCTGAAATGGTGGGATTGACCATCGCCGTTCACAATGGCCGCGCTCATGTGCCTGTGCTTGTGAATGAAGAAATGGTTGGTCATAAATTAGGTGAGTTTGCCGCTACTCGCACATATCGCGGGCATGCAGCAGATAAAAAGGCGAAGCGCTAATCGCGCGTATTCCACGAGGTTAAACGATGGAAGTAGCAGCTAGATTAAAAGGTGCAGGTCTCTCTGCCCAGAAGGCGCGTTTGGTTGCAGACCAAATTCGCGGAAAAAGCGTTGAACAAGCGCTGGATATTTTGGCTTTCAGTTCCAAAAAAGGTGCTGCGGTCATTAAGAAGGTACTGGAGTCTGCCGTTGCGAATGCAGAGCACAACGAAGGTGCTGACGTAGATGAGTTGAACGTTTCAACCATTTTTGTTGACGAAGCTGTGACTATGAAGCGCATTCGCCCTAGAGCAAAAGGGCGCGCAGATAGAATTTTTAAGCGCACTTGTCATATTACCGTTAAAGTAGCCGATCAATAAGAGAGCGGACGTTATGGGTCAAAAAGTACATCCGACAGGCATTCGTTTAGGTATTGTCAAAAAGCATACCTCTACATGGTATGCCGGAAAAAAAGAATACGCAGACAAACTCTATACAGATCTAACTGTTCGCGAATACATCCGCAAGAAATTGGCTAGCGCTTCTGTTAGCCGCGTGGATATAGAGCGACCTGCCAATACGGCTCGTGTCACCATACACACGGCACGCCCAGGTATTGTGATTGGCAAGAAAGGTGAAGATGTTGAGCGTTTACGCACAGAGTTAACTAAGCGTATGGGCATTCCGGTTCATATCAACATTGAAGAAATTCGAAAGCCTGATTTGGACGCTGAATTGGCGGCCCAAAGCGTGGCTCAGCAACTAGAGCGTCGAGTAATGTTTCGTCGTGCTATGAAGCGGGCCGTACAAAACGCCATGCGCCAAGGCGCAGAAGGCGTAAAAATTCAAGTATCTGGTCGTTTGGGTGGTGCTGAAATCGCACGTAGCGAATGGTATCGAGAAGGTCGTGTACCTTTGCACACATTGCGCGCAGATATTGATTACGCCACCGCAGAAGCTTCAACCACATACGGCATCATCGGTGTGAAGGTTTGGATCTTTAAAGGTGAGATTATTGGCGGCATCGAAGAAGTCGAAGCCAATCAAAAGAAAAAAGGCGCTAAGTAAGGGGTACGCACCATGTTGCAGCCGAAGCGTACGAAGTTTCGCAAACAGATGAAGGGCCGCAATCGCGGCTTAGCACACCGAGGCAGTAAAGTAAGCTTTGGTGAATACGGTTTGAAAGCTGTCGCCCGAGGACGCATTACAGCGCGTCAAATCGAAGCGGCCCGTCGAGCCATGACTCGCCATGTTAAG
>CAYZQH010000071.1:0-13203 GCA_964480055.1 uncultured Cellvibrionaceae bacterium
TTGTGTGCGATGACGCTGAACAGATGGATGCCGTTGCAAAAAGCCTAAACGGCCAGTTAACGGGTACTATTCATGGGAGTGACGAGGAATTGCAAAATCATCAGCAGCTTGTACACATACTGTCTACAAAAGTTGGGCGGGTAGTTATTAGTGGGTTTCCTACGGGTGTAGAGGTAGTGCCATCAATGATGCATGGTGGGCCGTTTCCTGCGTCTACGGATGCGCGTTTTACTTCGGTTGGTACTGCGGCTATTCAGCGGTTTGTTCGCCCCGTATGTTATCAGAATTTTCCAAATGTGCTGCTGCCACTCGCACTACAAGACGCAAACCCGTTAAATATTCCGCGAACAGTCAATGGTCACTTGATACCGTCACACGCGTAATTATTTTGCTTAAGACAAGCGCGTGCTTGGTGGCTATTAAATATTGACGTTTGCGAGTTTAAAGGGGGTGGAAATGACAAAAAAGAAAAATTTAAGAAGTGCACAGTGGTTTGGAAAGAACGACAAAATGGGCTTTGTGCACCGCTCCTGGCTGCGAAACCAAGGTTACCCAGATGATTATTTTCGTGGTAAGCCGGTGATTGGAATATGTAACACCTGGTCTGAGTTGACTCCGTGTAACGGCCACTTGCGAGAACTAGCCGAATTTGTAAAAAAAGGCGTAATGGAAGCTGGAGGGTTCCCTTTGGAGTTTCCTGTGATGTCGTTAGGCGAAACCATTATGCGCCCAACCACTATGCTGTTTCGTAATTTGGCGAGTATGGATGTTGAGGAATCAATCAGAGCCAACCCATTAGATGGCGTGGTTTTATTAACCGGGTGTGATAAAACCACGCCTTCGACGATCATGGGCGCATGTAGTGTGGATCTTCCCACACTTGTTGTGCCAGGCGGGCCGATGTTGAACGGTAAATTTAGGGGCGGTGAAATTGGTTCTGGGTCATTTAACTGGCAAATTAAACAAAAAAGAGATACCAACGAGTTTGGTGATGAAGAGTTTTTAGAAGCCGAAATTGGTGCCGCTAGAAGTGCCGGTCACTGTAATACGATGGGTACGGCTTCTACTATGGCGACCATGGCCGAAGTGCTGGGCTTAACGTTGCCAGGAGTGTCTTCTATTCCTGCGGTGGATTCAAGAAAAAAAGTTGCAGCGCAATTAAGTGGCCGCCATATCGTTGAGATGGTGAAAGATGATGTGACATTGTCTAGCATTTTAACCAAAGAGGCATTTGAAAATGCCATTGTTGCGAATGCTGCGGTTGGTGGGTCCACCAATTTGATTGTGCATTTACAGGCCATTGCTGGGCGTGCAGGTATTGACTTAACTCTGGAAGATTTCGACATTATCGGAAGCAAAATTCCTCTATTGGTGAATTTAATGCCTTCAGGGAAGTACCTAATGGAAGACTATTATTACGCCGGTGGGCTAGGGGTAGTGATCAATGAGCTTGGGTACTTACTTCGCGAGAATACTCTAACCGTTAATGGTAAGCCGTTGGTGGATAATTACCCCAAGGCAAAGTGTTATAACCGTGAAGTTATTGCCACTGTGGAGCAACCTATTATCAAAGCGGCAGGGATAGCGGTATTAAAAGGTAACCTTTGTGAAAATGGTGCGGTAATTAAACCTTCTGCCGCGTCACCTAAGTTAATGAAGCACCGCGGAAAAGCCGTAGTTTTTGAGAACATGGAAGACTATCACGCACGTATTGATGACCCTGAATTAGATATTGATGCACAAAGCGTCATTGTTTTAAAAGGGGTTGGGCCAAAGGGGTACCCCGGAATGCCGGAAGTTGGCAATGTTGACCTCCCCAAAAAATTAATTCAACAGGGCGTGAAGGATATGGTTCGCATATCTGATGGGCGTATGAGCGGCACCGCGTACGGTACGGTGGTTTTACATGTTTCGCCAGAGTCTACGGTGGGGGGCACTTTGGCATTTGTAAAAAATGGCGATGAAATTGAATTAGATGTTGAGGCTAGATTACTACAGCTTCATGTGAGCGACGAAGAACTTCAGAGCAGAAAAGCACTGTGGCTAGCACCAGAACCCGTTGCAGAGCGGGGCTACGTGAAGCTGTATATTGATCATGTAGAGCAAGCCGAAAAAGGCGCAGATTTGGATTTTCTGGTGGGGGGATCAGGCTCAACGGTTGAAAGGGATTTACATTAACTTACTCAAAATGAGTGCGCATCATAGCCTGGCATATGTGGTATCTAGCTAGGAGTTTACCACATGTGCTTGGGCTCAAAGCTTAAGCCCTTTTATAAAAATAACATTGGGGTGGGGTATGTTAGTTGTCTATTTGCTTATCAGTATTGTATTGATTGTATTTTTTACAGCAAAACTGAAAATTCATCCGTTTGTTGTACTGTTAGTTTGCTCGTTGCTTTATGGGTTTTTAGCGGGGATGCCATCAGCAGAGCTGATTAAATCGGTTAACGAGGGGTTTGGTAAAACTCTCGGCGGGATTGGGTTAATTATCATACTCGGTGTAATCATTGGCGCATTTTTGGAAAACTCCGGTGGTGCATACGCAATCGCAAAAAAAGTTTTAGACGTGGTGGGTAAGCGCAATATACCAACCGCGATGGGAGTGATGGGGTATGTGGTATCTATTCCTGTATTTGCAGATAGTGGTTTTTTACTGTTTGCGCCGCTGAATAAAAGCCTCTGTAAAAAAGCCGGAATCACGTTAGCGGGTAGTGCTATCGCTTTGGGATTGGGGTTAACCGTCTCTCATACAATGGTGCCGCCAACGCCAGGGCCAATTGCCGCAGCGGGTATTTTGGGCGCGGACCTTGGTCAGGTTTTAATGGTTGGTTTACCCGTAAGTATTGTTGCACTTATAGTAAGCATTATTTTTGCCGTAAAATACGTTGCAAAAACCACTCATATTGAACCCATTCCAGAGCAATCTGATACAGATCTAGAAAAAATAGCAAACGATGCACCAAGCGCATTTCGATCTGTTCTTCCGGTGGTTATTCCTATCTTGCTCATTGTCGCGCGCTCGGCTTGTAAGGCCTTGGAGCTAGAGCCTTCGTTGTTGCTGAATACGATACTCTTTTTAGGTGAGCCTTTTGTTGCTTTACTCATTGGCGTTTTGCTTTCGTTTACGTTGCCAAAAAAGTTTGATGTACAGTTGTTGTCAACCACTGGTTGGGTTGGAAAGGCTTTTTCCAGTGCGGCATCTATTTTATTAATCACTGGTGCCGGTGGTGTTTTTGGTATGGTGCTTAGAAACTCTGGAATTGCACAGGTTATTGGTGACAATGTGGCTTCTTGGAATATAGGTATTTTATTGCCCTTTTTATTGGCTGCGGCCATTAAAAGTGCGCAAGGGTCTTCCACTGTCGCGTTAATTACAACGGCCTCAATTATCGCTCCGCTTATGGAAAGTTTGGGTTTTGTCTCTGGCGTAGACAAAGCCTTAGTGGTAATCATTATTGGCGCAGGTTCTGCTGTTGTTTCTCATGCAAACGACAGTTTTTTTTGGGTAGTAACTCAAATGACCGGTATGGATGTTAAAACAGGGTATCGGTGTCATAGTTTAGGTACTGCAGTCATGGGGTTAAGTGCGGCACTGACCGTACTTCTAATGTATACGGTTATTTCATAAGGGCAAGTATGAAAATTTACAAGTTACAAACAAGCGTGTTAGTTGAGTTTGAACATCAATTTTTTCAGTTGTTTGAAATAGACTGGAACACCTTTATTAATGATGACAGTTTATATACAAATACCTTATCTAATATTGAAGGCTTGAATGCAGTAGACAATGCTACGGCCCTACTTGATAGTGAACTTGATGTTCCAATGGTTGATCAAGAACTTTGGGCCAGTGGTGTAACCTACTTTAGCAGTAAAAAAGGCCGCCAAGAAGAGTCTGAAAAATCTGGTGGTGCAGATTTTTATGCGCGTGTATATGAAGCGGAGCGGCCAGAGCTGTTTTTTAAAGCCACTCGTAATCGCGTGGTTGGGCATGGTGGTGAGGTAAGGATAAGGCAAGATTCAACTTGGGATGTACCCGAGCCTGAGTTAGTGCTGATGATAAGCAGCTCTGGAAAGATCGTGGGGTATAGTATTGGCAACGATATGAGCTCACGCAGTATTGAAGGGGAAAACCCCCTGTACCTACCGCAAGCTAAAACCTACGACGGTTGCGCAAGTGTTGGCCCATGTATTTATGTTTCTGAAGCCCCGCTTGCTCTAAACACGGAAATTTCCCTAGACATTCAACGCGATAATACCTCTGTCTTTCAAGGTACCATTGAAATTGCCCAAATAAAGCGGAGCTTTGAGGAATTGGCCAGCTTTTTATATCGCGAATGTAGTTTTGAAAACGGCGCACTGCTGATGACAGGTACGGGGATTGTACCAGGGAACGACATTACCTTATGTGCTGGCGATGTTGTTTCAATAGGGATTGAGAATATTGGCACCCTTACCAATACTGTAGCGGCTTCGTGATCTGTTTATCGGGTTTGATCCTCATTTGACATGGTTTTTTCCGTTTTAGTGATGACCCGCTCATATTCTAGGGCGGCGGCAAGTTTTCATAGTGAATATAGGAGGTGTGAAGCGGGTATTTTGAGTATGCTCGGACGGTTGAAAGTGTGAAGCTGACTTACTGTGATACTGCTCACGTTTTTTGTGGGTATGTTCCGCATTATGGTTTAGCGGAGAACCACTTAATGAAAGTGTTGGCTTTAAAAAGGCAAGTTTAACCATAAAAGTAAAAAGGTAATGATTAATGAGTATTCTTAGTAATATTCCAAAACCTCTACTCGGCGGGCTGATGTTGTCTAGTTCTGTCTTGTTATTGAGCGCTTGTGGTGGGGAACAAAACGCTAAACCCACTTCCAGTAGCAGCTCATCCTCTTCAAGCTCTAGCTCTTCTGCTGCATCTAGTAGCTCCAGCTCCAGTTCTAGTTCGTCAGGGCCATTAAAGTCAATTACGTTACAAGAGCGACAAACGGGTGTTTGCGAGCAAAGCGCATTTGAAAATACCAATCCAGGTTTTACCGGGGACGGTTACATTAATAGTGCAAACAATAACGGTGCGAAGGTTTCTTGGAGTGTAAAGTCCTCCAGTAATAGTCAGTACACTGTAGAGGTTCGTTATTCCAACGCTGCTGGTGCTCGCTCTGCAGAGCTGGTTGTTAATGGCGGCAGTAACGGCAAGCACGCCGTTTCTTTGACTTCCACCGGTGGTTGGGATAAGTGGCAAACAGTAGCGGTGACCGTTGATTTGGTGGCTGGTGATAACGCCATCGAACTTATTGCGACCAATCCTGACGGATTGGGTAACGTAGATTATTTAAAAGTGGTTGGTAATAATGTTGCACCAGGGCAATGTAGTGGTTCCGGCTCGAGCTCAAGTAGCTCAAGCTCCAGTGGTAACCCTGGCGGCAACGTTGGCAATGTGGACCCAACCAAACATATGGGTTGGGCAGCACATACTGCGTGTGGCCCCAACGGTACCACCGGCGGTGCTGGCGGTAAAACAGTAACAGTAACCAGTGGTGGCCAGTTGAAAAATGAATTTTCTGGGTCTGAGAAAAAAATCATTTATATTCAAGGGGATATTTCAGGCGTTGGTACTATCACAGGCTCTAATAAAACGGTTATTGGTAGAAGTGGTGCAAAAATTAGTGGCGGCATGAGCTTGCGCTCTAGTAAAAACACCATTTGGCGTAACTTAGACATCAATAACGGCAGTGATGCCATGGAAATATCCGGCGCTAGCTGTGTTTGGTTAGACCACAACATCTTTAGAGATGGCAAAGATGGTAACTTGGATATTGTGCGGGCCGCTAACTATGTAACTGTGTCTTGGAACAAATTTTATTACACCAAGGGGCATGGTCATATGCTATCTAACTTAAATGGTAACGGGAATGGTAGGACCAGCGACCGCGATAAAATTAAGGTAACCTTCCATCACAACTGGTGGGGCGCAGGTGTTCAAGAACGTATGCCGCGCACTCGCTATGGGGATATCCATATATTTAACAACTATTACAAGTACGAAAAAGTCCCCAATGATAATGGCCAAAACTACAATATTGGTGCAGGTATTGAGGTTGAGTTGCTGGTTGAGAACAACTACTTTGATGGCAGTAAAGACCCCATTGTATTTTTCTCTGACGAAGGTACTGCAGAGGTAGTTCATAGAGGAAACGTATTCCACAATACCACGGGCAAAAAAGTGAGCCGTGGGGATGCATTTGTACCGCCTTATCAATACACGATGGATAAAGCAGAAGACGTGAAAGCTGTTGTTAGAGCAGAAGCCGGCCCTAAATAAAAGCTTGTAAAGCACTTGATGTTATAAGTTATGGAGTTTAAAAAGCCCCTCTCCCAAAAGGAGCGGGGCTTTTATTTTTTAAGCTAGAAAGTTAGTTGTATTGTTGCTTGTAGATTGTATGAGGCTCTAGATAGGAAGGTTGGTTTTACTTTACCAACCCCCGCGGATGATTTACGTGGTTAAGCCAACTATTCACGTCTTTGATGGCTGGGTATTGGGGATGATTAAAGGGCCTCCAGTTTTTGCGGTTAACATATGTTTGCGTGCCCAATTCAAGGTACACTACTGCGCATAAGGTACACGAATAGCGCAGGGCTGTTTGAGTATGCAGCAACTGCTAATGTGGGCGCGTTACTAGCATCAATTTGAGGAAGTATGAGTAAGTCATTGCAAGATCAACTGCTTAAAGCAGGTTTGGTAGATAAGAAAAAAGCCAAGCAAACAGAGAAAGAAAAACGCAAAAAGAAAAACCAACAACATCGAAGCAAAGAGGTTGTTGAAGACGAAGTGAAGCAGGCGGCTTTGGATGCCAAAACAGCCAAGACCGAGAAAGACCGCCAGCTGAACGCCGAGCGCGAGGCGCAAAAGCGTAAGAAGGCAATAGAGGCGCAAATAAAGCAGTTGATAGAGGCGCACCAGCAAAGCAGTGAGAAGGGTGACGTTCAGTTTAGCTTTAAAGATGGAACCACCATTAAGCAATTGTATATTTCGCCATTGGCGCACAAAAAGCTACTGGCTGGTACCTTTTGCATTGCCAAATGGGAGGAAAAATACTTTGTGTTACCTCAGGTGATTGCCAGTAAAATTGCAGAACGGGATGAAAACTATGTGGTTTATCAAGCGCAGCTGGATGAAGCACAGATAGACGAAGATGACCCCTATGCAGAGTATCAAATCCCTGATGATTTAATGTGGTAATAGGGTCAAAACGCGCCTATTGCTCGCAGTGTTTACGCCCTAAAAAAGGGTGTTTTTGTCACTGTGTGGTCCCTGTAGCTTCACTGATAGAAGTGGTTATTTGGCAGCACCCCTCAGAGCAAAGCCATCCTAAAGGCACAGCCCAGTTATTGCACCTTTGTTTACCTAACAGCCGGTTAATCAGCCAAGAGCAGGCAACTGCGGAAGATTTAGGGCTCAAACCCGCTAAAGTGGCGCTATTATATCCCAAAGACCATCAAAAGCCTGAAAATTCCCCTTCCCATGTTATGGATGTGCAGCAATTATTGGTGTTGGATGGCACATGGCGTAAAAGCAGGAAGATGTTGCATCTCAACCCATGGGTGTTGGACTTGCCGCGTATACACATTCAGGGTGCCCCAAGTCTTTACAGTATTCGTAAAGCTGAATCTTCAAGTCAGTTGTCAACGTTTGAAGCCGTCGCTTTTGCGTTAGAGCAGTTAGAGCCGGGCAGGGGGTTAGCGCAGTTGCACCAATCCTTTAATCAATATATGGCCCATTTACAGCGATTTATTCCAAGTCAGTTGAAGTAACAGCCTTGGGGGTTAAAGTGGTTTGTAAGAAATTTTATTGATCACCCAAGTGGCAGTGCCTGCTCCTGTGGTCACGTCAGCTTCGTCATCTACCTGCTTTTTTAGCAGGGCCCGCGCCATTGGCGAGTCTATGGATATATAATCTTTACGGCCAAAAATTTCATCGTAGCCTACAATACGAAAGGTCAGGGTTTCACCCTCTTCGTTTTCAACCTCCACCCAAGCACCAAAAAAAACCTTACCCTCTTGCTCCTGGTGGTAGGGCACCACCTTTAAATACTCTAAGCACTTCCTGATGTACCGCACGCGGCGGTCTATCTCTCGTAACCGCTTTTTATTGTATTGGTAGTCCGCGTTTTCACTTCTATCGCCTAGGCTGGCCGCCCAAGTTACTTTTTTTGTTACTTCCGGGCGCTCAATGCGCCATAGGTTGTTTAATTCTTGTTTTAAATCCTCGTAGCCTTGTTGCGTAATTAAGGGGGTTTTCAATGCGTATTTCTCGTGGTTGCGCTCACGTAATATTGGCTTAAGGATTAATTATGCAAATCAAAAACATCTTTATAAAAAGCCAGTTCTGTTTCTAGTTGGTGAACTATTGTGCTGGCTTTTCTAAAACCGTGCCCTTCGTCTTCATACGTTTCGTAGTGCACGGGCACTTTTTGTGCTCTTAATGCGGTGACAATGGCTTGGGCTTGCTCAGGTGGTACTACAGTATCTTCTAAACCCTGAAACACCAATAACGGGCATTGAATTTTACTGGCGTGATGCACCGGGGAGCGCGCGATATACTCCTCTTTTTGTTCGGGGTAAGGGCCCACCAAACTATCTAAATAATGCGCTTCAAATTTATGAGTGTGTTTGGCCAGGCTTTCTAAATCTGCAACGCCGTATATGCTCACCCCAGCTTTAAATGGCGAGCTTTGTACTAATGTTGCAAGCACCGAGAACCCGCCAGCACTGGACCCTTTAATGGCCAGTTGATCAGGGTGCACCCAGCCTGCGTTAATGGCATGGCGGGCTGCGTATATCATGTCTTCAACGTCGCTTATCCCCCAGTTATTATCCAGTAGGTTTTTAAACTCACGGCCGTACCCTGTACTGCCGCGATAATTCACCTCAACTATGGCAAAACCTCGGCTTGTCCAAAATTGAGTTTTAGAGGCAAAAGCCAAGTCGGTTTGACCGGTAGGGCCCGAGTGCCCAATAAAAATGGCCGGTGGTAAGGCGCCTTCGTCTGCTTCAAATTTGCTGTTGGTTGGGGCGTAGTAATTGGCGTACGCGTGTTGGTTGTTGCTTGTTTCAAATTTAAAGGGCGTACCTACGGCAATATCTTCGGTGCGCCCGTTCATTGGGGTTGGCGTCAGTTTATGGTGAAGCTCGGTATTGGTCTGAGGTTTTGTCAGGTGGTATACCGCTTTGGGGCTATGAACACCGGCACCAATAAATGCCGCCATGCCGCTGCCGGTACAAATGCTTTCAATGGAGCATAAAGGCATTGTAATGGGGTTTATTGCTTTTCTATTAATATTTAAGGTGGCCAGCTGCCAGCGGTTATCTTGCGTATAAGCTGTCAATAGCGTGGTGTCATCCAGCTTGGCAATGGTAGACATGTTTAACGTCCAAAGCGGTGTGGCAAATTCTGCTTCCATGGACAGTACCGTCCGTGCCGTTCGGAAGTTCGCATCCCATTTATGGATATTCCACCACCCTGAGCTGTCGTCTACCCAAACTAAGGTTCGAGGGTTTAGCCATAAGGGTTGAAAAACGGCACTGTTACCTGTGGGGATTATTTCAGAGGTTTTGACTTCGCCAGTCCCAGTCAGCGTGCTGCACCAAAGCGCGCTATTTTGCCAAGGCATATTTGGGTTATTCCAGGCAATATAGGCTAGGCGTTTTCCGTTTTCGGAGGGCGTAGGGTACGCGTAAAAGTCGTAGCCGCTGACCAATACCGTGGGGTTTGATGCTGTGTGTTCTATGTCGATACTTACCAGGGTGTTGGTCGGTGCCTGGCTATTTTGGCTGTGGTCTTCACAAACGGCTATTAGGCGACGATGATGATTGTCCCAGGTGAGGTTTCCGTAGCGCAAGTTGGGTGTGTTGGTCAATTCGCTAACCACACCGGTGAGTATATTCAAGTGATAAACCTGCTGGCACTTGTTATTCACAAAGTATAAATTGTTGTCAGAGACGACAAATGCGCCACCGCCATACTCATGCACCTTGGACCGTGCCGCCCAGGCAGCGGGGAGAATGTCATGATTGATACCGTCTTCGGTGCGCATTACAATGGCGTTACGGCCTTGTTCTTGTGGGCGGCCTTCCAGCCAAAACACGCGCCTTTGATCAATTTGTACTTCCGCTAAGCGCACTCCGGCTTCAGCCACTTGTTTTTCATGAAGTGGAGAAATCCAGGTTCCGTAGGGGGCTTTGGTTTTCATTCGGTCTCTCGTGCTAATTGACGGTAGAATAGCCAGCCTTAAAAGCTGATAACACGCGCACTATATCCTAATGCAGCCAATCTCTGAATTACTTACGCAACAAATGGCAGGCGTTTCTCGCTCTGCGCGTTTGTTAGTGGCCTACAGCGGCGGGGTAGATTCCACGGTGTTGCTGCACGCCTTGGTACATACAAACATAGCAAACCCAGTGGTGGCGATTCATGTGAATCATCAACTGTCGGGCGATGCTCAACGTTGGCAAACACACTGCGAGCGTTTCGCTAAAGCGCTGGGTATTAAGCTAGTTTGTGAGCGGGTTGATGTACGTGGTTGTGGGCAGGGTATAGAGAATGCAGCGCGCCAAGCTCGTTACGCGGTTTTTGAGCGCCATATTCAAGCAGGGGATTGGCTGCTGTGTGGCCACCACCAAGCAGACCAGTTAGAAACGGTATTGTATCGGCTAATGCGTGGTAGTGGCGTTGCAGGCTTAGCAGGTATAGCGCCACAAAGGCCTTTTGCCGGCGGGTTATTGGTTCGCCCTTTACTAGGTGTGAGTAAAGAGCAGGTCTTGGAGTATGCACACTCACACAAGTTAGATTGGGTGGAAGACGACAGTAACGGCAGTGACGAATTTGATCGGAATTTTTTACGCAATCACATTGTACCCCTACTGATTAAGCGTTGGCCAAATGCTCCACAGCAAGGAGCAAGAGCGGCTCAGCATTTAAGCAGTGCACAATCTTTACTTGATGAATATGCCAGCGTTGATTTAAACAGCTTGTTGCCTCGCAAAGAGCGTGTAGGCCTAAGCATTAAAATGCCAAAAGCAGATTGGAGCACTGACCGAACGAATCAACTGCTGCGCTTATGGTTTAAGCAGTGTGGTTTGCAAGCGCCGCAGGTAAAGCAGTTAGAGCAGATTCAAGGGTTTTTGAATGCACCTGACGATAGCCAGCCGCAGTGGGTTTTAGGGCGCTGCACTTTCAGGCGGTATAAGGGGCGAATATATTGTTTACCGGCATTGGACGAAGCACCCTGGGAGCCGATGCTCATTTTGTCTGAGCGTACAGTTCTGCCAGACGGAAGTGTTTTGGAGATATCTTCCGTACCGGAGGGCACTTTTGAGGTGAGGTTTAGGACGCAAGCTGTACGAGTCCACCCACGACTTAGGCCACACTCCCAAACCCTTAAAAAAGTGCTGCAAGAGGTGGCGTTGGAGCCATGGTTACGCAGCCGGGTGCCCTTAATTTACAATGTAGCGGGCCAACCCCAGGAGCTGGTTGCCGTGGGGGATTTATGGTTAGAGCACGGCGCAGCTGGAGCACCTTTAGAGGGGCGTAACATTCGTTGGTATTACCCAGAGGCTTAGTTGATGCTGGCATAGCATTGATCGGTTTGGGGTAAAACAGGCCTGATCTGTTGTAGCCCTAACTAAGCCAAAAGATTGACCGCAAATGCCACCGCGATAATTTGTGGGAGTGTTATTAAGGGTAAAAATAAAGCTGCCTTCCACTGGGATGTGGTGGATTTTATCACCATAATCTCTGTGTAATCTGTTGCCACACCGGCCATCAAAAAAGCAAAACTGTTACCTGGTGCATCGGCGCGCGTAAATAAATCTGCTGCTAGGGGTATAGAGCCTTCAGAGCATACTTCAATAACGGTAGCGGCGATGAGCGTTAAGCCTAAGCCTGCCAAGGTGGCGCCAAAGTACGTACTAAAAGTATCGCCCGGTATTACCGCTCTAATTATTGCGGCCAATAAAATGCCAAACAGTATCCACCTTAAAACCATGCGCGAATCTTTAACGCCTTGTACCACCATGGACTGAATAAAGCTAAAAGACCAATTAACTTGTTTTAGTTGTATTTTAGCCTCCTGCCAAAATTTAAAATCCTGGGGTAAAACTGTTTGGTTTGGGTTTGGTGCCAGCCAATGGTTTGCAATACACTTATTGAAAATTAACCCGGTAATAATGGCAATAACCGCTGAGAGTACAATAAATGCCAGTGTCCAGGGTACACCAATGAGTGTTATGAGGATCAACGTAAAGGAAAAGGAGTTCCATGGGCTTGCAATCAAAAATGCCATTACTTGGCCAAGGTTAGCGCCACGTTCATAAAGCTTTGCAGCAACCATTAAAATACCGTGGTTACAAAGGTCCAATAATACGCCGGCCAAAGTTGCACGTATGATGCCCTGCAAGCCTTTATTTGTGCCTAGCGCACTCATCACTAGGTTGCGCGGAACCTTAGATAGTACCGCTAGCATCGCTATCCCTAACAGAATGCCCCACCACATGTTGTGGACCATTTCAGCGGTGGTGTGTGTTAGCGTGTGCCACCAGCGCATGTGATCACTGTAGCCCACCAAATAGTGCCCTATAAACAGAGCAGCCACACCTGCGGCAGATCCCCAAAGTAGCCAGTCTGTGCGGTTAGGTTTGTGGCAGCTTGAGGTATTAGTGTCGGTGTTTGGGCAGCAATGAGGCTTAATGGGTTTGGATGGGGTGGGTTTCATAAGTGGCTCCGTCTACGGCAAAGTTTACGCCTTTCTCGTGCCGTGGCAAAAGTTTTAATTGCCGTTTGACATAGGTCATTAAAACTTCTGCGTGGAATTGCAGGCCCGCAGCTAAGGGCGTAGGCTTGGGCAAGAACGCAAAAGAGGGGCAGAGCGTGTTGAGCGAAACCACCTTTGCCGATAGCTATGAGCGAGTATTTGGAACGCAAATACGGCTGGGCGAGTCGGCCAACCACTTTTTTGATGATTTTTACGATACTTTCCTTGCCAGCTCTCCAGAAGTGGCGAAGGCGTTCTGTCACACCGATATGTCGGTGCAAAAAAACATGCTAAAGCGATCTTTGCTTTACAGCATTAACTTTATGACCAATCAGAATAATTTTGACTCTATGGAGCGCATTGCTGTTTCTCATGACGCCAAACACTACGACATTAA
>CAYZQH010000072.1:0-13091 GCA_964480055.1 uncultured Cellvibrionaceae bacterium
CCACCACTTTTGTTTCCGAAGACGAAGCAAATCAGTTCCTCTGAGCTATGCTTTCAATTAACGGCTTGTAAACTCTGAGCGCGCTGCTTTGGCGCGCTTCCCAACCGACTATTGGCCGCACTTTGTAAGCTTATAGGATACCCTCATGACTGATTCCAAGTCAGGAATTCAAACAGGCAGTGCCCAATGGTCCCATGTGTGCGAAACCATCAACATGCTGTATTTGGCCGTTTGCCAAATTGAAACAACCATGTCAGACAGTAATACATCTGTAGATACTCTTACACGCTCTTTTACCCATTTAGCAGAGCATGCCAACGATGTTAGCTGCCAAATTCAGAGCTTACACAAAGTAGAAGAGCTAGAGTCTTTTAAGCAGGATATTTCCGATACTGCCAAAGAGCTGAATGTCAACATCAGTTCATCCGTACAAGCTTTTCAATTTTACGACCGTGTTTGCCAACGATTAGACCATGTATCTCAAAGCCTAGCAAAAGTCACCAATATCATGTCAGACCAAGATCAGTTAAACGACCCTTCGGCTTGGCGGCAAGTACAGGAAGACATTAAAGGCAGCTACACCATGGAAGCCGAACGCGTAATGTTTGAATTTATTATGCGCGGTGGCAGTGTGCAAGAAGCATTAGAAATCTATCGTCATCACTTTGAAAAAAATACCGAACAAGACCCAACCGATGACGACGAGATTGAACTCTTTTAAACCCTACGTACGCGTAGCTTGTGCCTTAACGGTGTAACCTAGCGCAGGATTTTTTATGGCGCACACACTGTTTGCCAAACAGCCCATATTTGACGCACAACTGAATATACAAGCCTATGAGCTTTTGTTTAGAAACAACTCTAACAACGCAGCTCAATTTACAGACGGGGACCAAGCCACCTCCCACGTGTTGCTCTATGCCTTTGGGCAGCACAATATTAGCGATATTGTGGGTGAGGTACCGGCGTTTGTTAACTTCACGCAAAACATGTTGATGTTCCCCCCGCCGCTATGTTCAAAAAAATTGGTTATTGAGGTACTTGAAGACGTCATCCCAGACCAACTCCTTATTGACAATCTAAAAAAATTAAAAGAATTGGGTTACACCATCGCACTGGATGATTTTTTTCTCACCAAAGAGACCAAGCAACTTGCCGCCTATGCCGATATTATTAAAATAGACGTATTAGCGCTTAGCGAAGAGCAACTTAAAAAATACGCCACTAAGCTAAAGCCCCTCAACATTCAGCTGCTGGCAGAAAAAATCGAAACACACGAAATGTTTGAACTGTGTAAGGGCTTAGGGTTCGAATTATTTCAGGGGTATTTTTTATCCAAGCCCAAGATTGTTGAAGGCAAAATACTTCAAGGAAGTAAACAATCTATTTTGCGATTATTAGCAACACTGACAGAGCCTTCTGTAGAGATGAAGACGTTATCCAACGTCATAGCCAGCGACCCACACTTAAGCTACCGCATATTAAAAATTATCAATTCCAGCGCATATAGTACGCCCTGTAAAGTTGGGTCTTTAACCCAAGCTGTATCACTTTTAGGCCTAGACAAAATACGAAATTGGGCCATGGTCATGGTGCTGGCCGACGATGACAGTAAACCCCAAGAGCTTGGCGTTCTTGGTATGACGCGTGCTAAATTTGGTGAATTTATTGGCGAGGTTATTGAAAACGCCGATTTTGCAGAGCAATGTTTCACTACCGGGGTACTGTCCACCTTTGATGCGTTTTTAGATATCCCTATGGAGCAACTCATTAGCAAGCTGCCATTAACGCAAAATATGGCACAAGGCCTAGTACATCACCAAGGCTCAACGGGGCGTGTACTGCAGTTGATAAAACACTATGAAAGTGCAGATTGGAATACGGTAAATACGATGTTGGAAGACCCATTCTTTGGCAAATTGGATGAACCTACGCTCAACAACTGTTACACAGAAGCGGTTTGCTGGGCGCAAAGTACCATTAGCGCGCTATAAATAGTAACGTGTTGACAATCAACGTGTGAACCCAGCTCTACTCACTTCACTAGCTTTTGATCTAGCTCCCACAGCTCAACCATCGACAAAAACGTAATGGAGACCGACCAGGTAAAATGAATGCCTACTGTTGCAACCAAAAGAACAAATGCAATTACTATTACCATTTGAAGCCCACCTTCTAGCTCTAATAGCTATTTATACAATATCCATTATTGCAAATTTTATTTTTACAATGGCTCTTACTAAAAACCGCATTACGCCCCGTCGTCTTGCAAATTATTGCCACTTACACTCATAAAAAAACCACAGTGTAATACGTCACTGGTTTTTGTCATTCAAGGCGTCTAGTGTAACGCGAACACCGTCAATGTCACAAAAATGGCACCCCTCAAAAATACTAAATTAATTACCGAATAAGAGAAAAACCCGTTAAGCATTAACCTGATCGGCCGATACACCGATAGAGAGCCCGTCTCGATAATTAAGAGACAGGATAAGGAGTGCACGAGTGAAATGTTCGGGATTTGCATAACGTGTCATTGATGATTAACACTAATGTTGCGTCGTTAAATGCGCAGCGCCAGCTGGTTCGGTCCGGTATGGAGCTGTCGCAAGCGAGCGAGCGCCTGTCCTCCGGCCGGAGAATCAACAGCGCAGCAGACGACGCAGCCGGTTTAGTTATCAGCAACCGAATGACCGCTCAAATACGAGGCCTGGAACAAGCTGGCCGCAATGCGTTAGATGGCATATCCCTCATTCAAGTTGCAGAAGGTGCCCTGGACGAAAGCACCAATATTTTGCAGCGTATCCGCGAATTAGCCATTCAATCATCAAACGGCATATACAGCAACACTGACCGCGCGACACTAGACGCTGAAGTACAGCAGTTGGTGAGCGAGCTGGATAGAATCTCTGAAACCACACAATTTAACGGCAGAAGCATACTTGACGGGTCGCTCGGCGACGTTGAGTTACAAGTTGGCGCTCAATCCCAACAGTCCATTTCCTTTTCTATAGAAGAAATGAATTCCAGCGCTTTGGGGTTAGGTGCTACCAATGGCGACGTAATTGGCGGGCAGTTAGATTTGTCGGGTACCGGCACGCTCAGTTCAGCACTGGAGCACTCGGCAATCAGCATTAACGGCCAGAATATAGAGGGGCTTTCAGCTGGAGCTACAGTAGGGTCACTCTTAGAGGCCATTAACACCGCAAATACACAGGTTACGGCTTCGTCTGTGGTTACTATCACGGCTCCCTCCTCCGGCAATGGCGTACTCACTGGCAGCGAAGCGCTCAACATCACGGCCTACCATTTAGATGGCACCTCGGTAAGTATATCCGTTAGTAATACAGAGTCACTGAATGACTTGGTCAGTGCCATTAACGAAAAAACCGGCACCTTAATGACTGCAGCGGTTGATAGCGATGGGAAGCTATCCATCACAAGCGACACAATGGCCAGTATCACACTGCAAGATACCACTCAAGGCACGGCCACGGGCATTAACGAAACGCAAATTGCAGACCCTGATATTGCCGAGCTGATGGACGGGTTAAATTCCTCTTGGATTTCAGAAGCGGAACAACGCATTCAAACTTACTATGGTATTTCCGGTGATGGTGCCGACCTAACCTTAGACTTAACGTCATTAGCCACCCCTGGTGGAGCCTATGCTTCAGTGTCTTGGACCGGGCTTGGCAATAACATGAAGCTAAACATCGACATGACCGACTTCACCGCAACCGGCGACCCAAGTGGCGGTAGCCCGTGGTTATATATGGACCGATTAATTGGCCATGAAATGGTGCACGCGGTCATGGTTAGGAATATGGATGTTTCTCAATTACCAGGCTGGTTTGCTGAAGGTACCGCAGAATTCCTCCACGGTGCGGATGAGCGCGTTGTAAGTGACTATGACGCCGACTTACTTGAAGATCAAGGCGAACTCTCAACCGCTTTTGCTACAGGCAAAGGCGCTGGTTCTAACCCGTCTGCATTAGGGTATTCAGCAGGTTATCTTGCCGCAAAAATGATGCACGAAGACATTCTAACTGCCGGTGGTACGGGCATTATAGAAATTTTTGATGAGTTAAAAGGTGGCGCTAGCTTAGATGCTGCTATCACTACCGTCAGTGATAATTATGCGGGTATTACTGACTGGACAGATTTAACCTCCTTTGAATTAGATTTTGATACCACGGGCTTTGCCTATTTATCTAACCTGGAAGCAACAACCCTAAGAAATACAGACACCGGCGCCATCGGCGGCTCTGATTACACCGCAAACACTTACACGCAAGATGACATATTCCCAAATAACAATAGTGGGCCTGCACAAAACTTTAATTTAATCATTCCTGACGAATACTCCGGCGGGCTCACTACAGCCAGTGCGCAATTGGTGCTCACCGTAGAGGATGGTGTTGACATCACAATAACCAAAGGCGCAGCCGGAACGGATGCTCACCTGACGCAGCTAGGCCTGCAAATTATGGAAGAAGGCAGTGTTGTTACGGGCCAAGCGGTGACCGGTACCAACCAAAATACGGCACTCGCCGCGGGCCATTTAACCATTAATGGCGTGAGTATTGATTCGGTAGCCGCCAATGCAGGGATCGCGGCAAAGGTTAAGGCTATCAATAACGTATCGGATGAAACCGGCGTTGTTGCCTCTCTTTATGCGGCAGACAGCTTTACCTTTAATACCGACTCCACACTTGAATATCGCTCTTCAGGCGCGCTCAGCATTGTAAATAATGGCGCACTTGGGTTTAACGGCATTGGTTTTACCGTTGACCCCGGTGATACCGCTGTTGAAATAGCCGCAGACATCAATAACACCACGAGCTTACATGGCGTTAAGGCCTATGTAGATGACAATGCACAGCTTCATGTGTTCAGTGAGGGCGTCATCAATTTAGGTGACGATGTTGGCGGAGCCTTGTTAACAGAAATTGGTTTTGTACAAGTGATTGGCAGTGCAGGCTCAATAAAACTTAACGGCTCAGAAGTATCGCTTTCAGATATCACCAACCTGAGCACAGTCATTACTGACATCAACGCCAGTGCTAGTGTGACCGGGGTAATAGCTGAAATAGACGATTCTGGAAATTTAAAAATCAGTGGCAGCTCTGGAATACAAATAGGAGTTGGTAGTGTCGATGGCATGCAAACGCTACATGCATTAGGCATGGATTTTGGTATTACCGGCGACGAAAACCTCACCGATACCGACGCCAATGACCGATTCGGAGAAGAGGCCTTTTCAATTAACGCCAGAATAAAGTTAGACGCCTTTCATGATGCAAAAATTACCATTGATGTCACCGAAGATGGCACGACTGCTACAGGCTTACTAGAACTTAATAGTGATGATGCAGCACTTACGGGAACGTCACTATCACGCATTGCAGTGAATACCGTTAATAACGCTCAATCTGCTATTTCGGCGGTAGACAACGCATTAGAAAGCATCAATGAAACACGCTCTCAACTTGGGGCAGTTAATAATCGTCTTGAGTTCACCATTAACAATTTGGCAAATATCGTAGAAAAAACCTCTGCGGCGCGATCGCGCATTGTAGATGCAGATTTTGCGAAAGAAACATCCAATTTGACGCGTGCACAAGTGTTACAGCAAGCATCGCAAACCCTGTTAGCGCAGGCAAATGCTCGACCACAGCAAGTGTTACAACTTTTAAATTAGCCGCCTCGTAATAATTACGAAGTCGTTACGACAAGGATCCATATGGCCTATCGATTTGCAACACAGTATTTTGCATTAACAGCACTTTTTAGCCTGGCCTTTATTGTGATACATGTAATTAATAATGAGATGCATGGCGCGTTAAATTCTTACGGAATCACACCCCGACAATTCAGCTCTGCCACCCACATTTTAAGCGCGCCTTTTATTCACGGCAACTGGCAACACTTACTGAATAACTTATTAGGGTTTTTTATATTCTCTACTTTATGCTTAACAAAAAGCTGGCGGTTTTACCTATTAACCAGTTTTTTTGTTGTCGCCGTTGGCGGTTTGCTAGTATGGGTGTTTGCGCGCTCTGCCACCCACATTGGGGCCAGCGGTTGGGTATTTGGGCTTTGGGCCGCCTCCATTGCACATGCATTTTTTTGCAGAAACGCACAAAGTATTGTCGTAGCTGCAGTGGTGGTTGTATTTTATGGTGGCATGGTATTTGGCGTACTGCCAAGCCAAGACCAAATCTCTTATGAGGGTCACTTATATGGCATGGTTGCCGGTGTGCTAGCCGCCTGGTTTTTTAAAGACAGTTAACGGTCCCACCACACAGAGCCAAAACCCCTTCATAATAACAACTCACAAACCCATACCAATTGCAAACAATTCTTATTTTCATTAGAATATGAAGAATTACGCTATTGGATGTACAAATGCCCTACGCCCATTCTATCCGACCGCTGTGTTTTGCAACTTTTTATCTACTGGTACTGACCATTATCACCAGCTGCGACTGCAAAACCGATAATCGTCAAGAACAGCCTGCACCACAACAATCCGCGCCCGCTGTGACTTTAACAAGTATACAAAAGGCCCTTAATACCAACGCCGATATCGCTTATGCCCTGTACAGCGACGCCTATGATACGGCTATTGCCCTGCAAGACGCCTTAAAATACTTTGCGCAAACACCGTCGCAAGACGCATTTGATCAGGCTAAACGCGCTTGGCTAATTGCGCGTGAACCCTACGGCCAAACGGAAGTCTATCGTTTTAGGCTTAGCCCCATAGACTCAACCAATTACAAAGATGAAGACGGGCCAGAAGGCGCAATTAACGCATGGCCCTTGGGCGAAGCGCTCATTGATTACGTGCAGGAGGGTACAGACTTTGGTGCAGCCCAACTGGGCATTACCGAACATCAGACCAATATCCCCTACCCAGCCAAAAACTTAATTAACTCAAGCGTACCAATAACCGCAGAATTACTCGCTCTATCCACCAGCGCAAGCGACGAGCGAGACGTGATCTCTGGCTACCACGCCATAGAGTTTATGCTATGGGGCCAAGACTTAAACCGCGACGGCAGTGCAGACACTCAAGGTAAACGCGACTTATCGACCAGTGGCCGCTTGCCAAACTCTGGTGGGCAACGGCCGTTAACAGATTTTACAACCTCCCCTTTTGCCAAGCGCAGACATCAGTACCTGCAGCTTATTACTAAGAAGTTGGTTGAAGATTTACGCCAAGTTGTTGATGCCTGGGCACCAGGCGCACAGTACCGATTAGCATTTACAAGCGTTAATACTAAAACGCAAGCCCTTGAAAAGCTCACTGAAATTTTTACAGGCATGGGTACCTTATCTGAAGGCGAATTGGCCGGTGAAAGGCTCCAAATTGCCTATACCAGCAGCTCTCAAGAGGATGAACATTCGTGCTTCTCTGACAACACACATCGAGACGTGTGGTTAAATGCAAAGGGGGTAGCCAACAGCTACTATGGACAATACCACGGGTATGACAGCACATTAGATGGAAACGCCAATCAAACCCAACGCGCGATATCCGGTTACGGCATTAGCGACCTCATTCAAGAAGTTGGGCTTTTTGAAATTAGCAACAAGCTAGAGTCGGCCCTTGCAGTAACCACCACCAACGCCAATGCCTTAGACAACTTGGCACGCTCCGGTAAACCCTTTGATGTGCTGATTATGGGGCCACACCGTAAAAAAGCAGACCCTATCTATAATTTGATATTATCCCTCAACGAACAATCTAGACTCCTTGGCCAACTGGCAAAAATTCTAAATTTACAGGCTGACGTTGTGATAGATGATGCTTCTAGCTGTAATGCTAGTACGCCACTATCGACCTGTGAGTAAGCATGCACAATGAGTATTGTTAGGCGCAAATGAACCGGCGAAAGTTTATAACCTTGCTTGGTACCATGCCTTTTATGGGCCAATTAACCCCGAGCTTTGGTGACGGTGTCTATCCGCCCCACCCAGGTCACCCATCAGCCATAATTTCTGGGGCAAAAATCGGCCTTAAACAAGGGTTGGCTTTAACTCTTGGCGGTATCGGTACCCCCAAATTCCAATCTACACAGTTTCGTGGTCATCAAGCCTTAATGCACCCGATAAAACCCCATGCGTTTTATTTAATTGGACGCAACCCCGCAAAAACTTGCCAACTCATCAGTATTAAAACCAATAAAATAGAACAAACATTGCACGCACAAGAGCACCATCACTTTACGGGACACGCCGCGTTCGACCAGAAGTTTTTGTACACCACCGAGTGGGATTACACCCATAACATTGGAAAGGTGGGCCTTTGGCACCTTGCCAATGGGGAGTTTATTAAGCACCTGCCCAGTTTTGGTGTTGGGCCTCACCAAATTAAAATCTTTAAAACCCATTTATTGATTGCCAATGGCGGGCTCAAAACACACCCCTCAACTGGGAAAAAACCACTGAACTTGCCTACTATGGCACCCAATATTTCTTTGGTTGATACCTCCAATGAACAACTCACGCACCAATGGACATTTAATGAAACCAAGGCCAGCATCCGCCACTTAGATATCGCCCCAAACGGAACGTTTGCCGCAGCCATGCAGGTACAACGCTCCGCATGCGGCCACAACCACTTAGTGCCGTTGGTTGCCGTAGGCCAGCTCCCCAATAAAATAGCAGCCCCCCCACCAACTTCTAAATCAGAAGTAATGCCTACAGTTCATACATCGTTAACACCATTACCTACGCCAGACGCTCTGCTTAATCAATGCCAAGACTATATGGGTAGTATATGCATCCACCCACCCAGTGGTACGGTGGCAGCTACTAGCCCGAAGGGGAATTTGGTTTTGTTTTGGCACTTAGAATCGGCCACGTTTGCAGGGTACTACACACTTTTTGGGGCATGTGGTATAGATGTGGACCCACGTGTAGATTCGTGGGTGGTTAGTAATGGTCAAGGCGATATACACTACATAGACCCGTACAAGCTTACGGCCATTGCCACACTGAATAAAAGCTACCCGGGAGTGCGCTTTGACAATCATCTTTCAGTATTAAAAACCACTTAACCTGTCTTTAAACCGCCTTAAATTGATACCGCCAAATGACTCGTACCATTTCCAAAATTTTTACAGCAGCTATATTCTGCCTAATGTCGCTACAATGCAGTCAAAAACCCTTAGTACCAACAAAGCAGAATATTCAAAAAGTTATTATTGAAATAACAGACGGAACAATTGTTCCTACAATGACTGACTTTTCCCGCTCACTTGATCAACTTAAGTTACAGGCAGAGAGTTTTTGTAAGAACCCCGAACAACCTCAACTCCTTGCGCTTCAAAATCAATGGCGAACCACCAGCGCCTTGTGGTCACGTGCGTCTATTTATCTTTTTGGACCACTGAACCAAAACAAAGTCTTTCCCGAGTACACTTTTATTGACGGCCTGCGCTTACGGGGGACCAATTATTTAACGTCTGTTAGAACCGACATAGCCAACGACTTAAGTGCCCCTACCCCAAATTGGGCCTTGTCAGCCAAAACGTTTCAGCACGTAGGCTTGCTCCCTATAGAAGTATTGCTCTTTGACGGTAAAACAGGTATTTCAATTGCCGACAGCTATATGGCAGCCCCCAACAAGTGCTTGCTACTTAAGGCGCACATTGCATTAACCGAGCAGCATGCAATGGAAGTATCCAACGCTTGGCAGAATACATATGGGCAAAAATTTAAAGCGGGGCAATTAGAAGGTGAAGCAACCTCATTGCTTACACTACTGCACGCAATTCAATCGCACCTAGACTACCTAAGAAAGCGCGATGTGGTGAGTTTAAGCACGCCGCTATCCAACCAAAGCTGGGCGAATATGAGCGCCATGCTAAAAGAAGTTACTCGGTTATTGCAAGGTGACGCGACGCTTTCTATATTTGAGCTTATGAGGGGAAACAATCACTTAAGTGACGTTACAACCGTTCAAAAGAACTTAGCTTTTGCCAAACAAACCATTCAGAATAAAGACCTGGTTCAATTTAATTTGGCACTTAGCTTGTTAGAGGGCAATATAAAACGGCAAGCTCCAGAAGCCCTGAATGTTGAATGGGGCATTAATTTTTCTGACGGCGACTGAACTATTAGCTCTTATCCTAAAACGCGCCCTGGTATTTTAGGATATTTTTACTCGTTATTCTCGTTGGACGTATTTTCAATGGCCGCCTGCTGATTTTGCCATAATTTTGCGTAATAGCCATTTTGGTTAAGTAAAGCGGCATGCGCCCCTTGCTCCACTACAGCGCCATTATCGAGTACCAAAATAGTATCTGCATTTTTCACCGTAGATAACCTATGAGCAATGATCAGCGTTGCGTGATTAACGGATACCTCTTCTAACGCTTGAGTAATGACGGTTTCAGACTGGGTATCTAGTGAGGATGTAGCCTCATCAAATATTAGAATGGGCACGCCTTTGAGTAGAACTCTGGCAATGGCTATGCGTTGCTTCTCACCACCGGACACCTTCAAACCGCGCTCCCCCACAACCGTATCCAACCCTTTGGGTAACTGGGTAATAAAATCCCATAAGTGCGCACGCTTTGCGGCATCTTCTACTGCGGCTCTATCTACACCGGGCGCACCATAGGCGATGTTGTAATAAATACTGTCATTAAATAATACGGTATCTTGCGGCACCACACCCATTAACGCACGCACACTGTCTTGTGTTACGCCGCTAATATCTTGCCCACCCACCCGGATAACGCCGCTGGTTGGGTCATAAAAGCGAAACAGCAGTTTCGCCAAGGTTGACTTGCCTGCGCCGCTGGCGCCCACAACTGCAACCTTCTGGCCTGCCTTAATTTTAAATGATACATCCTTTAGAATTTGACGTTGACCATCATAGCTAAAGCTCACGCTCTCAAACTCTACATCTAATTGATTGGCCGCGGGCGTGTTTAAAGGAATGGCATTTTCAGTATCTTGAATTTTTGGTTTGGCTTTGAGTAAGGTAAACATGTTTTCAATATTGATAAGTGCCTGACGAATCTCACGATACACAAACCCAAGAAAGTTTAAAGGGATAAACAATTGAATCATATAGGCATTGACCATCACAAAATCACCGAGGGTCATATTCCCATTGGCTACGCCGGAGGCTGCAAAGGTCATCATTGCGGTTACAGCCACTGCAATAATTAAGGCTTGCCCACTGTTTAAAAACGCCAAAGACAAACGATTTTTAAGGCGCGTTTGCTCCCATGCAGCTAAGTTTTGATCGTACTGGTTAATTTCGTAGGCTTCATTGTTAAAGTATTTCACCGTTTCATAGTTCAACAAACTATCAATGGCCCGCGTACTGGATTTACTGTCTTGCTCATTTGCTGCGCGCACAAATTTAGTCCGCCATTCGGTCACATAAACAGAAAACCCAATATAAGCCGCCACCGAGGCAAACACACCCAGTAAGTACCAAACCGAAAATTGTGCAAACAAAATAACAGCAACCAGCGCTATTTCAAATAAGGTTGGCACAATATTAAACACCATAAACCGCATAAGAAAGCTGATGCCAGACGTACCGCGTTCAATATCACGCGCTAAACCGCCCGTTTTTCGCGATAGATGAAAATCTAAATCTAAGCGATGTAAATGCGAGAACACACCCAACCCGACGCGCCGCATGGCTCGCTCGGTCACGCGCGCGAATACTGCATCGCGCATTTCCCCCAAAAACACGCTGGCGAAACGGATTGCGCCGTAGGCAATCAGTAACCCAATGGGCACACTGATGGCCGCAGCACCTTCTAGGCTCAAGTCATCTACCACCAACTTTAAAACCCAAGGCAATGTCACGTTCGCAACTTTTGCTCCAATCAGCAGCAACACTGCAATGGCCACACGAATTTTAAACTCACCAAAATAGGGTGCTAACGTAAACAGTACGCGCCAGTTGGGTTTTAAGGATGGGTCAGATATATACGCACTTGGTCTCATTGGGATCCAGTTTTTAATTTAGCTTGGCCTTATGAATTAGGGCCATTCAAGGGGTAAAATTCAGAATATTCACTTCAGAGGGCGGCGCCATATAAGTATGAGGGCAACCTGTGTATGGCGCGCCGCTGTGAGTGTAGCCATGCGTCAATTCGCTGATTCTTTTAGCTCAGAGATGGCATCACGCAAGGCAGCGGCCTTTTCAAACTCCAAGTTTTTAGCCGCGTCGTGCATTGCAGCCTCCAGCACCTTAATTTTTTGCCAAACATCCACTGCGGTGTCTGGTAATATTTTTTGCACCTCGGCTGCAGCGGCCTTTTGCTTCTTACCCACCTTTTTACCAGGAATGCGCGCGCCTTCCATAATATCCGCCACGCTTTTTTTAATGCCTTTAGGCGTAATGCCGTTGGCCTCATTAAAGGTTACTTGCTTTTCTCTGCGCCGCTCTGTTTCCTCCATTGCCCGTTGCATAGAGCCCGTGACGCGGTCTGCATACAAAATGGCATACCCATTAACATTCCTTGCAGCACGGCCAATGGTTTGGATTAAAGAACGGTCAGATCGCAAAAACCCTTCTTTATCGGCATCCATTATCGCTACCAGCGCCACCTCTGGCATATCCAAGCCTTCCCTTAAAAGATTAATGCCCACCAATACGTCAAACTCTCCTACGCGTAAATCTCGAATAATTTCTACCCGTTCAACCGTTTCAATGTCGGAATGCAAGTACCTAACCTTAACCCCATGTTCATGCATGTACTCTGTTAGATCTTCGGCCATGCGCTTGGTTAACACCGTAATTAACACCCTATCCCCAGCTGCTACGGTTTTTTGTATCTCAGATAAACAATCATCCACTTGCGTAGTGGCAGGCCGCACCTCTACCTCTGGGTCTATTAGGCCTGTAGGCCTGACCACCTGCTCAACAACCGCGCTGGCGTGGTCTTTCTCATAATTACCGGGCGTTGCAGAGACAAAAATCATTTGCGGGGCGCGTTTTTCCCACTCGTCAAATCGCATGGGGCGGTTATCCAGTGCAGAGGGCAACCTAAAACCAAACTCGACCAAGGTTTCTTTACGTGACCGATCGCCTTTGTACATAGCCC
>CAYZQH010000073.1:0-13091 GCA_964480055.1 uncultured Cellvibrionaceae bacterium
TGCTGAAGTGGACGAATAAATCGGCACCACCATCGCGACTGATGAAACCGTATCCCTTGCTTTCGTTGAACCATTTTACGGTTCCATTTAGTTTGTCTGACATTTGTATCTTCTACCTTTAGTGATAACTTCTGAATGTGTAGCAATGAGATGGCCTGGTATGTATACAGCTATCCCTGGGAGCCCTAAAGGGAGACATATGGGGTGGGGTGTTGGAATCAAACAAGAGGCTAACTTCTTCTTAGGTGGAACAAGCATTACTACAACTCGATGATTCAAAGCCCCAAGCCTATGTTATCCCGGCTAGGTTCCGCGGCCTACGTAAGCCAGCTCATCGCGTTCGATTCTAGGCCGGATATGTGACAATAGCAATACATATATTCGTTAGATTGGCTTAGTTTTGTTAAAAAAACCCTATTTTAGGTGTTTAGGTTATTAAACTGGCCGTTGATCAGTGAATGAGTAATAATTTAATTACATTATTGTCTAGTTATGGCGTTTAAGGCCTCTTAGAGTATGGGAGGCGGGGCATGTATGGCGCCATTAATGACTTTCCCCTTTTAAACATTTCTAAAGCGTTAGGTTTCACGCCTAGCTTCATACGTTTGGATAACATGGTGATAGGGAACAAGCAGTGCGTGGTGTTTTTTAAGCACACTGCGCGGCTTTTATTGTACGGATTCCCGTGGTCGTTTAAGTCTTCATAAACGCGCCATTGCATATTTAGCTCAGTGACAAAAACATCTCCCAGTACTACGCCCAAAGCCTGCTGCTCTTTGGTTTGAGTTTGATTTATTTGATCTGTATCAATAATTCGTTGTAGTAGGCGAACGTCGCCCATGTTTTTTCGCAAGCGAGACCCAAATTCCATTTTAGTAATCTCTTCCACCAAACTTCTTTGGCGTGTTAAGTAACCTTCGTCCACCCACTTAAGATTTGACAATTGAAACTCGTCGTTGGCCCAGGATAAATTAACGGTAAAGAGTAATGTGATGGTGACAATAAATTTCTTCATGCGGATAGCTCTATAAAGGTTGAGATAGGCCGTTGGTGCCCACAATACGAACGTGATGTGGACTTAATGCACCTGCATGGGGCGCACCACAGGAGTGGGCAATTAGATTTACGTCGTGCACCATTTGGCGGTGGTAATTGGATACGCGCACAGATTTATTGGTGGGATCTAAGCCTTTTTGTAGCCTTGGGTTGTGTGTAGTAACGCCGGTTGGACAAGTGTTTTTATTGCACTGCATGGCTTGAATGCAGCCTAAGGCAAACATAAACCCGCGGGCAGACACAACCGCATCCGCACCGCGGGCCAGCGCAAATGCGACTGCACTTGGGGTGATGAGCTTGCCTGAAGCAATAATTTTTATTCGGTCTCTGAGTTGGTGCTTATTTAAGGCTTCTGTTAACGCTGGCAAGCTTTCTTTTAGAGGTAAACCGACAAAATCCAATAACGGTTGTGGCGCGGCACCCGAGCCGCCGTCGGCACTATCAATAGTAATGAAGTCAGGCGCAAATTGATTCCCAAGGTCTTTAATTTTTGTACAAAGCTCTTCAAGCCAACGGCTGTCCCCCAACACAAACTTAATGCCGCATGGCTTGCCGGTTGTTTCTCTTATGGTGTGAACCATATTTAAGAGATCTTCCGTAGTTTCTAATTCTATGTGACGGTTGGGGCTGATGGAGCTTTGCCCTACAGGAATCCCTCTAATTTCCGCAATTTCTGGTGTGACTTTTTTACCAGGAAGAATACCGCCTTTTCCTGGTTTTGCGCCTTGGCTCAGTTTTACTTCAAACATCTTGACGCAGGGGTTGTCACCCAATGCTTTTAATTTGGCAAGACAAAGCTTGCCGTGCTCGTCACGGACGCCGTATTTTGCGGTACCAATTTGAAATACGATATCGCCGTTACCACTTAAGTGGTGAGCAGAAAGGCCGCCCTCGCCAGTGTTTAACCAGCACCCGGCGCGCGCTGCACCATGCGACAAAGCCTTTACTGCGGGCTTTGATAAGGCGCCATAACTCATAGCGCTGATATTAAAAAAAGATTGGGCGACATAAGGGGTTTTGCAGGTTGGGCCAAATTCAATTGCTGGCGCATCTTGAGCTTCTTCTTCTAATACGGGAAAGGCCGAATTAAGAAAGTGGGGTTCACCTGGCGTGTTTACGTTGCGGCTAGAGCCAAACGCCAGGGTGGTGGAGACCCCTTTGGATGCACGGTAAACCCATGAGCGTAGCGCTCGGTTAAAGGGTAGCTCCTCCCTGTCCATGGCAAAGAAATACTGCCTGAAAAACTCCCCGAGGTGTTCAAAAAAGTACCTAAACCGCCCAATAACGGGGTAGTTCCTACGAATGGCAGAGCGAGTTTGGCGGCTGTCTATAATGAACAACGCAATCACGCCAAGTAAAGAGAGGCCGAGCGCTAACACAAAAAGGGCCGATAATATTGTTAGTGTGTCATGAATGAGGGTACTGATCATGGTGCCTACAGCTTGCAAAGAATCTAGGGCGAATTATATAGTCGGCGGCCAAAGATTGCTGTATCCATGTGATATAGAGTGAAATTCTGCGCACAATTAGGAGTTCTTAATGAAGAAGCTGTTTGCCCTTGGTGTGATATTGACGGGGTTATGTCTGGCTTTACCTTGGGTAGCCGGTCAGCTGGCCGCTCAAGAGCTAGACAAGTTGGTACTTCAGCTAAATGCCAACCCTCAGTATTCAGCCCAGTGGGACAGCTACCAACAGGGGTGGTTAGGTTCGTCCGGCACACTGACTGTAACCATGAACAGCCTTGTGGCTGAAGGTGTAAGTCCAGCGGCCCTGATTACTGTCGAGCTTGACCATGGTCCTATCATATTCGCTGCGGGGGTTGGCTTAGGGTGGTACAAGGGGCGTGCCGCAATACAACCTCCGGCAGATGATAGTTTGGAATCACTCATAACACCTGAACAGCCCGGCCCCATTTGGACGTTGACCTTTAATACCAGGTTAAATGGCGTTACGAGCTTTACGGACGTTATTTACCCGGCGCAGGTTCATTTTGGGGCAGAGACAATGACACTGTCGCGTTACGATGGACAAGGCCAACTGACGCCAAAGGGAGAGTTGGTTTATCGCGGTGGGTTACCTCGAGTGATTTTATCTGCCGAAGGTGCGAGGGTGGAGCTAGACGGTTTGGCTGTTTCTGCAAACTTTATTCTTAACCAAAATACAGTTGATCAGCGGTTTGCGCCAGGGCGCTTAGATTTGCAGCTCGATCAAGGCTCTGGACAAGGAGATGACTTAGATAAGTTCAGCGTGTCTCAGTTAAAAATTGGTTTGATTAATACTTTAAGCCCCAAGCAAGTGAACGAAAAGCGTGGGTCTACTGCCAGTAGCCAATTTGTGTTGAGGTTTGATCAAATGCAGTTGGACGATTCACTGATAGAGGCATTAAATGTTGATGTGGCCATAAGCAATATTAGCTTAGAGTTTTTAAAACGGTATATTGAGTCAATGAACGCTTTGAATAATTCCAAAACTGCACAGCTTGCCAGTTTTGATGTGTTGGCTTTGGCTTCAGAAGCTCTTTTTCCTCATGGGCCCGAGCTACAAGTTAACGATTTTTCTTTTAAGTCGAATAAGGGCGATTTGTCACTTCATGCCCAGGCAACGGTTCCGGCAACTGAAGGCCAAAAGTTGCATCCGTTTACTGTCTTTCAGTCATTGGAAATTAAGGCCCATTGTAAGGCCGATAAAACGCTTGCTATGGCAATGGCAGTACATGAAGCAAATAAGTCGAGTGATAATGGCTCTATTGCGCCTGAAGACCAAGGCAGTACGCAAGTTCAACAGCAGGCGCAAGCACAGCTGGCAGCATTGGTTGCCCAAGGGTATTTAATAGAGCAGGGCACCTCATATATAGCAGATTTTACTTTTATAGATGGGGCTGCGTCGTTAAACGGCAACCCCGTCCCTCTGTCATTGTTTTAAGGGCACTTTCATGCCCTCAAACAAAAACCCCGATTTTTAGAGGTGCCCTAAAGGTATATATGATTGTGTTTAAACGATTGTTACTTGTTTCGCGCCATTCATCAATGTACATCTCAGCGGCATTGGCGGGCTTGATGTTACTTTGTTGGCTATTAGGGGAGCAGTTTAATTCGGCGTTTGAATACGACCCGTCAGCAATAAAGAGTGGCCAGTGGTGGCGAATATACACGGGTAATTTTGTGCATTTTACATTGTGGCATACAGTAATGAATTGCACCGGCTTAGTGGTTTTAGGCGCTTGGCTATGGCCACCTAAGCACACCGGGCGTTTTGTGGTTGCGCTCATTGTTTTGCCCATATGCGTGGGCGTTGGTATGTGGTTATTGGATGAATCAATCCACAGTTATCGAGGGTTCTCTGGTGTGTTTTGGGGACTGTTGCTGATGGCTTTTTTGGCTCAATTTTTTGAGGACCGTTGGTTATACGGTGGCGCAATTTTACTCACTCTGGGTAAGATTACCTACGAGCAAACGCCGTGGTTTGACGAGCTATATCTAACTGAGCAAATTGGCGCTGCAGTAGGTACTGAGGCGCATTTGTACGGTGTGTTGGGCACTATGGTTTTGGTAGCCATATTTTGGGTGTGTGATACGCGGGGCAAAAGCCCGCGTCCAACTCCAACGCAGCACTAATGGGTTATTTCCAATATTTACACAAGTAAGCGGTATCAATTGCAGCTTTTACTTCAAATTTAACATTGGCTTCCACTTCAAATGTTTGGCCATCGGTGTAGGTTTGCCAGTCAATTTCGTTGGGCTGTTTAATGGCCAATTCACCACACACGACGGTCATGACTTCTTTACAATCGGTACCGAAGGTGTAAATGCCTTTGGACATGACGCCAATTGTGGCAGGTAGTGTAGACGTTTCTAACGCGATAGATTTTACCGTGCCTTCAAAATATTCATTAACTTTTAACATGGGCTGAATCCTTTAAATGGGCGCGCATTATAGCGTTTGTTTTGGTTTGTTGTGGTGTAGGGGTTGATCCTAATCTACAAAATATTATTTCTCTTTGAGGGGTTGATGGCTGGAAGGACGAATACAAAACCCTCGCCCCGAATTCTCAATTCATAATTAAGACCAAGGCATCTTAATTAGTGTATGGTGCTAAAAAAGAATACCTGCTAGGTCTTGCCTTAAGCCCTTTCTTTTTGCCTGTACTACTCAAAAGATAAGAGTTATTACGTAAGGCAAACGGTGAGGCCCCTGATCCGCTAGCGGCGCGAGCTTGGCTGCTTGGAACCTACACTTTGTTCACAGTTTTGTTATTTACCCACCCCCGACTACCTAAGCGCAACCGACGTCCCATTCCGGCGGCAAAAATTTCGTTATATTCGGCCTATAAATTCTATCGCGAACGTTTGCGCTACCGTTCAGTGTGGGAAAAGTGAAAGGCAGGGCTAGCGCCGTTTGATGGCCATGCTTTTGGCTTTCATGTATTAAGCCACTATTTTATGCGTTGATTTGGGCGCTTAGATGCGTTTTCTAAGTTTCACGTTTAATCCTGGGGAGCAACCCGTGAGAAATTTGTTTGCTGTTTTAATGCTGTGTCTTGTTGTTTCTGTGTTGGGAACAATGGGATGTAATGGCAGCGATATGGATACTGCGGAACCTGGTGAGGCTGATCAGGGCGGTGCAAGCACCCCTGATATTGGTAAAGACCCAGGCACGGACCAAGCTGTTGATTCAAGTCAGCCGCTGGCCTGTGGTCAGGGGCCAGTGGGTGCCCAGCCTCTTGCGTTTCCTGGCGCCGAGGGTTTTGGCGCTTCAACCCCTGGCGGGCGCGGCGGGCAGGTATTGGAGGTGACAAACCTGGATGACTCTGGGCCTGGTAGTTTGCGACATGCGCTCGAGCAACCTGGGCCGCGGATGATCGTGTTTAGGGTATCGGGCACGATTGGGTTGAAATCAGACATCACCATTACAAACCCTAATGTCACCGTGGCTGGGCAAACGGCGCCGGGAGACGGCATCGCGGTTAAAAACTACCAGCTGATGGTATCGGCAGATGACGTCATTATTCGTCATGTACGGTTTCGTCGTGGTAGAGAAAACGGTGGTAAAACAGATTCTTTAAGTATCCAGTGGGCAAAGAATGTGATCATTGATCATTGCAGTATTAGCTGGGGTACCGATCAAACCTTAAGTACCTGGATAGGTACAGAAAACCTGACTGTGCAATGGACAATTATTTCGGAAGCGCTTGATCACAATAACCATGGTTTGGCGGCTACGTTAGGCGGGGTGAATGCCTCTTATCACCACTTGCTAATTGCTAACTCGCCTGGTCGGAACCCAAGTATTGCAGGCAACCACGAGCATCAAACGCACAATTTGGATTTTCGTAACAGTGTTATTTTTAATTTTGGCGGTCGCACTTTGGACGGCAAGCCCAGTAGCGTTAATATTGTTAATAATTATTTCAAACCTGGCCCCAATAGCACGCAAACATTCTTTGCTGATATTGATAACGCTGGCGCCTATAAGGCCATTCCCACAACCGCGTGGTATCTTTCGGGTAATGTGTGGGAAGGTAACTCAGAAATATCCAACGATAATGCAGCGGGCGTAACCGGCGCGGTGCAGTGGTTGGTAGATAAGCCCGTCGACGCCTCCCCTGTATCAACCGTTTCTGCGCAAGAGGCTTACAAGGCAGTGCTGGCAGGCGTAGGTGCCATTCTGCCCAAGCGAGACTCAGTGGACGCGCGAATTGTTCATGAAGTAGAAACAGGTGCGACCACCTATGGGAATGGTGTGGTTCTTCACCCTGATGACGTGGGTGGCTACCCAGCGTTAGAATCATTAGCGCCTCCGGCTGATGATGACCATGATGGGATGCCCAATGATTGGGAGCTTGAGCAAGGCTTAAACCCTATGAATCCTGAAGATGGCAACGCGATTCAGCCTGACGGTTACTCTAACTTAGAGCATTATTTAAACTGCATTGAAGTGTAGCGAAGTATAGAGTCAGAGTAAAAACCGGCCCCCCCCCAATATACTGGTGTCTATTATGAGGGCTCTCAGCAGTACTTTGTTGACTGTTTTGGTGGTTATTTTGAGCTCTCTATATGATCAACCAGTACATCGCGTGCCTGATTTACCCTCGCAGCTAAAAAGTCGCTGCCGCCTCGGTCTGGGTGCAGTTTGTTGATGAGTCGGCGGTGCGCTTTGATGATGTCTTCTTTTGTGGGTGTGCCGGTAAGGCCCAGGGTTTGGAGTGCTTCTTCATAGTCTTGGTTAAATGAAGAGGGCGGTGGAGGTGTGGACTGTTGGCTGCCTTTGTTTAAAATAACTTTGATCACGTAGTAGGATTTTGAATCTAAATTTTTGTAATGCTCTAGCAATGACTGCAGTTCTTCTTGGGTAAGTGAACTGATGCTGCGACCTTTGTGCGGGCCCTTTGTAATTTGGCCTTCAACGTGCCCTGTTTTTACTTGCACGCGGGCCGTTAAAAACTGTGTTTTTATGGGGACTATGCCCCCGCCTTGATTCAACCACAAGGGGACCAATTTAAATGCACCAAAGCGCAATAAGGGAATTAACGCGGCTATAACACCACCGAGCCAGTGCATTCTTCCGGTTATGGCACCCAATATTGCCGCTCCAATAAGAACTGAAATCAGCGCTTTAATGGCAAAGCCTTTCTGCTTTTTGGGCGGGAGTTTTTTATAGTGATAAATACTGCGCCATAAAATAAAAATGACTATGCAGGCAAGCAGCAATTTAAGCATCATCGCTGGTGGCTTCCGTGATGGTTAAGTGAATATCTAGGTTGGTTAATTGCTGCACTTCTTTTTCTAAGCTCGATGTTGTTAATGGGTTGTTACCAAGCCATTGGTGAGCAAAGACCAATGCAAACTTAGAGTCACTGCGTTGTACAAGTGCGGGTTCTATAGTGTTAGGTTGGCGGTTGCGGTGCAGTATGACGGCTAATCGTAAGCACAATACCATGGGAAATAAAGCAGCGCATTGGGCTTCATTAAGCCCTTCAAAACGTGATGAGTGCAGTTTTTTACGGTGTGCGCGTACCAGGTGTGCCAAAATCCATTGCTCGTACCGCCCAAAGCCCGCCAAATCGCTGTGAGACAATATGTAATAACTATGATGGTGATGACCTGAGTGGGATATACCAAGCCCAACTTCGTGTAACTGTGCTGCCCAGGTGAGAATTTTGGTCCGTGAAACACCGGGAAGATTCGGGGTATCTAATTGCTGCCAAAACCCGAGCGCGCTTTTAGCCACGCGGTCAGCTTGAGGTAATTCTACGTGATATTGGCGCTGCAATTTAGCCACCGCGGCAATACGCGCGTCGCTGCGGCTAAAACGCCCAATGGTGTCGTATATCAGGCCGTCTTTTAAGGTGGCATCAGCCACATGTATTTTTGAGAGTTTTAAGCTGTCAAAGCACGCTTTTAAAATGGCAATGCCTGCCGGTAGTACGTCACGTCGCAGCTTGGGGCACGCTTCAAGCAGTTGTGGGTTTTCTGCAACGGTATGGAAGAGCGAATCTAGGCTTTTTGCTCGAATAATAGCACCGCCGTCGGTAGTGCTAACTAACTCCGCTATGGCTCGAATGGTGCCTGATGTGCCATAGGCAATGTCCCAGCTTGAGTTTAAATACGCATAGCGAATAACTTCCATATCGGCGCTGGCGGCTACATAGGCCGCATACATATTTTTATCAGACATCTCGGTTTTCAAGAATTGTTCCGTGTAGGCTACGCAACCAAAGTTGAGGCTTTCTAGTAATGCCGGTGCACTTCCAGTACCGGCCACAAATTCAGTGCTAGCGCCGCCTATATCAATCACAAGACGCCGGTTGTTGTCGTTGGTAACCACGTGGCTCAGGCCTGAATAAACTAGGCGGGCTTCTTCGTAACCCGAGATAATTGTAATTGGCTGGCCTAAAGCGAGCTCTGCACGCTTTAAAAAAGTTTTAGCATTGGTAGCGGCGCGTAAACTTTTTGTGCCTACGGCGCGTATGTTGGCTGCCGGAATGTGCTCTAAACGCTCGGCAAAGCGTTCTAGGCAGGCAATGGCACGTAGCTGAGCTTGCTCAGAAAGTTGGTTTTTATCCATCCCCCGCGCAATTTGCACCATCTCTTTCACCTTATCGATGGTTTCAACGGTGCCCTGATTTACCCGGGAGATGATCATGTGAAAGCTGTTTGAGCCTAAGTCGATGGCTGCAAAATGTTGGGAGTACGACTCTGTCATAGTGAATACTAATAGCAAATACAGCGGTATAATACCATCACCAGTGCACAATTGACCTGTAACACGACCAGGTTACTTATGTTGGATTCGGTCTTTTCCAAATTAGGGGTACCCGTGACACGTAACCTGCCATCTGTTCTTTGTACGCCCAAGATGTGTACTGCCAATAACAGCCGTTCTGTTTTTGGGGTGACGGTTCTTAAAAATAATCACAAATGTATTCGTCAGTTGCGTGATTATTACGGCCATCCGTCACACCACGGTAACAAACTCTGGGATGCCAGTTTGGTGTTAATCGACTATTTTAACCGAGGTGGCACGCAGCGTCGGCGCCCCATACCTAAAAAGTCGACGGTGTTAGAGGTGGGGTGCGGTTGGGCTATTACTGCACTTTATTGTGCTAAGGCACTTAAGTGTCAAGTGGCCGGGTTAGACATAGATGCGAGTGTATTACCGTTTGCGTCGTTACATGCCAAGCTCAATGGCGTTGCTATTGATACTTACGCTAAAAGCTACCAAAAGGCGAGTGCACAGTTTTTATCTGGCTTTGATGCAGTGGTGGGCGGTGACATTTGTTTTTGGGATGAGCTAGAAAAACCCCTGTATAATTTGGTGCGTCGCGCAAACAAACAAGGTGTGCGTGTAATTTTAGCGGACCCCGGACGGGCACCGTTTATGGCGATGGCCGAGAAAGCATGTGATAAATTAGACGCAAAATTAATTCCGTGGCATGTTAGCGGGGTTCATAAAACCTCGGCGTGGATACTTGATGTGGAGCCTTGAAGATGAGTTCAAATGAACCCTTAAGTCATATCGTGCTTGGTGGTGGGTGTTTTTGGTGCCTAGAGCCCGTTTTTAACCGGCTAAAAGGCGTACATAAAGTCGCTTGTGGTTATACCGGCGGTGAAGCCGCTAACCCTACCTATGAGTCAGTGTGCTCCGGTCAGACTGGGCATGCTGAGGTTATCTCTGTAACGTTTGACGAGTCGGAAATAAGCCTAAAATCACTGCTGAAGGCGTTTTTTGTTTTTCATGACCCAACCACACTTAACCGCCAAGGCAATGATATTGGGACTCAATATCGCTCGGTTATATTTTTTACAAATCAACAACAAAAAAACTGTGCGGCCGAGGTGATTGACATACTTAATGCTAGCGATGTGTATGAAGTTGATATAGTGACAGAGTTGGAGCCATTAGGCGTGTTTTATGAGGCAGAGGCCTATCATCAACAGTTTTATGAAAAAAATCCAAACAACCGATATTGTCAGTTTTCTATAGAGCCAAAATTGAAAAAGCTGTCTTTAGAGTTAAGTGATTTTTTGAAAACACCCACCTGATAGCTTTAAGGTTTTTGTAGTGGGTTGTCTAAATTTGGTTTGTTTATGTTAGTTGATGTGTTGGTGGAGTTCGCGTTAGGGGTATTCCCCTTCAGAGCAAAGGCAAAAGCCATAACATGAGCGACCGCTTGATACAGCGTGTTGGGTATTCTCTCGCCCAATTCAATTTGAGCTAAAAGGTCTATCAGTGCGGGGTTATCGCACAGCGGGATATCATGCTCTTTAGCTAAGGCGATAATTTTTTCTGCTTCAGTTTCTTCTCCTTTTGCAGTTATTTTAGGTGCGCCATTGCCATCGTAATGTAAAGCGATGGCCGTTTTTACTTCGGGCCTTATTGTATTTTCATCGGGCGGGCTTGTTGGCATAGGACTATTGATTCGTAAGTTTTGCTGAGTTTCGGCTGGTATAGCAGTGAGTTAAATTTGTGTCGTTTTTTTGCGCTCAAGTTTTTACTGCTATAGAGCTACAATCTAAGGTCATTGGCTTTTGCGGCGGCGGTGCTTGATGGCATCGTAAATCCGTTACGGTAAGGCCGCATGCCTCTAGTTTGTTTTTTAAACTATGTAAATTTTCTTTAGTTTCTTCGCGCAGGGTGTCGCCGCTGGCCCATAAGTCGCCTTTCATGGTGTGCTCGGAAACATTCAACTCCACAGCCAATACATCTTGTGCTTCAAACTCCATATATACCCGCCATTTTTGTTCAGGTTTGTTGGTGTTCTTTGCTGTTTTTGCCTTCTTTTTTTTAGGTGGTGGTGTATCCCACTGAAAGAAAGCATGGCCTAGCCCGTGGAAGAGCCTAACGGGGAACTCGGTAAAAAAGGTTTGCGTGGGAGTGTTTGGTTCAAGTAATGCGTTTGCAATGGTGCGGTATTGCATGGCCTGTAATTGTTGTAGGGTGTTTGATACCTCTGCGCGCCAGTTCTGTATTGCGTTGGATGTATTCGTGTTGGAGGTTTGGTTAGGCGCCGCTTTATTAAAAAGCTGAAGCAATTGTTCAAAAAGCTGTTTGTGCTCGTTCGATGGCGGCAGTTTTAAAAGCTGCGTACTTACATCTAGGCCGGTCAGTAAGTTTTGCAGTTGAAACTTCATATCTTGTGCTACATCGGGCGTATTAGGCTGGGAGGTAGCTTGGCTAAGCTTATGCTCATAAAAAACCCCAGAATTTTCTGTGGCCCGCTTAATGGTGGCGTCAGGGCTTTGTAATAACGCTTGTTGGCTGGGCTGAGATTGCACCAGTTGTGTCAAATGACGCAGTGTTTGAACCACCTGCGCCAAGGGGTGGTCTTTGCTCACGATGGGTAAACGGGTAGGTAATGACGCCGCGGAGTTAAACAGCTGGGTTGGTTGCTTCCCTTTGGGTAACTGAGAAATCTCATCGAGCAGAACCGTGGGTAGCTTACTGAGAGACGGGAGTGCTATTTGAGGTTGTTGATACGCTGCGCGCGCGCGTACCGCTTTAAATGGCACATTGTTGGTGGCTTGGGTGTTGGTTTTGACAGTCGTCGAGTTGGTGTTGGTTGGCGTGAGTTGAGTGTTGAGTTTTGCACTTTCTACTTGTGCCGCTTTTGGCTCTTTCGTACCGGGTTGAACAAGCGTGCCTACAGTAACCCTAGATGACGGAACTGTGCGCGGTTGTGGTGAGTGGTCAGGGCGCGGCTGGGTTGGTTCGTGCCCCTTAATTGGCCGGTGGCTAGCCGCAGCAGCGCTGATTTGAGTGCTGGCCTTGGCCTTTGAAGTGGGGGCCTGAGCCGTGGCGCTATTTTGTGCCACCGTTTGCTGGTTAGGTGGTGGTTGTAAACTGTTGTTTGGTTTAGTGGTTAGTGGTGGTTGCTGCTGTGGTAGCTCTAGGATGATCACGCGCCCGGAAGCTTGCAGAACAATATTAACGGTCTGCTGGCGTTGTATGGGTAAGTCAGATAATGCACTGAGGGTTTTACCGTTAACGGCTAGCTCTAGCAGCTGGGTGGTTTGTAGGTTGAGAGTAGGCCTGGTCGGCGTTGATGTTTGCCCCGGAGCAATAGCTGCTGAATCTGAGGCAGAAGGGCGTGCCAAAAAGACTTTCTCAGCTAAGGTCAATGGTGTGGTCTGTTGAACCAGCGCCTGTATCCGTTGGCCAACGCGTGCCCCCAATGCCTCTTCAAGGGCCAATAATTGAGGAGGCTTTGCGCTGGTGCTGGTAGCGTTGGCTACAATCTGCTGAGTGATATTAGGAATGTCAACCACGTGGCGTCTCTATGTTGTTTTACCAGTAACACCTGTGAGTTCATTCTCTTGGCGGCTGGGTGGTTTTGTGCGCAGCTGATGTAAAGATAGTTCAATTTCGGAGCTTTTATTCTAAGGTGTGGCCCCAGTGATCATAATATGGACTAATGCGTGGCGTAATAGATAGCTTTACTAGAAGTCTTTTGTTTAAATGCTTGAAATAATTGAATATTTAAGGCCTTGAAGCTTGCAGCCTTTACTCCAGTTAACCCAATTTACGTGCCTTCGAGA
>CAYZQH010000074.1:0-12914 GCA_964480055.1 uncultured Cellvibrionaceae bacterium
GACGTAGAGTTGTATCAAACGGATGAGTGAAATCTACATGCTCTACTTTGCCTTGGGTAACCGGGTTGTCATCGCCGTTGTTAAAGGTATGTTCGCGTCCGTAGGTGTAATCAATAATTTGATCTGGGCACACCAAGCTGCCAACGGCTAAATTAGAGGCGATGCCACCCACGGCATTGACGGCGATAATGGTGTCTACTTGAAGTAACTTCAAAGCGTAAACATTGGCCAAATAATTAATTTTATGAGGTGGAACGTGATGGTTTGCACCGTGCCTGGGTAAAAAAAATACACTGTGGTCTTGAATATGTACTTCTGTAATCGTGTCTGAAGGGGTACCAAATGGTGTGTTGAGCTCGTGCTTATTTGTGACTGTGGCACCGGTAAGGTGGTATAAGCCAGAGCCGCCAATTACTGCATAAGTCATAAGTGTTTACTCGTACTATGAGCTTATTAAAGTTTCATCGACGGCGTAAATGCCACTGGCATTGCGTAAATACCCCTGATAATCCATTCCGCAACCAAAAACAAAACGGTCCTCAATATTAAGCCCGGTAAAATCCGCTTTAAAGTGGCTGGGTTTACGCCGGTTGTGGCGTTTATCTACAAGAACAGCGGTACGTGTGGATGCCGCATTTTGTTTATTACAATATTGAATAATTTCGTAAAGGGTTTTGCCCTCGTCTAAAATGTCGTCTACCAACAAAATATGCCTATTGGCCAGGTCATGATCTGGGTACACCTTCCAGCCAAGTGTGGCTGCACCTTGGGTGTGGTTTCTGTATCGTGTGGCGTGAATAAAATCCGTTTGTAATGGAAACTCCAAGCGCAGCAATAATTGCCCGGTAGAAATTAGCCCACCGTTCATTACCGAGATGACCAATGGGTTTTTATCTTGAAGCGATTCTGTAATCTGTAGCGCCATATTGTCATAGGCCGCATTCACCGCAGAGGCGTTATGAAGGCAAGTGGCGGTTTGCCTTACTTGTTGTATATGTTTCAAATCTATTTCTATCATTTGGCTGCGTAGGTTGTGTGAGTGATCTTTGAAAGTTTATGTAAGGTAAACAAGCGCGAATTATAACAAGCTTGCGGTACTGGTTGGTATGACAAGGGTTCACCTCCTTTACGAGCGTGACTGTATCAATATCACGCCGGTGCCTAAGGTTGTGATAGATAACCTTAAACAAAAAATCCCAACGTTTAGGCTAACGGTTGTTGAGTAGGTAGAGTAGATTGGCATATAAAGCCGCAGACGCTAATAAATAACACGGTAAGTTTTGCGAAGCTGCCGTGCAATAGTTTTTGGCCTCATCCCCTTCGTGATTTGCGTGTTTGGTTTGCATGTTAAATAAATTACTGGGGATGTTAGCACTTAAGGTTGAAGTACCGTTTTATGTGGTCACGACCATTTTTTGAGACACCCAGCACATATTGGCGAGAGTCTAAGTACAATTTACTGAAGCCGGTATGTGGATGCCCACTTGCCGCCATTCTTTAGTATGGTTTTTAATCTAAGACCGGCATTAATACTTAATGCTTTATGATTTACAATTTTGCATTTGAAGTCTGCTCTATTTCTAGTTCTTGAGCATACGGTCCAAATCGGTTAAAGTTTGCTCGCTTTTTATACTAATTGACACGATAGTGAATACTTATGCAAGCATTACTCAAACCTTGTCAAAGCTGTAACAAACCCATGAATGGTGGTGTTTATCGTGCGGCGCATATTTGTCCGCATTGCCTGTTTCAACACGAAGGTGCAAAGTCACGCAAGCCGAAGCTTAAGGCGGTTAAACGTCAGCCGGATATTCAGGTGGAAGAAGTTTCTTCAGACGCGTTCTCTGGCGAGGCTGAGCCTGCTGTGGCAGTTAAGCGCGACTATGAGGCACCAAGCTCGGCCAGCGAGGTGGAGTTAACGGCTGACCCTGTTGACAAAGCGAACGTTGCCACAGTTTTTGGTGAGCAATCGTTTGAGAGTGTTCTAAAGATTGAGCTAACCCCCGACTTATTCAAAGAAGGTAAATTTATTGGTAGCAAAAGCGAAAAGGTTAAGGCAGCAGTTAAGCAAGGGCGCAAGCATACTTTGGCTCAATTGCGCGATGCCGCGTTTAAAGCCGGTGCAAACTACGTTACCGATGTTGCGGTAAAAAGTGGAATAAAAACAGTCGGGTCAAAAACGGCCAATATTACCGTGCGTGCAACAGGCCAGATATTTTGTGTCAATAACGCAGAGGCAGAAGCTTAATAGCCTAAATTTAAAACTGCTAAAAAGCCGCTTTGATAGCGGCTTTTTTCTTGGCCCACAATAAGGTTCGAGATGGTTCGATAGTTCACTCGGTGAGCAGAAGGGCCCGTAGTCAAGCATGCTCACGCTATAATAAGGGAAAGTATTAGCGCGGGTAAAAGTGGCTAGGGGGTTCGAAGTTTTTTACCGTTGGCAAAAAATACAAAAGGTACCGCAAAAGGCCCAAAGCACGCGCCCATCACTACCCAAAAACTTATTTTTGCGCCACGTTTTTTAGCGACCCAGTAGCAAATCTCAGTACTTAACAAAACGATACAAACTAAAATAATTGCTGTGCCCATTGTGACTCCGTGAGTAAATGTGAGTGTGATTGATGGGCCATAAAGCGCCATTTGGCGGCAGGCTTTCTGTGTGTTTAAAAAGGTTTAAAGAACCTATCTGTAACTGCCTTGGTGCACGTGTTTGATGCTACCCTACGTCCACTTCGACTAACCGCAAATCCACAATTAAGACTGCATTGGGTCCAATTTTATTGCTGGCACCGCGCTTGCCCCAGGCAAGCTTAGGTGGAATGACAAACTCGAACCGTGCACCTTCTGCCATTAATTGTAGCCCCTCGCTCAAACCGGGAATAGCCTCTTTAAGCGTGAAGCGGTCTGGCATGCCGGTTTTGTAGGTATCGGCTATGACTTTACCATCCACACCTAAAATACGTTGGTGAACTACTACCGAATCTTGCTTGGTGGGCATTATCCCTTGGGCAGGTTCGATGACTTGATAGAGCAGTCCGCTGGCGGTGGTGGTTACACTCTCCTTGAGCGCGTACTTATCTATGTAGTTTTCACTGGCTTTGCGGTTTTGCCCAGCAGAGCCTTTGTTCAGTTTTTTTGATTTTGCCATTGAGTAGGGCTTACTGTCTCTTATCTTGGTAAACTGTTGCCATATAAAGCATAACCTTCGTAAAGTTGAGTCCCTATGGCGGTATCAGGCATTTTATACACGGTATCAGCACCTTCTGGTGCTGGCAAAACCAGCTTGGTGAGAGCATTAATTGAGCAAGCCGACGGCATTCTGTTGTCGGTATCGCATACCACACGCACCATGCGCCCAGGTGAGGTAGAAGGCAAAGACTATCACTTTACTGAAGAAACCGAGTTTCTAAAGATGATAGAAAATGGCGGTTTTTTGGAGCATGCACGGGTGTTTGACAATCTTTATGGCACCAGTAAGGCGTGGGTACAGCAAACTCTGGCTGCAGGCACCGACGTAGTCCTAGAGATTGACTGGCAAGGCGCTGCGCAAGTGCGTAAGCTCATCCCCCAAACGGTGAGCGTGTTTATTTTACCGCCTTCGCGTGAGGCGTTGTTAGAGCGTTTACAGGGGCGTGGCCAAGACAACCCAGAAGTGATTGAAGGGCGTATGGCCGAAGCCAAAAGCGAAGCTTCTCACTATGTGGAAGCGGATTACCTCATTGTGAATGATCAATTTGACGTCGCCCTGGCCGAATTTAAAGCCATAATCGTGGCAAATCGACTGCGATTGGTCACGCAAGGCCAAAAACATACAGGTTTAATTACCAGCCTATTGTCGTAGTTGCCCGCTTTGCGTACAATTTCTCCCTTGGCCTAGGGTTTTGTTACACCGGCTTTATCGCACCGTTTATGGGTGCAGTTTGTAAGACCTATTTTTAGGATTAGTTATGGCACGTATTACTGTAGAAGATTGTTTAGATCACGTAGATAACCGTTTTGAATTGGTGTTGGTTGGCAGCAAGCGTGCGCGCCAAATTGCCACAATGGGTAAAGACCCTATGGTGCCAGAAGAAAACGACAAGCCAACCGTATTGGCATTGCGTGAAATAGAAGAAGGCTTTGTGGATGCCAGCATTTTAGATGAGGTGGACGAGAAGCCTGTTTTGGCTACAGAGCCCATGTTGGCTATTGACCCTTCCGCCCCTCCCGTGGAATAAACTATTGGAGGGCAGCTTTGCTAACCATTGACTCGTTAAGTCACAGGCTGTCCTCATACCTTGAGCTTGAGCAAATTAATCGCGTAAAGCGCGCTTATTACTATGCCGAGCAGGCCCACGAGGGCCAATTTCGCCGAAGTGGCGAACCCTATATTACCCACCCGTTGGCCGTGGCCAATATCCTAGCCTCCATGCACATGGACCATCAAAGCTTGATGGCCGCCATGCTTCACGACGTGATTGAAGATACAGGCATTGGTAAAGGTGCCATTGACCATCAGTTTGGTGATGTGGTGGCCGAGCTTGTGGACGGCGTGAGTAAGTTGGCCAGAATCGAGTACGAATCTCAGGCAGAGAAGCAAGCTAAAAACTTCCAGAAAATGGCTTTGGCCATGGCCAAAGATTTACGAGTGATTGTGATTAAGCTGGCTGATCGCTGTCACAACATGCGTACATTGGGCGCTTTGGCGCCAGAAAAAAAGCGCCGCATTGCCAAAGAAACCCTCGAAATTTACGCCCCTATTGCTCACCGTTTGGGCATGAATGATTTACGCATAGAGTTTGAAGACCGCGGTTTTATTGCCATGTACCCTTTGCGCGCTCAGCGTTTGCAGGCATCTTTAAAATCGGTTAGGGGTAATCGCAAAGCCCTGGTGGAAGATATTCAAAGCGCTATAGAGGCACGCTTAAACCGCGAAAGCATAGACGCTTTGGTTGTTGGGCGAGAAAAGCACTTGTTTAGCATTTACAATAAAATGCGCAGCAAGAAAAAGTCTTTTGATGAAATAATGGATGTTTATGCGTTTCGTATCATTGTAGAAAATATTGATACTTGTTATCGCACCTTAGGCGCCATTCATAATTTGTATAAACCCATGGCAGGGGAATTTAAAGACTATATTGCCATCCCAAAAATTAATGGCTACCAGTCTATACACACGGTTGTGATAGGCATGCATGGGGTGCCCATTGAGGTGCAAATACGCACCAAAGAAATGGACGAGCTGGCAAGCCGAGGCGTGGCAGCACATTGGCTGTATAAATCTGTGGCACCAGAAGACAACCCTGGCGAGGCCTCAAAAACTCGAGTGGAGCGTTGGATCCAGCGCGTATTAGAGATTCAGCAGCACACGGGTAACTCGTTAGAGTTTATCGAAAACGTAAAAATTGATCTGTTTCGCGACGAAGTCTACGTTTTTACCCCCAAAGGCTCCATTATTGAGCTCCCCTCTGGTGCGACACCCGTAGATTTTGCCTATGCGGTACATACGGATGTGGGCAATAGCTGCGTGGCATGCCGCATCAACGACCGCCCGGCGCCGCTGTCTCAGCCCTTGCAAAGTGGGCAAAAAGTTAAAATAATTACGTCAGAATCCTCTCAGCCTAATCCTAATTGGTTGAACTTTGTGGTGACTGCAAAAGCGCGATCGGCCATTCGCCATTACTTAAAGCACCAGCGGCATATGGAGTCTGTAGAGCTTGGCAGGCGCATGGTAGAGCGCGCGCTGGTGAACTTTAGCATGCCCTTTGACACCTTAACCCAAGAGCAAATTCAGCATTTGATCGACGCGAGTGGGGTTGAAACTCTAGATGGGCTTTACGAGGGTGTAGGCTTAGGCGAGTTGGTTGCCATGTCTGTGGCTAATGTATTGCAACCCGATGGTGACCAGCAGCAACCAAGCGCCTCGCCAATTACTATCGACTCGCCAGATGGTTTATTAATTCATTTTGCGCGGTGTTGCCGCCCTATTCCTGGGGACCCAATTGTGGGTCACCTAAGTACAGGGAAGGGCTTGGTGGTGCATAGCGAAACCTGTAAAAATGTGGCAGATTTACGCAGTAAGCGAGAGAATATTTCTGATGTGAGCTGGTCTGCCACTGTGGATGGAGAGTTTTTAACAGAGCTTGCAGTTGAGGTGGAAAGCGAGCGCGGTATTATTGCGTCTTTGGCCACACGTATTGCGCAAATGCGCACCAGCATTGAGGGTATTCACGTAAAAGAGCGTGATGCCGAGCACAGCGTGATCACGCTAACCATTGGTGTGCGCAACCGAGTGCATTTAGCCGATGTGATGCGCCGCGTGAGAATTTTACGCTCCGTGACGAAAGTTTCCCGGGTTAAAAATTAACGTTTTTTTATTTTTTAATATTCATACCTAATGCGCTAGAGGCGAAGATGACCAACAAAGCCATAATATCCACTGAGCAAGCCCCAGCCGCCATTGGGACTTATTCTCAAGCCGTTAAAGTAGACAGTACAGTTTATTTGTCGGGCCAGATTCCTTTGGTGCCAGAGACCATGGTGCTGGTGGATGGAGACTTTTCCGAGCAGACCAAGCAAGTGTTTAAAAATTTGCAGGCCGTATGTGAGGCTGCCAACGGCAGCTTGGCAGACATTGTGAAACTGAATATTTTTCTAACTGATCTCAGTCATTTCCCTACGGTCAATGAGGTGATGGCGCAATTTTTTGAAGAGCCATATCCAGCTAGGGCAGCCATTGGTGTGAAAGAGTTACCCAAAGGTGCACTGGTGGAGGCAGATGGAATTATGGTAATTTAAGCTACACGCCCCAGCGTTTCAAATAAAAAACACAAGGATATTAAGGGAAAATTATGTGTATAAAAACTGTTCTTTGTTCCATGGTCGCGCTTTATTTACTTGCCTCTACGGCGTCTGTTTTTGCGGATGATGGCGACAGCCAAGAGATTAAAGACTCGCTTGAAAGAGTAGAAGAAAAGCTCGATACAATTGCGCAAAATACGCAAGCCACCAATGTGGTAGTGGCCAGCGAGCCCCTAAAGGGTAAAACTCAAGGCATAGAAATTAATCCGATTCGGTTTTTAATGATTGATAGTGAAGAAAAAACGTTTTCCGGCACCTATTCACGTTTCTATGTGGATAAAAAAATAGAAGTTGCGTTCCCTTTTATGTGGACGTCCGCCAAGCATGATCCTTCGTATTCTTATCTGTCTCAACCTGCAGTAGGAGAAGGCTCGGCTCGCTCCATTACGCTTGATGCACACTTCCGAAAATTCTTAGGCCGCACCATGAATGGCTTCTATCTTAGTGGGTTTGTGCGTGGCGTTACGCTAAAGGGCGTGCTGGAGGATGGCAGTGGAAATAAGCACTCAGAGAATAAGTTGGGGATGGGCTTTGGTGTGGGTTACCGCATATTTTCCGCATCTAATTATTACTGGGGCACCAGTTTAAGCGTTGGTCGCTATATGATTGGGGACTCGGATATCTATGAAGATACTTACGGCCCGTCATATGATCTGGACGACTCAGAGGCTATCATCGACGTAGAGTTTTTTAAGTTCGGTTACTCATTCTAACGGCTGCATTCTCGTAACGCCTATAAAATTGCGGCCTGTCCTTGTTCGGCAGGCTCTTAACCCCTTCGCATTTACGCTCGTTTGAGCGTACCTTTTTGCATACCGGTCACATTTTTACGTGTACGACGGCTTCACACAAGTAGGCTTGCGGCATTTCACAGTGTTAGATGCCCAGAGTCGATATGCTGAGCGTTTATGACTCACTGTGTGAACTCTAGTTTGACAAAAATGTTGCACTTAAAAGCGGTGTGCCTTCACGTATTGCTGGCCTGTGCCTGTTGTCTATGTGGTTGTATGGCCGAAGACACGCCGCAGGGGCAGCCAACGCTTGTGCTGGAGCCAGGCTCTGAAGTAACAAAAACCGGGGCTGTGGCCTACGGCTTTGACGCCACGCGCAAACACTTACTGAAGTTGCCTACCAAGCAGGCGGCGCCTATCTCTATGCTTGCTTTATCGGATGTGGGCAGTCAATGCACGCGCTTTAGTGGGTTACAGTTGTTGGATAGCTCAGATTACTTAGCGGTAATCTGTGATCAAAATAATGACCAATTCACGCAAACGGTTATGTTGATTGATTTGGCTCTTGAAGTACCGGTTTTCTCCGTTGAGGATACCTTTATAGATTTAAGCGAGCGAATCCAGTGGGTGGGGCAGGCGCAGTTCTTGGTTAGAAATAACAGCGTGTCCTTCACGTTGTTTAACCTACAGGATAGCAGCCGTTGCTTTTTTGAAATTGTAGATGAAAACCTAAATTATCAATTTCAATCAGGTTTTTTTGTTGACGGCAGCCGCGTATTTGTACCGCTAGAGGGCAATGGGTGGGAAAACCCAACACAATTTAATTTGGCCGATATTTCAAAGTGTGGAGAAAGCCAAATCACAGCCTATTCAATAGCGGCCAGCGTGATGTCTTCGGGCCCCGTTGTTGTGAGTGAGCAGGGCTATTACTTTTTAGGCCGTAAGAACATGGAGACGTTTTCTAAAAACTTTACCCAGCGAATAAATACCAGCTACTTGTTGCTTGAGTCGTCTCTGTTGGATGATGAAGGGGCATTGCAACTGGTCTACTCAGATGCGCCGTGGGCCATATTGCGCGGTGCAAAAAGCGGGCAGCTTTATAGGTTGAACATTATCACCAGTAGCTTGACCCAATTAGACTGATCAGAATTTAGGATATTTATAATGGTTAGAATTTTTTGTTCTTAGCAAGAAGATTCGGCCCAGAGAGCCGCCGTAGGGGCAGAGAGCCGCCGTAGGGGCGAAAAGTGATGTTTAGCAGTGCACTCAAGAACCATTGCCCTTTACAGGTGTAGAAATACGTAATTTCACGTATTTTCAACCGTTGGATTATCCACTAAAGTTTAGTCATTCTGGATGGCATTTGGCAGTTTTAGGCTGAGTGTTGTGATTTGTGAGGTTGCGTGACTACATGGAAGGCGTGGATTGGCTTATTATTACCCAAGAGGCTAAATCAACCATTGATTTGATCGCTGTGGTGGTTATCCCTCTTGAGGTTCTTATGCTTACCTTGGTGATGCGACGTTGGGTCTTTAATGACGCATATGCCAACGTGGCGTGTGCGGGGCTTATCGGCATAAGCATGTGGTTGACCAGTGGTGGTGTTGCCATACCAGCATTGCAGAGCGTTGCAGATTGGCAATGGTTCAGCTGGGAGGTGAATTGGGCAACGGGTTTACTGCATATATTAGTAGGGGATCTATGTTTTTATTGGTTCCATCGTTTGGCGCATACACCGCTATTTTTTTGGCTGGATCATAATGTGCATCACTCATCGTCAGATTTTGATTACAGTACCAACCTGAGGCTGAGCTTTCTTTCCCGGTTTTATTCTTGGTTACCGCTGTGCATTCCTGTGTTGTTGGGTTTTGATTTAATGCTGATATTGGCAAGCTTTATGTTAGCCAACTCGGTCCCATTTTTCTGTCACAATCAACATACGCCAAAATTGGGGTGGGTAGAGTGGATATTCAATACGCCTTCACACCATAGGGTACACCACGCATGTAATACAGAGTATAAGGATAAAAACTTTGGTGGCATGCTTATTATCTGGGATAGATTATTTGGTACTTATGCCGATGAGCATGAGAAGGTACAATTTGGGCTTAAGGAGTTTGAGCCAACGCGCAATCCACTTCGTATTGTGTCTCAGGGGTGGGTACATTTATTGGGGTTATGTACCCAAAAGCCGCTGATCAAAAAGCGTTTTATTTCTGATCGAGCGTAAAGATAATTATTAATTTTACCGTCCATTAAAACGTTGTATGGGCGTATGTGTTAGCAATAGCCGAATGCTACAGCACATTTTTATATTTGCGCAGTAACGCTCGTAGCTGGTGGTAGGTAAGTTGCAAATCATTGGCGGCCTTTTGTTGGTGATATTGGTTCTCTTTGAGTGCGTGTTTGATTAGCTCAACTTCATAGGCCTGGACGTTATGCGTAAACCCATTTTCTTGCACGGTGTGCACCGGGTTTGGCAGCGGCTGGAAATGCGGTGTTTGAGCGTTAGATTCTGATAGCGCTTGACTTGTTGCAGCGGTAACTGGCTTAGGCTTAGGGAAGGGGTTGATAACCACGGTTTCAATGGGCGTGTCTCCATTACCCCAACGATGAAGGCTGCGTTCCACCACGTTCTTAAGTTCGCGAATATTCCCTGGCCAGCGGTGCGTTAAAAGCGCTTGCGTGGCGCCGTCGGTAAAACCCGAATAATACGCCCAGCCCAGTTCATGACTCATTTGTACCGCGAAATGGTCAATAAGGGCTGGGATATCTTCTTGGCGTTCGCGCAGTGGCGGTACAGCGACTACATCAAAGGCAAGGCGGTCTAACAGGTCGCCGCGAAACTGCCCCTGATCAACCATCTCTAGCAAATTGGCGTGAGTGGCGCCTACAATACGCACATCGGCATTCAATGTTTTTTGCCCGCCCAAGCGTTCAAACTCCCCATACTCTGCCAAGCGCAGTAACTTTTCCTGTGTGCGTAGTGGCAAGGTGGCTAGCTCATCTAAAAACAATGTACCGGCGTCCGCACGTTCAAAGTGCCCCAAGTGACGTGCTGTGGCACCGGTAAAAGCGCCTGGCTCATGGCCAAATAGCGCACTGTCTATTAGGTCATCGCTGATGGCTGCACAGTTCACCTTAATCAAAGGCTTATCCCACCTTTGGGATAAAAAGTGCAACCGCTCGGCCATGAGCTCTTTGCCCGAACCTCGCTCTCCCATGACTAAAACAGGCCGCGAAAGCGGTGCTAAAGCCGAAACATGGGCAAGGGCTTCGGCTAAAGTGGTAGATTCACCAATAATTCGTTGCATTGAGTTTTTTTAACTAGTTAAAGTGACTAAATAATAGCGTAATTAACTAATTATTGTGGGGGTTAAATACCTAAATACTAAAAAATACTTATAAATCAATAAGATACGTTGTTGGCATAAAGCTTGATTAGTGTCTAGTAATCAGTTAATAAACAGTAAGTTAGAAAGGAGAGCCACATGGGTATTTTTTCGCGTTTCGCAGATATTGTTAATTCCAACATCAATGCACTGCTCGATAGTGCAGAAGACCCTCAAAAAATGATTCGATTAATCATTCAAGAGATGGAAGAGACCCTGGTAGAGGTTAGAAGCAGTTCTGCAAAAATGATTGCGGATAAAAAAACCACGGCACGTCAGCTAGAGCGTTTAGAGGCCGAAGCGGATGAGTGGGAGGCCAAAGCTAAGCTGGCCTTACAAAAAGCACGGGAGGACCTAGCTCGCGCAGCATTAACAGAAAAGGCAACAACCCTGGAAGAGATTCTGGTGGTAAAGGAGGAGTTGCAAACCATTGAAGAGCATCTTGCGGTGCTGAGTGATGAAGTGGCGCAATTACAAACTAAACTAGATGATGCAAAAGCTAAACAAAAAGCCTTGTTGTTACGTGCTACCTCTGCTGAGCAGCGCTATAAAGTCAAAGCGCAAACAAATCGCTCCGCTAATGCTGGTGCGTTTACAAAATTTGAATTGTTTGAACGCCGTTTAGAAGAAATGGAAGGGCGTGTAGAGGCCATGGATTTTGGTAAGCAAGACCTAGCCAGTGAAATTGAGGCGCTGGCTGAAAACGATAAAATTAGTAACGAGTTGGATCGTTTAAAGCAACAAATTAAAGAAGGTTAAGGAAACGCAATGGACATTTTATTTGTTCCAAGCATTTTATTTATGATTTTTGTTGCGCCTGTGTGGATAGTAATGCACTACTCCCACCGCAACAAAATGATTAAGGGCATCAGTGACGAAGAGCGTACCGGTGTTGATGAGTTATTGCGTCAAATAGATAATCTTACCGATAGAATCCAAACGCTAGAGTCTATTTTAGATGCTGAACATAGTCATTGGCGCAGTTCGAATTCACCCACTGGCGCGGAGAGCGTAAAGGAGCAGCATCATGCATCATAGAGGATCCAAGCAGTGCAGTAACCGGTTAAGCGGTCGCACTCGAGAAAACGGTTATAGCATTAATTTGTATAGAGATACAAAGCGCAAAAAAATTGGCGGTGTTGCCGCTGGGTTGGCCAATCATTTTGATGTGCCCCCGTTGGTGATTCGTATTGCTTTTGTGGCTGCGCTTATTTTTACTCAGTTAATGGCAATTTGGGCGTATATTGGTGCGTGGATACTGTTGGCGCCCATGCGTGACGATGTTAAGGAGGCACCGGTAGAATATGACGAAAAGCGTCGGTGTTATCGTCGTAAAAGTGTATTGAACTACAGTAAAAGCCCAACCGACCGTATTAAAACGGCAAAGGTAAGATTACAAAGTACGGCAGAGCGCATAGCGCAAGTGGAACGTTACGTTACTTCTAAAAAATATGCGTTAGATAAAGAGTTTTCTAAATTGTAAGGGGTGAACTATGCAAACATACCGTACGGTACATAAGAGTTCGCACTCATTGGTGTTAGGGTATATAACGTGGATCTTTGGTTTTATGGGTGCCCACCGGTTTTATTACGGCAAGCAAATAACAGGAACTATTTGGTTTTTTACGGCCGGATTACTGTTTGTTGGGTGGTTTATTGATTTATTTTTACTGCCAAAGATGGATGAGGAAGCGCATCAAACCTACACAGAAGGCCGATTGGATTATTCGTTAGCATGGGTATTGCTCATATTTTTAGGGGTGTTTGGTGTCCACCGTTTTTACATGGGTAAAATGATAACGGGATTAATTTATTTGTTGACCTTTGGTTTGTTTGGTTTGGGTTGGTTATATGATCTTTGGACGCTGAATGACCAAATAGATGAAATTAATCGAGACCCTAACCCATAATGTTGTTTTAGCATTATGGGTTAGGCCTCTGACGAACATAC
>CAYZQH010000075.1:0-12585 GCA_964480055.1 uncultured Cellvibrionaceae bacterium
ATTTGTGCCGCGTCACCGGAGTCGATCGTAGAGACCTTAGAGCTGCCTGATGGGGAGCAGTACAAAACATTAGAAACGCTCAACACCATTTTCGACGCTCTATTGGAAAGCGGTTTTAATAGAAAGTCTGTGATTGTTGCCTTAGGTGGAGGGGTTGTTGGAGATATGGCCGGTTTTGCGGCTGCGTCCTATCAGCGGGGTATTCCGTTCATTCAGCTGCCCACCACACTGCTTTCGCAAGTGGATTCTTCCGTTGGAGGCAAGACCGGCGTTAACCATCCACTGGGCAAAAATATGATTGGTGCGTTTTATCAGCCGGAAGTGGTTGTTATAGATACCAATGTGCTGGCTTCGTTGCCAGAGCGTGAATTGTCTGCAGGTATAGCCGAGGTGGTGAAGTATGGGTTAATCGCAGATGCACAGTTTTTTGAATGGTTAGAGATGAATATGACTGCGTTGCTTGCTAAGGATAAAAAGGCACTTGAATACGCCGTTTATCGCTCGTGCGAGCTGAAGGCTGAAGTGGTCTCTGAGGATGAAAAGGAGGCTGGGCGGCGCGCCATTCTAAATTTGGGGCATACCTATGGCCATGCGATTGAGTCTTACATGGGGTATGGGCATTGGTTACACGGAGAGGCGGTGGCTGCGGGAATGGTCATGGCGTGTGAGCTTTCTGGTGCGATGGGTTGGTTGGATAAGAATGTAACTGAGCGTACACGGGTATTGTTGGGGCAGGCCAAGCTGCCCTGTGACCCACCATCGGGCATGAAGCGTGCAGATTTTGAGCGCTATATGAAGCGGGATAAAAAAAATGTGGATGGACAGATTCGGTTGGTTCTACTTGAGGGGTGTGGTCAGGCAGTGGTAACCAGCGAGTATTCTGCTAGCAGCTTTAATGCGCAGTTAGAGGCCTTATGAAGTGATTGTTCGAGGTCAAATCTGAATGGGGGGCAATGTGGAGTCAGAGCAACTGGAGCTGGATGTCTCTGGGCATTCGAAAAGTGAAGCCGCGAAAGCTGGCAGTGATCATCTGCTTGTGACCCCCGCATGGTATGGCTTGAAGCAGCAAATCTATCATTTATCGCAATTTGGTGGCAGCGTTCAAGTGGTTTGCGGTGATGTTGGTTCGGGCAAGACTGCCCTGCTCGATCTTTTAATGGAAGAGTCTGAATCAGCGCCGTTTGTGGTACTGCACTGTTCAAAAGATTCCGATCTGGCGTCGTTATTGCATTGTCTTTTGTCAGAGTTGGGCGTTCGAGTGGAATCGACAGCACAGGCAGGAGAGCTTGTGGCTGCCTTGCGGGGCTACGCCCGAACATTGGAAAAAGACGGTGAGCGCGTGGTGGTCGCTATTGATGATGCGCACTTTCTGGATGATGGCGCTTTGGCTGCATTGATTAGCGTGCTGCAAGGCAATTTAGATACCGGCCTTGGGTTACATTTTTTAATGACGGGTACGCCGGGGCTGATCGAGCGTATTGACAGTCTACAGTTGTTTGATATTTCCGTCAGTGATGTTCAAATGCCGAACTTTTCACCCAGCGAGCTCAAAACTCTATTGCAAGGCTGTGTGGAGTCCAACCGGTTGAGTTCTACATTGCCGGTAGAGGAGGTTCAAAAAATTTGGGTTCAATCTGCAGGTTTACCCGGTGTGGCGTTGGATATTGCCGATCAGATGTCTGCAGATCAAGCGGGAGAAAAAAGCGTTTGGGCAAGAGCGGGCTGGCCTTATAGTCATCTGGCTGCGTTGTTTGTGTTGGTAGGGATTTTTATGTGGGCGTTTTTTACCCGTGACGAGAGTCCAAGCCCTCAGCTTGCGGAAAATTCTAATCTAGATCGAATGCATCAAGCGGAGCAAGGCAGTGAGGTAAAAGAAGAGATGGGCGTTCCCGATAGGGTGACTGTGGGGGATAACGCTGCCCCTCCAAACGCGCTGGAGACGACTGCTTCGGCTATTAATGTGCCGCCAGCAGCCGTTGAAAAGGCCGCTTCCGCTCTAAACCCTCCGGTGATTGAAGGTGTCAATCTGTCAAAATCAGAAGATACTGGCCCGATAGCGGATGCGCCCAAGAGTCAGTTGGTTGAGTCTGAGGTTAAGCATTTGGCGCCCAATGAGCAGTCTGCAGTCGTACCGGTTAAAGACGTAATTAAGCCTCAAGCAATCAAGGAGGCTGAGGTCGCGCCCAAGCTGCCACCGAAGCTGATACCTGCGACACCTCCTCGCACAGAAGACGGGGGGGGTAATTTGCCGCTGCTAAAGGTGCAGCAGCAAGAGAGTTTGCAAAGCGCGAATCATAAGCCGCAGGGTGTGGTTTCTCGAGGCGAGCAGAGGCTTCTCGCTTTGCCGCCAAATGGTTATGTACTTCAGCTAATGGCAACCAGCGCGTTGACTTCTCTTGAAGCCTTTATCGCCAGGCAGGCGAACCAGTCAAATTTGATGGTTTACCAAGGGCAGCGAGGCGGCAAACAGTTGTATATTCTGGTTGAAGGCTTTTATAACGATACAACCGCAGCGCGTGCAGCGGTTGCTAATTTACCCGTAAATCAGCGTAAAGGCGGCCCTTGGCCGAAGCGAATTTCTGATATTCACCGGGATATTCGTCAAAATAACTAGTATCTTGCTGCTAAAATCCTTTAAATGGCCGCTAAGTGCGCAGCGATGCATCACGCTTGCCAAGAGCAGTACAAGCAGTTAACATGCAGCGCCCAGCATTTAGGCAAGCCCCTTTTTAATAGGTGCTTCTTTGTCTTGGCCTCGTATTTGAGGCACATCTCAGACCGTTTTGGGGTCAGTTTCTCTCAGGTAGGATCCGTCATCGAGAGAGCACAACGTAATTGGGTTCAAAACCTTCGTTACTGCGCCGTGAAATGAGAGGTTTCCCGTTTCAGGCTGTTGTAAATTCCATCGTAAAGCGCCATCTATTGTGGGGCTTTACGGTGTCGAAAAGAAAATGTGGTTTTTCTTTTCTTGTTAAGCACCAATTAGCAACAGTGGGTTGCTGATGGATGTAAGTACTAATTTCAGATACTCACGAGTTATTTAAAGTGAACCAGCCTATGAATACGGGTCTTTACCGGTTAGACGAGTTTAAAGATAACTGTGGCTTTGGATTGATAGCCCATTTAAAAGGTCAGCCTAGCCACAAATTATTGGCCACTGGCATTGAAGCATTAGCGTGCATGACGCACCGTGGTGGTATTGCAGCGGATGGCAAAACAGGAGATGGGTGTGGCTTATTGATTCAAAAGCCAGACTCTTTTTTGCGAGCCATCGCCAGTGAAGGCGGCGTCACTCTATCGGATGTGTATGGCGTAGGGTCGTTGATGTTCAGTCAAGACGACAACCTTTTTCAAGCGGCAAAAACTGCCATCATTGAAGAGTTTGCCGCACAGGGGTTAAGCGATATTTCATGGCGTGCCGTGCCAGTGGATGACTCTTGCCTTGGCCCCATTGCTATAGACAGCTTACCGCAGTTCTACCATGTTTATATCAATTCCAACGAAGCCGACGAGCAGTCGCTCAACGCCAAGCTTTTCATTGCGCGCCGAAAAATAGAGAAGCGCTTGGTGAGTGATGACTCCTTTTATGTGGGCAGTTTGTCAGCCAGTGTGTTGTCTTATAAAGGCTTGGTGATGCCCGTGGATTTACCCAAGTTTTATAAAGACTTGGCAGACCCACGATTGGAAACGGCCATATGTGTTTTCCACCAGCGTTTTTCAACCAATACCATGCCGCGCTGGCCGTTAGCGCAACCGTTTAGGATGTTGGCGCACAATGGAGAAATCAATACCGTTATGGGCAATCGCAATTGGTCGATTGCGCGTACGGCAAAGTTTCAAAGCGACCTGTTACCTAACTTAGAAGACATCTCTCCATTAGTAAATCGCACCGGTTCGGATTCTTCCAGCTTAGATAACATGTTAGAAGTTTTGTTGACAGGTGGTATGGAGCTACATAGGGCTGTTCGAATGTTGGTTCCACCTGCGTGGCAAAACGTAGAAACCATGGATGAAAGCTTAAAAGCGTTTTATGAATATAACTCAATGCACATTGAACCGTGGGATGGCCCAGCAGGCCTGGTGATTACCGATGGTCGATATGCTGTGTGTACCTTGGACAGAAATGGCTTGCGCCCCTCTCGTTGGGTGATCACCAAAGATGACATGATCACCGTGGCCTCTGAGGTGGGTGTTTATAGTTATGCCCCTGAAGACGTTGTTGCTAAAGGGCGTTTGGGGCCTGGTCAAATGTTGTCTGTGGACACCAAAACCGGGCAGCTGCTCCATACGGAAGATATTGATCAGCAGTTAAAAAACAGTCAGCCCTACGCCCGTTGGTTAAAGGCAAATGCACGTAGAGTTGAGTCTAGTTTGGCGGCGGATGTGGCGGAAAACGGTTTGAGCGCCGACGAAGTCAAAACTCACATGAAGATGTATCAAGCGACCTTTGAGGAGTGCGACCAAGTGATGCGTCCACTTGCGGAGGGTGGCCAAGAAGCGGTGGGGTCCATGGGCGATGACACGCCCATGGCAGTACTCTCGCAAAAGCAGCGTTCATTGTACGAGTACTTTCGTCAGCAGTTTGCTCAGGTGACTAACCCACCCATTGATCCATTACGTGAAGCTATCGTGATGTCTTTGGAGACGTGTCTAGGTCGTGAGTTGTCGGTATTTACTGAAACAGAAGAGCACGCAAAACGCATTATTCTTTCAAGCCCGGTGTTATCCCCAGCAAAATATCGCGCGCTACTTAAGGTGGATCAACAGCGTTATCAGTCCGCCGTTTACAGCTTGCATTACAACCCCGAAGAAAAGTCCTTAGAGCAGGCTGTCCATGACTTAGTCGAGCAAGTGGTTGATGGTGTGCGTAACGGCCAAGTGATTACCGTATTAAGTGATACGGGGTTTAAGGCGGGCGTGCTGCCAATTCACGCATTATTAGCGACCGGCGCCGTGCATCACCGTCTTACTCAAGAAGGCTTGCGTTGTGATGCCAATATTGTGGTGGAAACTGCCACAGCACGTGACCCGCATCATGTGGCCACTTTGATTGGCTATGGTGCCACAGCAGTTTACCCCTATTTGAGCTATTACATTATTAACGAGCTGGTTGACTCGGGTGATGTGATGGTAGATACAGACACAGCTTATAAAAATTATGTGAAAGGGATTCAAAAAGGGCTTTTGAAGATTCTATCTAAAATGGGTATTTCTACGATTGCATCTTATCGCGGGGCGCAATTATTTGAATCCATTGGCCTGAGCGATTCGGTGGTGGATCTTTGTTTCACCGGTACCCCAAACCGTTTGCAAGGCGCAGAGTTTGAAGATTTAGAAGCCGATCAAAAACTTTTAGCGGCCTATGCCTTAAAGACACGCAAGCCTTTAAATCATGGCGGTTTATTAAAGTACGTTCACGGTGAGGAGTACCACGCTTATAACCCAGATGTTATTCAAACATTACATCAAGCGGTACAAGGCGGGGAGTATAGCGCTTGGCGAGATTACGCGGCATTGGTAAACGATCGCCCCGTGGCTACCTTGCGTGACTTGATTCGATTGAAGCCCGGGACAGAATCCATTTCAATTGACGAGGTGGAGCCTGCCGAAAATCTTTATAAAGCCTTTGATTCTGCCGGTATGTCTTTAGGCGCGTTGGCACCGGAGGCACATGAAGCGTTGGCCGAAGCCATGAACAGCCTAGGCGGCCGCTCTAACTCGGGTGAGGGTGGCGAAGACCCTGCGCGCTACGGCACCATTAAGACGTCCAAAATTAAGCAAGTGGCATCTGGTCGTTTTGGGGTCACGCCTGCTTACCTATCAAATGCTGAAGTCCTTCAGATAAAAGTGGCACAAGGTGCCAAGCCCGGTGAAGGCGGGCAGTTGCCAGGCGCGAAAGTGAACGGCCTGATTGCGCGCCTGAGGTATTCCGTGCCGGGGGTCACGCTCATTTCACCACCACCACATCATGATATTTATTCGATCGAAGATTTGGCTCAGTTGATCTTTGACTTAAAGCAAGTGAACCCAAGTGCGTTGGTCTCTGTGAAATTAGTATCACGCCCTGGTGTAGGCACCATCGCCGCAGGTGTGGCCAAAGCCTATGCGGATCTCATCACCATATCTGGTTATGATGGTGGAACGGCGGCTAGCCCGTTGACGTCTATTCGCTATGCTGGTTCCCCTTGGGAGTTAGGGCTTACCGAAACCCATCAAACGCTGTGCGTCAATGACCTACGAGATAAGGTGCGCCTGCAAACCGATGGCGGTTTAAAAACTGGTCTAGACGTTATTAAGGCCGCTATTTTGGGGGCCGAAAGCTTTGGTTTTGGCACTGCGCCGATGGTCGCTTTGGGTTGCAAGTATCTGCGTATATGCCACCTAAATAACTGTGCTACCGGCGTAGCAACGCAGCAAGATAAATTGCGGGAAGACCATTACATTGGCACCGTTGAAATGGTGAAAAACTTCTTTAAATTTATTGCCCAAGAAACCCGCGAATGGTTGGCTGTGTTGGGTGTGCGCTCTCTTAGAGACTTAATTGGTCGGGTAGACCTTTTAGAGGTGATCGAAGGTAAGACCGAGCGTCAAAATAAATTGGATTTCTCCCCTATTTTGTACTCCGACGATTTACTCAAAAGCAAGCCCCAGTTTTGCCAGGTGCCGCGTAATGCACCATTTGACGAAGGTTTGTTGGCAGAGCGTATCGTGGCGGCCGTGTTGCCAGCGATTGAATCTAAGCAAGGCGGCGTCTTTGATTTTGGTATTACCAACTGCGATCGCTCTATCGGTGCGCGAGTTAGCGGTGAGATTGCCAAGCGGTTTGGTAACGAAGGCTTGGTCCAGTCGCCTTTGCGTTTGAATTTTACCGGAGTGGCAGGCCAAAGCTTTGGGGTGTGGAATGCTGGTGGTTTAGAACTGTACCTAGAAGGCGATGCCAATGATTATGTGGGCAAAGGCATGGCTGGCGGTAAAATTGTGATTCGCCCACCCAGTCGGTCCAGTTTTAATACCCAAGATACCAGTATTATGGGTAATACCTGCTTATACGGCGCCACGGGTGGTAAGTTGTTTGCTTCTGGCCAAGCGGGTGAGCGTTGTGGCGTGCGTAACTCTGGCGCTCATGTGGTGGTTGAAGGCGCGGGAGATCATTGTTGCGAGTATATGACCGGCGGGGTTGTTACCGTCTTAGGCGATACTGGCGTTAACTTTGGTGCGGGTATGACCGGTGGTTTTGCTTACGTATTGGACCGCAATAATACTTTTGTGGATAAATATAACCATGAGTTGGTTGATATTGTTCGCATTAATACCGAGCAGCTAGAGGCACACCGTAACCATTTACGCAGTGTGATTAATGAGTTTGTGATTGAAACAAACAGTGCTTGGGGGCAAACCTTACTTGATCAGTTTGATCACTATATTGGCCAGTTTTGGTTGGTTAAGCCTAAGGCTGCGAGCATTGATAGTTTATTAGCCAGTATGCGTGTACGTGGCGAGTAAGCACAATTTGTGTAGTGAGTGTTTTTCCGTTGAGTGTAATTTTCGGAAAATAATAGAATTTACAATGGCCACTGCCGCCATATAAGTATTTGAGAAACCGTTATGGCAAAGCGTTTAAACAATGATTTTCAATTTATTGATGTGGGCCGCCAAGATCCCAATAAAAAGGATATAGCAACTCGCAAACACCAGTTTGTGGAGATCTATAAGCCTTATACTGAGGACCAGGTGGCCAATCAGTCCCACCGTTGCTTGGCGTGTGGAAACCCCTATTGTGAATGGAAATGTCCGGTTCACAACTTTATTCCCAATTGGTTAAAGTTGATTGCTGAAGGCAATATTGAGGCGGCGGCCGAGCTTTCTCATCAGACTAACACGTTACCCGAAGTATGTGGCCGAGTATGTCCGCAAGACAGATTGTGCGAAGGCGCTTGTACGCTAAACGATGGGTTTGGTGCCGTGACCATTGGCAACGCAGAAAAGTACATTACCGATACCGCATTTGCGATGGGCTGGCGGCCGGATATGTCCAAAGTGGTTTGGACGGATAAAAAAGTGGCCGTGATTGGCGCGGGCCCGGCAGGCCTTGGGTGCGCCGATGTTTTGGTACGCAGCGGTGTTAAGCCGGTGGTTTTTGATAAATACCCAGAAATTGGCGGTTTGCTGACTTTTGGTATTCCAGAATTCAAACTGGAAAAATCCGTGATGAGTCGTCGCCGCGAAATTTTTGAAGGTATGGGCGTTGAGTTTCGTTTAAATACGGAGGTCGGTCAGGATGTGTCTATGGCCGATTTATTGGCCGAGTACGATGCCGTATTTATGGGCATGGGCACATATACCTATATGAAAGGTGGGTTTCCTGGTGAAGAGTTAAGTGGTGTGTATGATGCCCTGCCGTTTTTAGTCTCCAATGTTAATCGCAACCTAGGGTTTGAAAAAGCACCAGAAGAATTTATCGGCGTTAAAGGCAAGCGTTTGGTGGTGCTCGGTGGAGGGGATACAGCAATGGATTGTAATCGCACCTCGATTCGTCAAGGCGCGCATAGCGTGACCTGTGCTTATCGCCGAGATGAAGAAAATATGCCCGGCTCGCGCCGTGAAGTGGCCAACGCTAAAGAAGAGGGCGTGCAATTTTTATTTAATCGCCAGCCCGTGGCCATTGTGGGTAATGGCAAGGTAGAAGGTGTCAAAGTTGTCACTACGCAATTGGGTGAGCCCGATGAAAGGGGCCGTCGCCGACCAGAGCCTATCGCCGGTAGTGAAGAGGTACTGCCTGCTGATGTGGTATTGATTGCTTTTGGGTTTAGACCAAACCCTGCACCATGGTTTGATGATCATAGTATTGCTGTCAATGGTTGGGGTGGTGTTGAAGCGCCAGAGGAACAAACCTACAAGTTTCAAACATCCAACCCCAAAGTCTTTGCTGGTGGTGATATGGTGCGTGGATCTGATTTGGTGGTTACCGCCATTTGGGAAGGGCGCCAAGCTGCAGAAGGCATTTTGGATTACCTAGACGTGTAGCGCGGCCAATACATCTTAGGTGCCAATACAACCATAGGGGAGCGCATGACAGAGCTAAAAAATGACCGGTTTTTACGGGCTTTATTGAGGCAGCCGGTGGATCAAACCCCTGTTTGGATGATGCGCCAAGCCGGGCGTTATTTACCGGAGTATCGCGCAAGCCGAGCCAGTGCCGGCAGCTTTATGGATTTGTGCAAAAACGCCGAATTTGCTTGTGAAGTGACGTTACAGCCTCTGGCGCGTTATCCGCTTGATGCGGCCATTTTATTTTCAGATATTTTAACCATTCCTGATGCAATGGGTTTGGGGCTTTATTTCGAGACCGGAGAAGGCCCCAGGTTTCAAAAGGCCGTGCGCACTGCCGCAGATATTGAAGCCTTACCTGTGGTGAATACCGAGCAAGACTTACCCTACGTACTCGATGCCGTAAAAACCATTCGCAATGCTCTAAATGGGGATGTGCCCCTAATAGGCTTTTCTGGCAGCCCATGGACTTTGGCGACCTACATGATTGAGGGCGGCTCAAGTAAAGATTTTCGCAGAGCAAAAGCATTGGCGTACGATCAGCCAGAGGTAATGCAGGTACTGCTAGATAAGCTTGTCATTTCGGTTACCGATTACTTGAATGCTCAGATCCGAGCAGGCGCTCAAGCTGTACAAATTTTTGATACCTGGGGTGGGGCCTTAGCTCACGATGCATACGTGCAGTTCTCCTTGGAGCCGATGCGCCGTATTGTGGCGGGTTTAATCAAAGAGCACCAAGGTCGCCCGGTGCCGTGCATTTTGTTCACCAAAGGTGGTGGCCAATGGTTGGAAGCTATGGCTGATTCTGGCGCCACTGCGCTGGGGTTAGATTGGACCACTCATATTGGCGATGCTCGTCGGCGGGTTGGAGATACCGTAGCGCTGCAGGGCAATATGGACCCGACCATATTGTACGCATCGCCAGATCGCATTCGCCAAGAAGTACAAAAGATACTTCAGGATTATGGCCATGGTTCGGGCCATGTTTTTAACCTTGGGCATGGCATTACGCCAGAAGTGGACCCAGAGCATGCTGGCGCGTTTATTCGTGCAGTGGGCGAGTTGTCCGCAGCCTATCACAATGAGCCGGCGTAATACCGGTTTCCCTAAAGCGATAAGCGCTTATACCCCCATATAAAATTGCGACGCAGTCGTAATTTTATGTTTCTTTGCTGACCTCACGTCTGAATGTTTGTTGAGCGGTGTGATTGTAGACGGCTTGCCTGGTTTATAATCAATCCGGCTTATATTGAATAGTTAGAATGGTTTGGAGGGCTTCGGGAAGAAGAGCTCCTTTTTGGCATATCTGCACCCTGTTTATAGAAATTTCTTCTATAGTTAGAAGGGGTTTGTCAGAGGTTGGGTAAACGAGGGTATCGCGCTTGGGCATTAAGCAGATCAAAATTGATGTAAATGAGGTCACTGTTGGCATGTTTGTGTCGGGGTTGGATCGCCCGTGGACGCAAACGCCGTTTCCTTTACAGGGGTTTTACGTTCGAGACCTTGATGAAATCAGGGACTTAAAAGTTCACTGCCATCACGTATATATTGATGTCATTAAGGGCTCTGGCCCCTTAAAAGCTACGCTCAAAAAACTGAGTAGCCCCAGCGGCGCTGAAATTAAACAACATAGAGCCTCAAAAACTGCACGCTTGGCGGATATTCCCCCGCTTAGAGTGCGCCACGGGGTGTATTCAAACGCCGTGATTCCGGTTGATAAAGAAATGGACCAAGCGCGCAGCTTGCATCGTGTGGTGCACGGCGCCGTGCATGAAATTATGGATCAAATTCAGTCGGGCAGTGAAACGGTTCCGGTTGCCGATACTAAGCGCGCCGCCGGTGCGATGGTCGATAGTGTTTTGCGCAGTCCCGATGCCTTTACTTGGCTCAGTCGTGTTAAAGACAAAGACGAGCATACCTATCAGCATGCGGTTCGCTCTGCAGTTTTGGCCATATTGTTTGGTCGTCATGTGGGGTTATCTAAGGATGACTTAGATGTACTGGCGCTGGGGGTGCTACTTAAGGATATTGGCAAAACTCGATTGCCAAAGCACTTGTTAGAAACCGCCGAGCGTTCGCCCACCAATCAGGAGGCTTATGAGCAATTCGTTCATTATGGCGTCGAAATTTTACATAAGTTACCTGATGTGAAGCCGCGTGTGACTGCAGTAGTAAAAACGCACTGCGAGCGCGTCAATGGCAGCGGGTTTCCCGAGCATCTACGTGGAGACCGCATTCCTTTGTTGGGCAAAATCGCAGGTATTGTGACTTATTACGATGAGACCACCAATCCGCGTGGCAAGCTCCACCTTTCCCCTTCTAAGGCCGTGGCCAAGTTGTATGAGTTGCGGGATGTGGAGTTTCAATCAGACTTGGTGGTGGAATTTATTCGCGCCATTGGTTTGTATCCGACCGGGACCATAGTGGAGCTCAATACCGGTGAAGTGGCCGTGGTGGTAGAGCAAAACTTTCAGCGCCGCTTAAAGCCCAAGGTGATGGTGGTCACCGATGCTTATAAAACGCCGTTAGACGAGTCAGTATTTTTAGATATGGCCGAGGACGAGCGTAATAAGCAAAGAAAAATCCGTGCGGGTAAGGCCTCTCATACGGAGGTGGATATGATAGAAATATCTCAAGATATTGAACCTGGTATTTATGACGTGGATGTTGCCGATGTGCTAGGTGAATATTTGGAAAAGGCCTCACGGCGAGGGCGCGGGTTGTTCAAAGGCGGTAACAAATTGGTTTCCATTTTTGGTCGGTAAACCGTTGCTATGCGCTGCAATGGCGTAGGGTTTTCGGCTCAAGGTGTGCATTAGGTTAAGCCTGACAAGGCATTGCCATTTTCTGCTCTGTCTGTATCAGCCTCTGCTATTGAATGACGCCAAACGCTTGCCCCATTTTTACCGGGCTACCGGCAGTTAATAAGTCATCACCAAGCGTGCAATGCTTTGGTAGTAGAACAATGGCAGTGGACCCCAGTAAAAAGCGTCCCATTTCCTCCCCTTTTTGTAAACTTATGGTTTCTTGGTTGTAATTGCGTGTTTGAACTTTACGTTTTAATGGCGCAACGACGCCTGCCCAAGGGGTTTCGATACTGGCCACAATCATGGCGCCTACAAGTACTACAGCCATGGGGCCAACGCTTGTTTCGAAGTGGCAAACAACACGTTCATTGCGCGCAAAAAGCCCCGGTACGCTTTCTGCGGTGGCGGTGTTTACCGAAAATAACTTCCCTGGGATATAGGTCATATGAGTCAGTGTGCCAGCAAGAGGCATGTGTACACGGTGATAGTCTTTTGGCGCCAAATAAACCGTTGCAAACTGGCCGTCTTGGTAGGGCTTGGCAAGTTCAGTGCAAGCCAATAATTGTTCGGTAGAAAAGCTCTGGCCTTTTGCTTGAAATATTTTACCGTCGTGAATACGACCAATTTGGCTGATGCAGCCGTCTGCCGGGCAGACTATTGTATTGGAATTTTCGCAAATGGGTCGTGCGCCTGGCTTTAGCGCGCGAGTAAAAAAAGCGTTAAAGCTTGG
>CAYZQH010000076.1:0-12557 GCA_964480055.1 uncultured Cellvibrionaceae bacterium
CCAAAATTATCCACACTTTTGCGCACACCTGATACAAGCATGGCAATCGAGTCGATCAATTCATTAAATGCGTGCCCCAAGTCGCCTAACTCATCACGCGAATCCACCGCTAAACGCTTACGCAAGTCTCCAGACCCACCACCAAGGTCTTGCACCTTGGCTGTAAGCATTTGAATTCGCTCGGAAATTAACTTAGGTGCCACATACGTGGTAACCCCTAAAAACCCCAGAGTAATTAATGCAACAATTGATAATGTAATAAATATACGGTCAGACGATTCCATGGAGGTTTTTCGTAGCTGCTCGCCGCTCACACCTGCAGCTTCCCCAGCTTTATCGTAAATATCTCGCACGGCTTCAAAACTGCTGTCAAGTGACTTATACCCGCTGATGTTTGGGTCATTAAAAAAGCGGCCGGACTCTTCCATCCAACGATTGTAGAGGACGTCAAATTCGTCAAGGTGAGCCACTTCCACCTTTTCATTCGCCAAAAAGGCGCGGTAGGCGGCCATTCTGTCTTTTGCTTGCTGATTGTTTTCTTCAAAGCTACTGCGCGCCAACTTGCGTGGCGCCTCGCCTGTAGCATACAAAAACTCCAACTGCGCCAGCCTTGCTTGATACAAATCCCTATCTGCATTCAAAACGCTGGAAACAGCGGGTAAATATGCCTCACCAAGTGCGTGTGATGTGGATTGAGTGCTTTTAATTACCTTAAACGACGTACCCAAAAGCACGATCAACAACACGCAAGCCACAGCCAATGGAACAAATAATTTTATTCGAATGGACAGGTTATTCATTTGGCGGAACCCTAAAGTAAACTTAATTTAATGGTAACTACTACTTAGATTAGCCCATAAATAGGCACCTTGCAGGCGCGAAAGCGGTAATACGCACCTAAAAATCAACTGCGATGGATCAAGAGGATTTAGCCGGAATCGTCACGTGGTTGAATATCAAAAAGCTGATGAAGATGGCAAATTTCTAGCAACTTTTGAACGGTGCTAGACGGACGCAGCAAACGCATCTTTGGGGCCCCATGGGGCAAATGACGCTGCATAGCAATTAAGGCGCCAATACCAGAGCTATCTAGATAATCTACGCTGCCAAAATCTACGGTTACTTGTGCATCTTTATGCTCGGCAATCAAACGCTCTATTTCAGATATGCTGTTATAGCCGGCGGAATAATCAAACATACCGTCGGGCCGAAGAGTAATTCCTGTCTCTGTTGTATATTCTATATGCATTGCCGTTCTACTAAAAAATGGGCTTAATTCATTGTGTGTGAGGCAAACGATCAACCTATAAAAACACCCAATTCAATAAGAAAAGCTTATATTAAACGCTTGTTCAGCGTTTAATTAGAATAAGATCATACGTAAAGAACTGACCGCTAATTGTTAGGTTAGCTAAGTCAAGTCATTAAATGTGTTGTTTGTGACAGGCAACCGAATTTGAATGACAAAATTCACACAAACCCGAATAAGTAGGAGTTTTTAAATCTTTTAGGTTGGGTACGCTACGGTTTTAAAACCAAAACTAACTTTCCACACACAGAGCCGTGCTCTAACGTTTTATGAGCTAAAGCAACCTGCTCCAAACTAAACGTTTTATGCACGATAGGGACAATACGTTCTGCGCAAACCGCGGGCCATATTTTGCGTTGCAACTGATACGCCAGCTCTGCTTTCTCATCTTTACTGCGCGAGCGTAATGTAGAACCGGTCAACGTTAGACGCTTGAGCATCACCGGGGCAAAATTAACATTGGCATTGGCGCCACCTTGAAAGCCAATATGCACGATACGGCCACCCGGTGCCGCCGCCTTGATATTACGTTGAATATACGAGCCGCCCACCACATCCAAAATAACATCAGCACCACGCCCGGTGGTTTGTTTGACTACCGTGGCAAAATCTTCTGTGCGGTAGTTAATAGCCCGCACGGCACCAAGCTTTTGACATATAGTGCGCTTTTCCTCCGAGCCAACCGTAGCGTATACCCGCGCGCCGGTAACTCTGGCCATTTGTACAGCAATAGACCCAATACCGCCCGTACCACCATGCACCAATAGGGAGTCCCCCACACCAAGCTTTGCCGTGTCATACACATTGGCCCAAACGGTAAACAGCGCTTCAGGTAAGGCCGCCGCGGTTTCAAACGAAATATGCTTGGGTATTGGAAGGCACTGACTGGCAGGGACGTTGACGTAATCCGCATAGCCACCGCCATTGGTTAGGGCACACAAGCGCTGGCCCAAGCGCCACGGTTTGGCATTTGAACCAACACCAACAACGGTACCGGCCACTTCTAAACCTAATATAGGCGACGCGCTCTCTGGCGCGGGGTATAGCCCTTGGCGTTGAAGTAAATCTGGCCGATTCACGCCTGCAGCAGCTACATGGATAAGCACCTCATCTTCGGCCAAGTCCGGAACTGGGGCTTGTTTAATCTGAAGCACCTCTGGGCTACCAGGAACCTCAAAAGCAACACATCGCATCACGGTGCTAAACGCTGAATCTTCCACAGATTATTTTCTTCTTCTTTTATGTATTCAAATCTATCGTGCAACCGACTTCCACCGCCTTGCCAAAACTCAAAGCGTTGAGGTACAACTCTATACCCGCCCCAAAAATCAGGTAATGGCACTTCACCTTTAGCAAACTTGGCTTTTACTTGCTCATAAGCCGTCAACAGTACTTGCCGAGAGGCTATCCCCCGGCTTTGCTTAGACGCCCAAGCAGCCCACTGGCTCTCTTTGGGGCGCGACAAAAAATAGTGCAATGACTCTACCTTGGGTAGCTTCACCGCCGTACCGCAAATTCGCACCTGCCTTTCCATTGGGTGCCAGGGGAACATCAAGCTCACGCGGTCATTGTGCGCCATTTGTTTCGCCTTGGCACTGCCATAGTTGGTAAAAAACACAAAACCGTCTGGTTGCACACCTTTTAACAGCACTATTCGTTGCTCTGGGCAGTTGTGTTCGTCCACAGTAGCCAACACCATGGCGGTTGGGTCGCCAATACCCGCCTCTATCGCTTGAGCCATCCAAGCCTGAAACTGATCTAAAGGGTTGTCTTGCAGGGCGTTGCGTCGTAATCCGCCAAGCAAGTATTCACGACGAATTTGTTCTAAATCCATTGTTACTCTCTATCTATATATACGCTCGCGCAATCACTGTACGCTTTTGAACTCAAGGGCCTGCGCTACTTGATACTAATTATTGCTACTATGGGTCACCCGCAAGGCCTAACAGGCCTAAACGCAACTAAGGCGGTACAAGCTGGTACTTTGAAAACATGACTCGCCACTGTTCAGACCACATACTGGGCGTTGTACTTGCCGGCGGTAAGAGCCATCGAATGGCTCCCCAGGATAAATGCTTGCTCAAATTTAACGGCCAATCGCTCATTGCCAATGCCGTGAATCGAGCAAAACCTCAAGTGAGCACCTTGGTAGTATGTACCAATGATGACCCAGGCCGCTTCGGCGATTTGAGCTGCCCAGTCATTACAGATGCACAACCGGGTTACCTTGGCCCTGCAGCTGGGATTATAAGTGCATTCCGCTGGGCGCAACACAGCGGCACCGCCTTTAACTGGTTGATGAGCTTTGCGGCAGACACGCCGTTGTTTCCACTGGACCTTAGTGCCCAACTGCTCAGTCATGCAGGAAAAACCCAACAAGACATTATCATCCCTACGGAATCTGGCCGTAGCCATTATGTGTTTGCCCTTTGGCACCGCCGTATACTGCATGAAGTTGAAGCTCAATTTCTTGCAGGAGAACGCGCACTCAAACGGTTAATCCAGCCGCACTCACACACTAGCTTGGCATTACCCAGCGGCGCGAACACGCTCTTTAACATCAACACACCAGAGCAATGGCAAACTTTCAGAAACACTTAGCACCAAACTCGAGATAGGCGCCGCTTAAAACGCGTCACACCAGGGCATTACCGGCACCAAAATAGACCAACCAGCAACTACTTTGTTCACCACTTAAATATTCTATTTTCTCTCTCCCATCAAAAAGGCGTCATTAGAATCATATTGATACACACGCTCCCTTTTTAATCCCCGGATTGGTGCAACCACTAATAAAGCCATTTTACTTAACCTTCTCACTTTGCAATACACAAGCCTTTGATTTATAACAAATTTTTTAGTTTATATATGTTGAAACCCAACCTTGGCAAGGGTTTTGCGATATTCAGCCCTACAGAAAGCGCGCACAATTTTATTAATCGTTGAACCAATATTTAACAATCACTGTACCAAAATGGAGCACTGCTAATGCAACCCCCTGTTTCACTCCGTAAAACATTTCGATCGCTTAAACGAATAGCAATCACTGCAACGTTTACGTTAGGCGCTTTATCGTTTACTCAAACCGGTTACACAAAACCGCTTGAAGTAGAAAAAGACGAGCTTAAGTTTGGCTTTATTAAATTGACAGATATGGCGCCGCTGGCCATTGCCTACGAGAAAGGCTACTTCGAAGACGAAGGGTTATTTGTAAAGTTAGAAGCACAGGCCAACTGGAAGGTACTGCTTGACCGTGTCATTGACGGTGAACTTGACGGCGCCCACATGTTAGCAGGCCAACCCTTAGGTGCCACCATTGGGTTTGGTACCAAGGCACATGTAATAACTGCATTTAGTATGGATTTAAATGGTAATGCCATTACCGTTTCCAACGACATATGGAAACAAATGAAGCCAAATATTCCCATGAAAAATGGCAAACCCGTCCACCCAATCAAGGCTGATGCGTTAAAACCCGTTGTAGAAAAATATAAGGCCGATGGCAAACCTTTTAAAATGGGCATGGTATTTCCTGTATCAACGCACAATTACGAACTGCGGTATTGGCTGGCCGCAGGTGGGATTCACCCAGGTTTTTATGCACCTCACCAAGGAGATACCTCCGGAACTATCGCAGCCGATGCACTACTTTCCGTTACTCCCCCTCCTCAAATGCCCGCCACAATGGAAGCTGGCACCATTTACGGATACTGCGTAGGCGAGCCCTGGAACCAACAAGCCGTGTTTAAAGGTATTGGTGTCCCCGTAGTTACCGATTATGAAATTTGGAAAAACAACCCAGAAAAAGTTTTTGGTGTATCCAATACCTGGGCAAAAAAATATCCAAACACACACCTTGCTGTAGTCAAGGCATTAATACGTGCGGCCAAATGGCTGGACGAAAACAACAACGCCAACCGCAAAGAAGCCGTAAAAATTCTGAGCAAATCCTATTACGTTGGTGCAGATTATGAAGTGATTGCAAACTCAATGACAGGAACCTTTGAATATGAAAAAGGTGATAAGCGTGAAGTACCAGATTTCAATGTGTTTTACCGCTACTTTGCAACATACCCTTACTATTCAGATGCCATCTGGTATTTAACTCAGATGCGCCGTTGGGGGCAAATAGCTGAGCACAAGCCAGACAACTGGTATATGGAAACTGCCAAAAAAGTCTACAAGCCCGAAATTTATATGAAAGCCGCTGAGCTTTTAATCAAAGAAGGTAAAGTGGCTAAGGCGGACTTCCCTTGGGGCACCGATGGTTACCGCGACCCGCAAACGCACTTTATTGACGATGTGGTATACAACGGTAAAGAACCTAATAATTACCTGAAAAAATTCAACATTGGCCTAAAAGGCGCCGAAAAAATCAAGGGCTCTAAGGTCTCGACCAAATAATTTACAAAAATATTTCATCAACACTCCAAGAAATAAAATAGAGCAAGGACGCTCAGTTTTAGATAAGTATTCACCGATACGCAAGACGCACACCTAGCAATGATTGCAAACACTTAAGGTACGCATTATGTTAAACAAAGTGACGCACTTTCTCGAAATTTCGGGCCTAACTTGGTTTGTCCCGCTGACGCGCATGGCCGCGGGCGAAAGTCCGAAGGAGCAATTCCGACAATTGTGGAATGTAATGGGGATTCCAATAGTTGCGTTTTTAATATTTCTATTTGCATGGGGCCAAATGGCGCAAAGCATAGAAACCAGCTTGGGCAAAATCCCAGGCCCCGCCGCTGTGCTGAGCGAAGCCAAAGGCCTATTAGAAGAGCACCGTGAAGAACGAGATAAAGAAGCGGCCTTCTACCAACGCCAGGAAAAACGTAACGCGGCCAAACTAGAAGCCAACCCTAACGCGAAGGTAAAATGGCGAGCGTATACTGGTAAATCGACCTATTTAGACCAAATTGTTACCAGCCTTAAAACAGTATTTATGGGGTTTTTATTGGCAACCATTGTGGCCGTACCCCTTGGAATATTTTGCGGCCTAAGTGATACCGTCAACGCGGCATTTAACCCAATCATTCAACTATTTAAACCTGTATCCCCTCTGGCTTGGTTGCCCATTGTCACCATGGTGGTGAGTGCCACCTATGTAACCACAGAGGATTCCTGGTTTGATAAATCCTTCTTGAACTCTGCCATAACCGTAACCCTATGCTCTTTGTGGCCCACATTAATCAATACCGCTGTTGGCGTATCTTCCATTGATAAAGATTTAATGAACGTAGGAAAAGTGCTGCAGTTAGGCTGGTGGACAAAAATTACTAAATTAGTACTTCCTTCATCTTTACCATTAATTTTTACCGGCTTGCGCTTATCGCTTGGTGTGGGCTGGATGGTATTGATTGCTGCTGAAATGCTGGCCCAAAACCCAGGGCTAGGAAAATTCGTATGGGATGAGTTTCAAAATGGAAGCTCTCACTCACTAGGCCGCATTATGGTTGCCGTCCTCTCCATTGGCATTATTGGGTTTTTACTAGACAGGCTCATGTTTACTTTGCAAAACCTATTTACCTTCAGCGATAAACGCTAATAGCTTAAACAAGCGAGAAGTCATCATGCCTATATTAGAAATTAACGGGTTGAGCAAAAGCTACGGCTCTGGTGCCAACACCACTTCGGTACTGGATAACATCAATTTATCCATTGAAGATGGTGAATTTGTCGCCATTGTGGGGTTCTCCGGTAGTGGAAAAACCACTTTAATGTCTGCAATCGCTGGGCTTATTAGCGGCGATAAAGGAGAGATACTATTCAAGGGCAAAGCGGTGGCAGGCCCAAGCCCAGAGCGCGGCTTGGTATTCCAAAGTTACTCACTGATGCCATGGCTTACGGTTTATGGAAATATCGCTTTAGCGGTCAACGAGGTACACAAAAGCTGGCCCAAAGCAAAACGTCACCAGCACATTTTGCATTACATTGACATGGTTAGCTTATCCCACGCTACAGACCGTCGCCCTGCCGAGTTATCCGGTGGTATGCGCCAGCGTGTGGCGGTGGCTAGAGCCTTAGCCATGCAGCCAGAGCTACTGTTATTGGATGAGCCGTTATCTGCACTGGATGCATTAACACGCGCCAAACTGCAAGATGAAATAGAAGTTATTTCTCAGCAAGAGAAAAAAACCATTGTATTAATTACCAACGATGTAGACGAAGCCATACTGCTAGCGGACAGAATCATCCCTCTTAACCCAGGCCCCAACGCCACCCTAGGGCCAGAGTTTAAAGTCAATATTGCAAGGCCACGTGACCGTACGGCAATGAATCACAATGATGACTTTAAAAAGCTACGCAAAGAAATCACGCAATACTTAATGGAAGTCGGCTTAGAAAAATCGGCTGCCGACGATAAACGCACTTTGCCAAAAATTGCGCCAAACACAGCATCACCAGAGCTTCCCAATCAAGCGGCCAAAGATGCAGCCCTAGCCAAATCTAACGCGCTAGAGCGTTTTGTGGAGTTCTCTAAGGTTACAAAAATTTACCCAACGCCCAAAGGCCCACTTACGGTGGTGGATGAATTTGACTTGAAACTACGCAAAGGCGAATTTATTTCCCTTATCGGGCATTCTGGATGTGGAAAATCCACCGTACTGTCCATGATTGCAGGGTTAAACTCCATTAGCGATGGCGGCATCATCTTAGATGGTAAAGAAGTTAACACCGCCGGGCCCGATAGAGGCGTCGTGTTTCAAGCGCCCAGTTTGTTCCCGTGGCTAACCGCTAAACAGAACGTACAATTGGGTGTAGAGCGTGTTTACCCACACGGTTCAAAAAAAGAGCGCAAAGAAATAGTTGAATACTATTTATCACGCGTGGGCCTAGCCGACTCAATGGATAAAAAAGCGGCCGAACTTTCCAACGGTATGAAACAACGCGTGGGCATTGCTCGAGCCTTTGCGCTATCACCTAAATTATTACTTCTAGATGAACCATTCGGCATGCTTGATTCGCTCACGCGCTGGGAGCTACAAGAGGTATTGATGGAAGTGTGGAAGCGTACGCAAGTCACCGCTATTTGTGTAACCCACGACGTGGACGAAGCTATTTTATTAGCCGACCGCGTCATTATGATGACCAATGGGCCCAACGCTAAAGTGGGGAAAATAATGGAGGTAGACCTACCTCGCCCCCGCTCCCGCAAACAACTGTTGGAGCACCCAGACTATTACCGCTACCGCGAAGAACTGCTCACATTCTTAGAAGATTGCGAAAAAGAACATCAAGAACCCGCAGGCAAGCAAGAATCAAAAGCCGCGTTAGAACCAGAGCAAACTGAAGAAAAAACCGAGCAAGCAGAAGAGCGCATGAGTGCATAAAACTCAATTTTTACTTATTCCCAAAAAACAGGCGAATGAAAAAATAACGCCTGACAACTTAAGGGGACCTCTAGAAATAGTAATTTTTGTTTGAGTGCAAGAAAGTACCGCCCGGAGAACCGCAGTTTACGTGCAGTAAATGAGGATTTGAGGACGGAACTGACGCAGCAATCGAATAAAAAGTGCATTTTTAGAGGTGCCCTTAAACCACACTGATACATTTCGTACTTGACCAACTGGAGTATTAGCAATGAGACCATTTCACAAAAATTTATTGGCTTTGAGTGTTAGCGCAGCGGTAATTGGCGCCTCGGCACCGGCTTTTTCTGAAGAGCCAGCCTCAGTCGCTGAAGCACTGAAAGGTGGGAATACAACCCTAAGCTTTAGATTACGCTATGAGGATGTAACCGTTGACAACGGCGCAGAGGCTGATGGCACCGCAGATTTATTGTCCTTAAAAACACGCCTTACCTATAACTCTTTAGACTTTAATGGGTTTGGTTTAGGCTTGGAAATGGACGATGTAACCCACGTAACTGATTACGAACCTGAAGGCACCAATGCAGGTATTGCAGACCCACAAGGCACAGAAGTAAACCAGTACTTTTTAACCTATAAATTTGGTAAAAGCGTTGCTAAATACGGGCGTCAACGTATTTTATTAGACAATCAACGCTTTGTTGGTGGTGTTGGCTTTCGCCAAAATGAACAAACCTATGATGCTTTTAGCATCACCAGCAAAGATGTAGACAATTTAACGCTATTTGCCGCCTACATAACCAATGTAAACCGTATTTTTGGTGAACAAGCAGCCGGTGGTGATCATGATAATGAAACCATATTGTTAAACGCGAAATACGCATTTGACCCAGCGTTTAACTTAACCGGTTATTACTATGCCATTGACAATTCAAGTAAACCGAGCTTCTCCTCAGACACAGCAGGCCTTAGAGCAACTGGCGCAATCAATAGCTTTGGGTATACGGCCGAATTTGCCACGCAATCTGAGGGGGGAGATAACCCCGTTGATTATTCTGCGTCTTACATGAATTTAGAAGGCACCTATAAAGTCAACACTGTTAAATTCACTTTGGGTCACGAGGTACTCGGCGCTGACGGCGAAAAAGGCGTGTTTATCACACCCCTTGCCACGCTGCATAAATTTCAAGGTTGGACAGACCAATTCCTTGGTGGCGGCACGGGTAACAAAGACGGCGGCATTGTGGATACCTACTTTTCTGTAGCGGGTAAAGCAGGCCCAGTTAAGTTGGTAGCCTCTTACCACATGCTCAGCTCCGATGACGCCAGTGCAGCGGGTACTGATGTTATTAGTGAAATTGATGATTACGGTACCGAGCTTGGTTTTGTTGCAGCAATTAAAATCAAAGGTGTAGGGCTATCCCTTAAATATGCGGCCTTCTCTGCCGATGATGACTCTGGCTTAAAAGACACAGACAAACTCTGGCTAACCGCTGGCGCTAAGTTTTAAAAGTACCTTACTCCAACACCCCAACCTTTCCTCGGTTGACATCTTTAGGAGGGCTAGAAGCCCTCCTTTTTTTATGTGCGTTATTTGCCCAGTAAAAATAGGTTGAGTAACTTAAGGCTTACCCCTTGCAACAGCACAAACAGAGCCAGCGTTACAATCAACCACTCTAGGGCAATCCAACCGAACAGTACCGGTGCAAACATCATAGTAGACATCAAAGACTCTTGATAATAAAAGAACCACTGATGATTGTCTGGAAACAACACGGTGTGTAACCAATAAAAAACTTTGACAGGGCCAATAAGCGCCACCACCAAACCGCTCACGCCTACCATGGTGCCAATGGCAATACACTGCTGCCAAAGGTTAGGAACGCGCCTTCGCGTAAGAGCAAAATATACCCAAACCACCAACCACAAAACAAACGCACCCATTGCAAGCCCTAAGCCTGCATCTATCAACCTGGCTACATCTTGCAAATGCAGGATTTCTGGCTCACGTAATAAGGTTTGAGGGCTCTGCCCTGGCACTTCAAAAATAATGCTCTCTAGCCCGGAGCCTTGGTTATTAATTGAACGATTAATCTGACCAAAAAGCGCTACACGTTGCGCCTTGGTGGTCAATTCAAAACCCGTTTTATAGCTATTGGAAGGACCGTACTGCTCAATACTTTCCTTTATGCCACCATAGTCGTGCCAAAAGCCGTATGAAAAATTAATTTGGCCAAGAAACAACCAGGCAACGGCCATAGCTACCAGTAAGCCAGATACCCCCAACGTAGAAATTTCTAACACACGCCTAATTGTCATACATATCACTTATCTTTATTATCTTGGGTACAGGGCGTACAAAATCATAAAAAATCACCCTCAGCAACCTATAGCCGATAGTCTACGGCTTTTTGGGGACCATAAGAAAGCACCCTCCCGTATTTGTAACGTATTTCTGACCAGGCGCCATAGTGCAGCACAGCACGCCTTCCGCTCTTCATGGTAGGGCATTTTCTTACACCATTAGCACCAACTATGATCACAACCTCCATTTTTACGCACCATATGAAGACGCATGTCGATAGAAAATCGCCCAATGCAAGGGAATACACCCTCCTGTCTGCACAAAAATAGACATTTTTATGGGTTTTCAGACTTGGCATAACGGTTGCTCTAGCAGATCAGTACAGAGAACCCTTATTTGGGGCGAAACTTAAGTACAGGATGTGCCGCATGTCGGCTTTGCAGGGGCTAAACCCGTGACGCGGCAATCGAACAATAAATGCATTGTTAGAGATGCCCTTTAGATACCCCAATTTATTTCAACCATATAACCAGTAGGAAGCCACTATGACATCCTCAAAGCTCAACCTCTTGGATTTTGGGCAAACCAATATTCGAACGCTGCACTTAACGTGGTTTGCGTTTTTCTTAACTTTTGTAGTGTGGTTTTCTCATGCCCCAATGAAACCACTGATTATGGAGGCTTTTGATTTATCGAATGCACAGTGGAAGGCGCTTCTTATTCTGAATGTTGCGCTAACCATTCCGGCGCGTATTGTCGTGGGTATTTTGGTTGATAAGTTCGGCCCTAGAATTGTATACAGTGCGCTCTTAGTTAGCTCTGGTTTGATGTGCTTGGCGTTTGCTTCTGCTCAAACTTACGAGCAACTGGCCATGTTCCGCTTTTTGCTGGGTTTTGTGGGCGCCGGTTTTGTGATTGGCATTCGCATGGTGGGTGAATGGTTCCCTGCTCGCCAAGTGGGTTTGGCCGAGGGCGTCTATGGCGGCTGGGGTAACTTTGGTTCTGCAGCTGCAGCCTTTATTTTGCCAACCGTCGCCTTAACTGTGTACGGTGGAGAAGATGGGTGGCGGTATGCCATTGGCACAACTGGGGTTATTGCCATGATCTACGGCGCATTTTTCTACACCCGCGCCCGCAATACGCCCAAAGGTTCAACCTATTTCAAACCCAAAAAAGCCGGTGGTTTAGAAGTTACCAGTAAAAAAGATTTTTATTTTTACTTGGCCATGAATATCCCTATGTACGTCATTCTTGCGGTTTTAGCGTGGAAGTTATCCCCAGCAGGCGTTGGTTTATTGACTCAGGCAACCACGTATCTCATGTACGGTGTATTGGTGGTTTTGTGCGTGTATCAATTTTCTCAAATATATAACGTCAACAAGGAGATGTTACAGAATGAAAACAGCGTTGCGGCGCACGATAAGTATAAATTCAAACAAGTTGCAGTATTAGATTGGGCTTACTTTGTAACATTCGGTTCTGAGCTTGCCGTGGTATCTATGCTGCCTGCATTTTTCTTAGAAACGTTTGAAGGCATGACCTTAGCCAAGGCCGGCATGTTAGGTGCGGCGTTTGCATTTATGAATTTGGTGGCACGCCCCGGTGGCGGCTACATCAGTGACAAATTTGG
>CAYZQH010000077.1:0-12477 GCA_964480055.1 uncultured Cellvibrionaceae bacterium
GCAGCCCAGGGCAAAAGGTGATCGCGGCATTTGCAAACCAAAAAAATCCCACGGTCGTAAAAAAAGATGGTACTTGGTCTGTACGCTTTAAGCCCATGGCTGCTGGAGGCCCTTACGAGTTATCTGTGGCCAACCAAGCGGGTAAAGGCAAGGTGCTTGGCGATATTCTCGTGGGGGATGTTTGGCTATGTGCAGGCCAGTCTAATATGGAATGGACGGTAGCTAAAACCACCTCAAAAAAACCATGGCCCGCGGGCGTACCGAGTGATGTGCGGTTTGTGTCTGTGGAACGAACCTCGAGCGCTGCCAAGTTGCATGATTTCAAAAAATTACATCATTGGCAGGTTGCAAATACAAAAAACATAGAGGGGTTTTCGGCTGCGTGTGCATTATTTGCCGAGCAAATGAAACCACAAGTAAAGGTACCCATTGGGCTGGTAGAAAGCTCATGGGGCGGCTCTCAAATTGAAACGTGGGTGCCCCAAGAGGCGCTAGCAAAAACTGGATGGTTCGCTAAAGAGCTGACTTTGCTAAAGCAATATTCAGTGGAGCCTTTAAAGGCTTTACAAAACTACATCGCTCAATGGGCTGCTTGGTGGCACACTAAATCCAAAACATCCCCTTGGCAACAAGAGAAGGGTTTGTCTTGGGCGGCGGTACCCATATTGGGGAGCTGGACAAATTTTGGTGATAAAGCATTGGAGCATCACAGAGGCTTGGTGTGGTATGCCGCCAATTTTGACTTACCAAAAGGCTATGCAGGTAAGAGCGCAGAGCTGCATTTGGGCGGTATAGATGAAATAGATGTTACTTGGTTGAACGGCCAGCCAATTGGTACAGGTTTTGGGTGGGGTACCTACCGCACATACACGGTGCCAGCAGGGTATTTAGCCGCACATAAAAATCGCTTGGCGGTTAATGTACTAAACACTTGGGGCGAAGGCGGTATGTTGGGGCCAGCGCAGGCTATAAAGCTTGTATTTGATGACGGTTTTGAAGTGCCGCTAGGTGCCCGCTGGCAATACAGTAAAGTACCGTCCGAATATGGGTATCCAGATTCAGTGCCGTGGTTTAGCGTCAGTGGGTATTCAACCCTTTATAACGCAATGACTGCCCCATTAACGGGGGTTAGCTTCGCCGGGGTCTTATGGTACCAAGGGGAGTCCAATACCGGCCGCCCTCATCAATATCAAACATTGTTAAAGGCACTCATCCAGTCGTGGCGTGATGCATTTGGCAAAGACTTGCCGGTAGTTGTGGTGCAGCTCCCCAATTACGGGAAGGATTCAAGTGTTGCAACATGGGCTGGGTGGGCAGGCGTGCGTCACGCACAGTGGCAAGCCGTTAAAGGCGACGCCAGCAGTGGATTGGTGGTTACCCTTGATCTAGGCGACCCAAATAATATACACCCAACAGATAAAACACAGCTGGCAAAGCGCGCTGCAAACGTGGCCTTAGCATTGCAAGGCGTTCAGCCTGGTATAACACAGGGTGTTTACCCTGCGCGGGTGCAATCACAAGGTCAAAATTGGGCCGTTATTTTTGAGCCTGACGTATCTCCGTTGGTGATGAACGATGGTGATGAGCTAGCCTATGTGGAATTGTGTGCAGAGCGCTGCAAGCGTGTTAAGGCGCAGTTGAATAATAATCAAATTAAAATTGCAAAGCCGCAAATGCCAAATGCCAATAAAATTCGGTATTGCTGGGTGGATGCACCCAATTGCCGGCTGTATGGCAAGTCCGGGTTACCAGTAAGCTCGTTTGAAATACAAGTACCCGAACTTTAATTGAAGGGCCTCTCGTTTTTGCCCTTTGTTGTTCACAAATTATGCTGCTTTAGTTGGCCACCGGGTGTTCAGCCCTTGCCTTGTTATGCTCTGAGTTGATGCATATTCTGGCTATGAAACCGGTGTTTTGTGGGGCGGGTTTACCGAACGTTTTTGTATGACTAATGGTTGGATGGACGATTGAATATTCTATTTTTCAATTGGGGTGGTCAATATTTGATCGGTTATTTGCTCCCGATTGTAAAATCTTGTCAAAATATCTTGACGTCTCACCTAGGGCAAGAAAAGTATGGCAAAGTCCAACCTTAGGCAATTGTCCTGATTGTGTCCGGTATTGATGATGCAAAGACTCAGAGATTGTATGTTACAAGATAGAATTGAACTACGGCATGCCGAGTGTAAAGGTTCTGTTTTATTGGGCGGCAGTGGTCATAGTGGTGATGGAGTACCGCAAAAAGCCAAAGAAATGACGACTGGAGACCTAAAAGCCGCAACATACTTAGGCTAGGCAGCGAAGCCGTATTGTTTGATTCACAGGGTAACAGTACTGTGCACATTGATGGCGGCTCTCAGCCGGTAGTTTTTATGAGTAGCGTCGACATTACGCTACGCCTAAATAGGCTTGAGCAATGAACCTCTGGTCTCGAGCAATAATTACAACGCTACCGCGTGATTTTTATGCGATGGGGTTCAATCAACCATTCACTTTACGATTTCAACTTTTTAGGTACAGCTATGTCATCACTTACTCATCGTTATCTGGAACGGGCAATGCAGCAGCTACGCAGTTTAGGTTTGGTGCCAGATAAGCCATCCGAGGCGCCAATCGTTTCTTTACTTCAAAGAATTACTGATATTGACGAGGATAAGGTGATAGCCATTGCGCGTACGCTATCCCAAGCCTCACTGTTTAATGAGGTGGTGCGCGAGCAGCTGGGCGATATTAATTTAGGGAATCGATACGAAGATTTAGCCGCTCAATTTAATAGTATTCGCGATGACGCTAAACGCATGGTCGAGCAATTGGATGATGGTAAGTTATCAACTTTTGAGCAGCTTAGTAACATGTGGATGCAAGTCACGCGCGGTGATGTGTCGGACAGATTTGCCAAAATAAAATCCATATTTCTTGAAGTAGGCCGTGACTCGCGTGATCAAATTGAGCGGGAGCAATTAATTCTTAGTGCTTATCAAGATTTTAGAGCGTCGCTGAAAGAATCTGAAATTTATGCCTTAGAAGTATTGGCCAAAGCGGAGACCCTTTGGGAAACCGCAAAAAAACAATTGCAAAAAGCCAGCGACTTGGTCGAAAGTTTTGAGGGGGAGGGTCTAAGTGAGAGAGCGAAGTTGGAGTTGGCTAGGGATGAGTCTTTACGAGCACTTCAATACAGTGAAGACCGTTACCAAATAGCCAAAGACATATCCGACAATTTGAGTGTTGGTTACAATACTTCTGAAGTTGTTATGTTGCGCTTAAAACAGACCACCACGACTAAAGAGCGTGTTTATAAGCAGTCCATTGCATTTTTTGGGACCAATGAAACCGTACTCACTGCGCTCTCAGCTTCGTTCAAAAGTTTATTTGGTTTACATGAGAGCACACAAGCACTAGAGACGATGAAAGACGGAGTTTCTCAGGGTTTGGAAGATTTAGCCGATATTGGTGGGAAGGTTCAAGAAGCTGCCATTAAGGCGGGGTATGGCCCAACCATTCGTGCAGAGTCCGTTCAAAAGCTTGTGGAGTCGGTTGTCAATTTCCAAGAAAGATCAACAGAAATTATCAGCGAAATGCGAAGGCTATCCACCGAAAATACGGAAGAAATTCGTAATATCGTTGAAGCCGGGAAGCAACGTTTGGCGGTTGTTGTCAAACGGGGGCACTCGTTAAACACCTTAATTGAGTAAACACCTTTGAATAGCGATCAAACTGCTGAAGTATTTCAGCTTGACGAATTAATGATGGCCATGGATGTTGTTGATACATTGCGTCATCGTGAAGAATTGGTATTAAAAGAGATTAATGACAGTGACCGTCGCGAAAAATTAGTCAAAAAAATCAAGGACATTTACGCCGCACAGGGTCTTGATGTACCCGAAGATATTATCACCAGAGGTGTGGATGACTTAGAAGAAGATAGGTTCTCTTATAAGCCCGCAAAAAAAAGCCTCAGCACCTGGCTTGCAGGAATATATATCAGCCGAAAGCGCTGGATAAAGCGTTTTCGAGGGCTGGCCATTTTCCTCCTGATGGCTTCTGTAATGTTCTATTTTTCTGAGGTAAGGCCAGAGCAAAGAGCCAGAGGCAAATTGCCTAAACAAATCGAATTTAACTATAAAAGTATTCGAAGTGCCAGCCAAAACAGCGAAACAATAGCTCAGGCCGAAAGGCTCTACAATGGTGCTATGGAGTCACTGCGGCTCAAAGACTACCAGGCAGCCAGAACCCAAAGCAAAAAATTGGCAAGCTTCTCTCAGCAAATTAGAAGTGCATATACCATTCGCATTATAAATAAACCAGGGCAACCGTCGGGTATTTGGCGCACGCCCGATGTTAACCAGCAGGCGCGTAACTACTATTTAATAGTTGAGGCCGTAGGCAATATGGGCGACCGCTTGAAGGTGCGAATTACCAACGAAGAGACCAATGAAACTCGCCACGTCAGAACGTGGGGTATACGAGTGGATAAAAACACATTTAACAAAATAGCATCAGACAAACAAGATGACGGTATTTTAAGTATGAGTGTTATTGGTCATAAAAAAAGTGGAAAATTGCAGCCCGATTACTCCATCCCCACCACTGGCGGAACCATATTTAACTGGTAAGTTAAAAAAATACGAGACTGCTTATGTTTAGTGGAAATGACGCAATAAAACAAATTGAAGGAAGTAGAAGTAAACTGCTTAGTGAGCGTAACGAGATAGATACTCAACTAAGTAAATTACAGGCTGACGAATTTGCCAACGCCAGAAGTCGTGGCACTTTGCTGTTGCAACTGTCTAAGCTTCGCTTAGATAACTTACTGTCGGATGATACGTACAATGCTTTAAGTTATTTGAAGCAAGACTTAGCCCAGCAGATTCAAGAAAGAGCTCGTGCAATCAGTCAACTTCATGATGAGATAAACCTGATACAAGAGGAGCTTTCTAGGCTCGAGGGTAGCTTACACACCCCTAGAGAGAGCATGATTCTTCTTTCAAGCCAACTGAACAGTGAAGAGCAAAAGTTGGCCGAAGCGTTGGAGTTTAACGCCGACTATTCAAACAAACTTGCAGAGCTAGAAAGTGCATCATTAATTGCCGAAAGCGCGATCGAAAAAGCACAATCTTCCGGCAAGGAAATGGCAAAAAAATTAAAAAGCTATGAAAATGATGACCTGTTTATGTACTTATGGAATAGGGGGTTTGGAACCAGCCGATATTCGGCAAACCCTCTGAGTAAATTTTTAGACCGATGGGTATCCAAAACTATTAACTTCGAAGAGTCCAGAGTTAATTATTGGACATTAAAGGAGCTGCCAAAACGCTTGCATGCCCATTCAAGAATGCAATCAGACAGATTAGAAGCCATTGAGCTGGATTTAGATAAAATAGAGCACAGGTTTTTGGATGATCACGGCTTCAATCAGCTACTTGAAAAACAAAAATCGCAACAAGACCAAATAGACCAGCTAGAGCTAAAAATTCAAAATAAAGAGTCAGAATTGGCTGGCTTAATGGAAAAAGATCGTTTGTATTTGATGGGAGAAGACAGTGAGTATAAAGCCTGTGTCGGCGTTATTCACAATGCCCTTGAACGACAATCTGTGCAGAATTTATTGAGCCACGCCTTAAGAACCAAAGATTCCAGGGACGATAATATTGTCGAACAGTTACGGGAGTTGGAGGCAGAATTTGCCTTAATAAAAAGCGCACTTGAAGGCTGCCGCGCTAGAAGAAATGAGTCTGACAGTCGGCTCAAAGAGTTTGATGAAATGCGGCGCAAATATCGAAGTGAACGTTTGCCCTACCGCGATGTTCACTATAAAAATGAAGGCTTGGTAAAAAGCGCATTAAGTGGCTTACTTGAAGGCGCAATTAAGGGTGCGGTGGCGTGGGGCGCCATGGAGGCGAACCGCAGAGCCACTAAGCGCTTCCCGCGAAGTGGTCAAATTGGCGGGGCGATAATAAGAGATCGTTTACAAAAGCATCGAAACTCATGGAATAGGCCGGCATCAAAATCAGGCGGTTTTCGAACTGGCGGTGGGTTTTGATGCCTCTAATTGGCTAGTACCCATAATCAGCAGCCCGCCTTAAATACCCATTCCTACCAATTATTTATCGGCAGTTATTAAAATTACGCCATCATACTGGTCTAAAGGGCACCTCTAAAAATGCACTTTTTGCCCGGCTGCTGCGTCAGTTCCGCCCTAAAATCCTCATTTACTGCACGTAAACTGCGGTTCTGTGGGCGGTACTTTCTTGCACTCACACAAAAATTACTATTTTTAGAGGCGCTCTAAAAGCCAATATTTTTTATGAGTCACAATCACAAAAAGTTACTGAGACTTGACCTGGCTGTACGGCTTGCCAGTATAAAGTCTCAGTAAAATAAACCCTATGACCATAAGTGGTTTAATTGTAGAGTTTAGGCTCGTTCATTTTGTCATGAATGCCATTTACTATCGTTGGGCTCAGGCTCAGAGCTTTTGCGAATGAATCTAAGTAGTTGGCTTCATTTCTGTTGTCGAGGTCTATTGCCAATAAAGCCATGGCGTAGGCTTGCTGCTCCATTCCCTTTGGAACAGAACGAGCCAACCCCTGTGGATCAACGGGGGCTTTGAATTGCTCCCTGATAAACGCTATATCTTGCTCTGTGGCGTCGTCTAATTGTTCCATAATCGCTGACTTTTCTTGCTCGTCAATTTTGCCGTCGCATTTTGCCGCCTGTAACATGGCTTTTAACAACACTGCAGAGACTTGCTCATCTTCCGTAGAAGGTTTTACATCAGCTTTACCAAAACCATCAACTGCCTGATTAAGCATACTGCCAAAACCCATTGATGAATTGGAGTTTTGCGACAGCGAACCCAATAGACCCCCAAGGCCGCCTCCGGCGCCGCTTGATTTGCCACCTAGCATATTGCCCAGCATGCCACCCAAAGCGCTTGAGCCTGCACCACCTAACAAACTACCTAGCCCGCCGCCTGAAGACTGCTGCGACCCCCCGCCAGCCAAACCAGACAATAGGCCTCCCAAGCCACCGCTTGGTTGCGCCTGTGCTCTACTTTGCCCACTAAGTTGGCCCAAAATATTACCAAGGCCAGAACCACCTCCCGAGCCTCCGGCCAATTGACCAAGTACACCGCCTAAACCACCACCAGCGCTCTCATTTTTAGCACCACCTTTCATCACATGTTGAACGCCTTTAGCAACCATGACACCAACTGCAACCTTCGCTAAGGTACTTGTTAAGCTCATTTTTATATCTCCAAATAAGGAAAATGGTTCGCCCGAGTGAAATTTAAACTGAAGTCATTGGGCAAATTTACTATCGATACGAACTTTAATTATGCCGTCAAACTTGGGATACGCAGTACCTGTCCTGGGTATATTTTGTTTGGGTCGGTCAACATAGGCTTATTTGCTTCAAAAATGACCGTGTATTTACCCGCGTTTTGGTAAAGCTCGGCGGCAATTTTTCCTAGAGTGTCGCCAGATTTAACGGTGTAGAAGGTCGATTCTTCAGTAGATTTTTCAACAGCCACATCGCTTTCAACTGCGCCAATGCCATGTTGATTTCCAGCAATTAATACGGCTTTTTCAAAACCTTCTTGGTCACCAATGGATCCGTTCAATACAACGCTTTCTCCATTGACAGCAACCGATACATCAGAAGCCGATTCGCCCAGCTCCGCTCGCAAGGCTTTCTCAATATTTAATTTACGAAGTTCATTCTGACGCTCTGGGGAGACGGTGGTTGGTTTGTTCCAATCTTCATCGTCATGAAGCATGTCATATACTGCGCCGCCTAATTTTCCACCGGCATCTGTTACAAAAGAAAATAAACCCATGTTTAACCCCTCGTGGTTATTTGGTTGAGGTCGCCAGGTAAAGCCTGTCTAACGCCGCAACCGTTCTAAAGTGAATTTAACAAATCTGATTTGACGTTGGTAACCCAACAGCTTTCAGAAGATCGAGTATAGCAACCGTGGTTAGTGCTACCTAATTATTGAGGACAAATTTTAATCGAAATAACGCGATTTTACATAGATTTGACAATTGCAGAGCAATCTCGCAGCTGTTCACGAGTCGAATAACCAGTACTCCACGCGAAATGATGTGATAGGCGCCACCTTGACGTATGGAGTGTGAATTAGACTGGGCTTGCTTGTGAGCTCACGCAGTTTTTGGGTATTTTATGAGTGGGAAACAGGTTTTATTTTGGGGCCCGGGCATGGTGGTCATTGTCGAGTTATTGGCGGTGTACTTTGATTCCTTATCTTTCTTGCGTAACAGCTTACATTTTACTAAAGTCTTACAGTCTCGCACTCTGCGCGATGCTGTTGTGCGAAACCAGCCTGACTGATTTATACATAAATCGGAAGCAGTAGAAATGAGTAACTGTTGGCGTTACAATTTTCTGGCAAAACAAATTAGTCGAATTAAATGTTTATCTAAGGTGAAAATATGAGTATTGCAAAAGTAACAGAAGTTATATCGAGTTCCTCTAAGAGTTTTGAGGATGCTATTGAAGTCGGTGTCGAGCGCGCGAGCGTAACACTAAAAAATATTTGTTCGGCTTGGGTCAAAGATCAAGAAGTAACCATAAAAAATGGAAAGGTGGAAAAGTATCGAGTTACCCTAAAATTAACCTTCGTATTAGAAGATAAAAACTAATTTCCCTCAGCTTGAATAGCCGAGTCACCTAACCGAAAATGACCCTGTTTGCACCTTAGTGGTGTTGAAAGTGTCAGTTTGGCTAGGTGAGTATTCGGGGCTTAAACCACAAAGCGTTCCAGTTTCATGGTGAGCTCCCTCAAGAGCGCGGAGATATTGGCATTTTCTTGCTCGGCGTCTCTTGCTCCTTCAGCATTTTTATTTGCCACATCGCTGATATTCACAACGTTTGTAGAGACCTCTTCAGCCACTGAAGATTGCTCCTCGGCAGCTGTGGCAATTTGTAAGTTTAATTGGGTAATTTCTTGCACCGCCAAAGAGGCTTCTTGGAAGGTTTGACTGGTTTGCTCGCTTTTTTTCAAGCATACGCTAGCGCTCTCGTTCCCTTTACTCATGCTCGACACCGCGTTATTGGCCTCTGACTGTAACCTCGTGAGTAAGGATTGAATATCCACCGTGGAAGATTGCGTGCGTTGCGCTAAAGAGCGAACTTCATCTGCTACTACCGCAAACCCTCGGCCACTTTCACCAGCACGAGCAGCCTCAATAGCGGCATTCAAAGCCAATAGATTGGTTTGTTCAGCAATCCCTTGGATGGAGGACAGCACATTACCAATACTATTCGTTTCGGTGACCAGGCTTTGTATCACCTCCGACGCGTCAGTAACTTGCGCCGATAATTCCGTCATAATATCTTTTGTACCTTCAGCCAGCTCTTGGCCTATCTCAACGCGCTCTTTCACTTGTTGTGTTGCCTTGGCCGCGTGAGCTGTATTTTTACTCACCTCTTGCGATGTTGCATGCATTTGCGTTACCGCAGCGGCCACCATTTGCGTCTCATGCTTTTGGCCATCTACATCAGAGGCAGTCTTTTGCATAACGGTTAATGCGGTAGTTGACGAGGTATTTAGCTGGCTAACTTGGTGACTCACATCACCAATTAAACGCCGCAACACTAATAAAAACTGATTAAATGCCTTAGCTACATCGCCTGTCTCGTCAGCCGCAGACTCATCTAGAGTGATGGTAAGATTGCCGTCGCCGTCGGCCACTTGCCTCAAGCGATCCACCAGCATCACTATGGGCTGTGTAATAGAGCGGCCCACGAAGTACGGCACGACGGCGCCAAAAATCAGTGCAATAGCACACGTCATCAAAATATACCGTAAGCCTTGTTGTTCATCGTGTTCGGCTTGCAGTGACGCATCTGCGGTAAACTTCTGAATGTTTCCAAGCAGAGATATCATTTCTTCTTTGAGGCTATCTTCCAAAGTCTCCACGTCGTGCGCTCGCTTCGTGAGTTTGCTAAGCGCTACCTCATTGGAAATTAATTCAAAAACGTCTTCCACCTGCTGATTAACATCCAAGTAATGCTTATCTATCAGGGTCAAGGCCGCCAACACCTGACGAAATTTATTGGCTGCCTCCTCAGAGTGAACCAAAGTTATGGCGTTTTTGGTAAACTCTTCTGCCTCACGTATTTCTTGTTCTACTTGCTTCGCCAGAGTCTGCCAATCTTGCACCAGAGCTTTATAGATTTCTTTTGCACCGGGCTCATTTAAATATATTAACGCCGCATGGAACAACGCTCGCTCAAATAAAATAGATTGCTCTAGTTGATGCTCGGTGATTGTTGTGACAGAATCTGATAGTGGAATATTTTCCTCGGCTATATCGGTGATTTCATCGCCAATTTTTGCCATTTGCTGTACCGCAATGCCACCCATCATCAATATCATCAATAGCTGAAAAGCACTCAGAAACTGAATACGCGTGCCAATTTTTAAGCGTTTCATAACAAACAACCTTCTATATATCCTGCGAATTGATGGGTTTTACCTTTTTTAAAAAGGCCCTTAAAAACGCCAATCCAATGACATGAGATCCTTTATTGGCAATAAAACCTACTGCCATAGTTGACGCATTACTGAATTTACCAACGAGAAGGTCATAGCTGGCATTTAGTTGGTATAGGTCTTTTGTATGCGGATGGTTTCCACCTGTTTTTTCTTTTTCAATATCGCTGCTTAGCCGAATTTACTTTGTAGGGTGATAATGTAGATTGGCCAGTTTAACGGTTACGCCTACACCCTCTGCAGCTGATACATTGAAGGCGGTAGTCCAAAAAGTGACTGCTACAATAAGAAGCCTATATAATTGGATTACTAGAAGTACCCTTACTATAAAAATGGTTAAAGGCGCAGCTACGTAGACTCTATATCGCGCCTCATCAAACTCAGTTATAAAAGCCGTTCTACGATAGCTTAAGGCTTACCTCATTATGCAGCGTAGACCATTTTTTGAATAAGGGCATCTCTAAAGATGACATCATTGGTTGAAAAATTAAACGGCGTATAGAGCCTGATAAAAGCTTGCAAGAAACTCCACCCGGTCAAAATAGCCGATGTCTAAACCGTTATGCGAACGTTAGCAAGCTAGGCATAGCAGGAGCGAAGCCATTGTAAAAGCTAGGGCGGTTTGCAGCTATAAAGTGCTGGAAATTGCAAAATCTTTTGGTCTTCATTATTCAGCGGTTAGCAAAACACTAAATAAGGCGGGATGTTAAGGGTCAAGGCCTGACCCTATGACCCTTTAAATTTATGTTTTTATAGCTATGCCCTTGGTTAGTGAGAGGTTAAGTTGAACCCCTAGTCTTTTTCTGGCCCTCCCTTTTGTGGGGTTTACATATCAGGCGGGTTTCTTGTAGGTACTTATTTAGCATATTCATTAAATTGTTCCGCGCTATGCTGTAGTGCACAAAATGCCCTTTCTTTTTATGCCCAATTAAGTCGGAGTTCTCGAGCAGTTTGAGGTGCTAGAGAGGGAGGGTTTGGCAATGTCGAAGTGTTCAAAAATCTGCCCTGCGGTCTTATTCGAGCCGGATAGGTAGACCAAAATTTTGCACAGTTGGTTGACGATAGAGCTTGGAGGTAGATGGGCGGTGCTTTGTAGGTTTACCTACAAGCAATGCCGTTCTAGGGCAGCGGCCCATATACTCTCAGCACAGAGAGCGATGCAAATTTTTGGATGGGTGCTGCACCACAAGATAAGCGATACCATTGCGCCCCGACATGTCCAGTTTAGCAAGCTAATTGTCAATAAAAAGCCTTAGGTCCGGATTTGATTTCATGATTTGCGTCCCTTTTTTGATTGTGAGGGCCGCTAATTTAATGATTTAAGTCTAATTAATCGCTATAATAGGCTTTACCGCTTATTCTAATCTCGTAGTTTGTACACCCGTATTCGATACGCACTTATCCCAAGTGTTACCGTTTTATTACATTCGTTCTTTATAACGTCAAGAGGTGAACCTGATGGATAAATCCTGGATGCTTAACTCAAAAGCCATTCGTACGGCCAAGGAATGCATTACCATTGTCAAAGACGAGCTGGGCATTAAGCTCACCCTGTCCCACCCGGACTTTATGTCCTTGCTTCAGGAATACACCGAATTAACGGATTCTGCGCCATTGGCAAGCGCCTACAAACGCCTGTCCGCCTTTGCCGACCCCACAGCTGGTTCTGATTTAAGAAAAGAATCGAGTAAAGTGACCCCTCTGAACACAGATTTTCAAGAGCTAAAAAAGGCCGCTGGTGATGAAATGAGCACTGAGGTGATGGTTGAGCTCAATGGCAAGCATTATCCAGCTGTACGTGACGGTAAAAAATTTAAAGGGCTGTATCGAGGGCAACCTGTATACCGATGATTCTGAGCCTATTTACAACAGCCAAACGAAGTATAAAAAACAAGAGGGCCCTGTAAGTTCTACCTTGCAGTCTTTTAGGTTTTTCTAAGTTTAAAACCCAATTT
>CAYZQH010000078.1:0-12419 GCA_964480055.1 uncultured Cellvibrionaceae bacterium
CCTCGCAAAGCCATTCAACAGAGCGTTACCTATCACGACCCTTGTTACCTCGGGCGTTACAACGGCGAAATCAACGCGCCCCGCAGTTTACTTAAAGCCATTGGTATTGAAATCCAAGAAATGGAGCGGTCCGGTATGAGATCTCGCTGCTGTGGCGGCGGTGGGGCGGCACCCATTACTGATATTCCGGGCGAGCAGCGCATACCGGATATTCGGATGGAAGATGCGCGAGCTACGCAAGCAGACGTGGTTGCGGTCGCCTGCCCGCAGTGCACGGTGATGTTAGAAGGCGTGGTACAGCCGAGGCCGGAAGTCAAAGACATTGCCGAATTGTTATTGGAAGCGGTGGAGGAATCCTAAGTGACACAAACATCTCGTTTACGCCGCGACCCTCGAGCACTGCGTCAGTCACAACCCGGGCGCGACGGTCGTCCGCGTATATCTCCGAGGGGGAACGCCATGGCCGCGGCCCCAGTTGGCAGCGCGGCGTCACAAGCCCGCGAATTGCCCCTAAAGCGGATTGAAAGCCCAAACTACTTGATTCTTGCCGTGCTCGATGCGCCGGATCATCGCTTGAGTACCCATGATGTGGATGTGTTGGCTGTGGCTCGGTCGTTGGCGGATGCAGGCGGGGGCGCGGTGCTGGCGCTTTGTTTTGGCGAAGTTAAGGGCGAACTGTCTCTGTGTGGTATCGACCGCTTGCTGATTGCTCCCAATGAGCTGATAGCCGCTTATTGCCCTGATAAACAGGCGCGATTTGTGGAGCAGGTGATTGATCAGCTGCAACCCAAGCACACGGTTTTCCCAGAGAGTGCGCTAGGTGGTGCCGACTTAGGTCGACGGGTTGCCGCGTTAATTGGGGTTTACCCGGCGACGCAAGCTTGGCGTATTGATGAAAACACCACAACCTGCCGCGTTCGTGGGGGAGTGAACGACCTCACGCGGCCCACCCCGGAAATTATTCTGGTTTTAGAAGAAGCGGCCGAACCGGTGCATGATATGAGGTTTGAAGCGATACCGGTTGCAATGGAAGCCGAACTCAGCTCGAGTCGTATTGAAGATTTGGGCATGCTTGAAGTGGACCCGGAAAGCGTTCCCCTAGCGGAGGCCGATTTTATTGTATCCGCCGGAAACGGTGTCCATAAGTGGGACGACTTTCACCAACTTGCAAAAACCTTGCGGGCGGCCAAAGGCGGCAGTCGAGTTGCTGTGGATAACGGGTTTCTGCCCCGGTCGCGGCAAATTGGCGCAACGGGAACCCTGGTGTCTGCTCGATACTATTTGGCTCTGGGCATATCGGGTGCCCCCCAGCACTTGCAAGGCATTAGCGCTTGTGAGCACGTGATTGCGGTGAACACCGACGAGGGCAGTAACATGGTACAGCGCGCGAATTTATCGGTGATTGCCGATGCCGAGGTGGTAATGCCTGCTCTGGTTGACTGTATAAAAAGGAAAAAGGTTGAGCCATGAAGGTTATTGCATTGGTCAGCGAAGGTTGCCACCCTGCTTCTGGCAGAATTCGCCGCGCGCCAATGGATGCGCGGGCGGTAGAACTCGCTTTGTCACTGTCAAACAGCGAGCTACAGCTAATTCATGCGGGAAGCGAACGCTCAAGTGCTTTGCGAGAATACCTGGGAATGGGTGTCGAAGCCGTCTCTGTGATCGATCAGCCAGAAGGTTCTGACGCGGCGCCAAGCCTCATCGAAGCGCTCCAAAATTTAGCTTTCGATATAATTTTAATGGGCCAACGGAGTGAGGGCGGAGAAGGGTCGGGCATGCTGCCGTATGTCATTGGCCAGGCGCTGAATTTAACCGTTTTACCAAACATTATTGAAATTCACCCTGCCGAAGATGGCCACTTGAAGGTGATTCAGGCTCTGCCCCGTGGGCAGCGTCGGGCACTTTCATGTAAAGGCCCCTGCCTAATGACGGTTGATATGGCTGCGCCCGCTGCGCGGCAAAGTGCCTATGGTCGCGCCCGAAAGGGAAAAATTCACACTCTTACATCCAGTCAAGGGCAGGTGGCGTCTCCATTTTCACTTCCACAGTGGCAGTGCGCACCGGCGCGAAAGCGGCCAAAGCGTTTAAAGGTTGTCAAAGCGAAAAGTGCGGCGGAAAGGTTTAAAGCGGCCACCGCTATTCAAGGCGATGGCGGTAAGGTGGTCCACCCGACAAGCCCAGAGGAGGCAGCAACAACGATTCTTGAATACCTTAGCAACGCGGGACTCAAAGATAAATTTTAATGAGCTCTTCAAGCTTAACGGACGTGTGTGCATGCTTATTTTGTGCAGCTATTTTTATAAGAATCTACGCTCCATTCCTCCAATGTGTTAGCGCCTATTTTGGTTAGTTTCTATTTTGGGATAGTTTGAATGCAAACTGTAAATGAGGCTGAAGCAAAGCAAAAATAAAATAATCAAAAAAGGCAACCCTAGAATAATAGATGCGGTTTGCAGGGCAGACAATCCTCCGCCAATTAACAGGACCGTGGCGATAACCCCTTGTATGGCAGACCAAAAAACTCGATTTAGCGTCGGGGTATCCGTTTTTCCTCTTGCCGTGAGGGTATCAACCACAATAGACGCCGAATCTGCCGAGGTGACAAAGAAAATAACAATGACAACAACGGCTAAAATACTACTTAGATTCGCCATTGGTAGTGTTTTTAACAGCGCAAATAAAGCCGTCGATACATCTGTTTCGACATTGCTAATTAACTGGCTGCCTTGGGCGGAAAAGTAAGCTTCCCACAAGCCCGCACCGCCAAACACAGATAACCAAATGATGGATAAGACCGTTGGAATAACTAACGCGCCCACAATAAACTCGCCGATACTTCGTCCATAGGAAATTCTCGCTAAAAACATGCCAACAAAAGGAGACCAAGCAATCCACCACGCCCAGTAAAAAATTGTCCAACTGGCTTGCCAACTTGAATCTGGCTCGAAAGTTTGGTTCCAAGTGGAGAGTTGAATCAGGTTTTGCAGGTAATATCCGCTGTATTCCAAGGCACCTTTGACGAGAAAAAGGGTCGGCCCAACGAGTAAAACAAAGAGTAAAAGCGCACCGGCCAAGCCGATGTTAATTTGGCTGAGAAGTTTAACGCCCTTTTCCAAACCGGTCGCCACCGACCACAGCGTCAAACCACTAATGCACACAATGACGATAATATTAAGCGTCAGTGTATTGGGGATATTAAAGGCGTAGTCCAAGCCACTGGATATTTGTATGGCACCCAGCCCGAGGGAGGTGGACACCCCGAATAGGGTTGCCAGCACGGCGACGGTGTCGATACTGCTGCCAAATATTTTCACAAACCTGTCTCCGAGCAACTCTTGCAAACAGGCGCTTATGGAAAATGGCTTGCCTCGGTTATAGGTGAAGTAAGCAAAGGTTAAACCGACCACTGCGTAAATGGCCCAGGCATGCAAGCCCCAGTGCATAAAGGTAATACCCATGCCGTTTATCGCCGCTTTGCGGCTTAGTGCTGTGCCTAGAGGCGGATCGCTGAAGTGAAAAATAGGTTCTGCAACGCTCCAAAAAACCAGACCTATGCCCAGGCCAGCTGAGAACATCATGCTAATCCAACTTAAGTAACTAAACGCTGGTTTGGCCGCATCGCCACCGAGTTTAATGTGTTTAAAACGGCTTACCGCGAGGTAAATACTCAGCACCAAAAAAACTTGCACACCAAAAATAAACAGCCAACCGGTGAATTCGCAAACCCAGTTACGAAGGTTGTCGAAGCTAGTTTTCACCTGGGGTTGAAAGGTGATGGTCAGTACAACAAACAATAACAGCGAAATCACTGAGGCAATCAGGACTGGGCTTAAATTGAAACGATCAGGCCTGCTCATATTGTGAAGACGCTCTTTAAAAATAGTGTGAAGTGTGAGTGCAACGAGTAAGAAAACTTCATGAGGATCTCGCAAGACTAATCAATTACCTTGGCTTTCGGAGTCATTGGCGCGACCTTCTAAGTTGTATATGCGACTACTAAGCTCGTCTAAATATGAACAGTCGTGCTGGGGCAAAAGAAAGTCGTCAGAAAGTAAGCGCCTAGCGCTCTGGTGCGTAGTCTAAAGCCTAATGAAATTTAAGGTCAGGCGGAGTAGATTCATGGCAGGTGAGCAAGTGAATGAACCCATAAAAAAAGATCAAGCAATTTGGCAGGCGATTGATGCTGAGGCTCAGCGTCAAGAAATGCACATAGAATTGATTGCCTCAGAAAATTACACCTTTCCAGAGGTGATGTTGGCTCAAGGTTCAGTATTAACCAACAAATACGCCGAAGGTTACCCAGGTAAGCGTTATTATGGGGGTTGCGAGCATGTGGATGTTGTTGAACAAATTGCTATCGATCGAGTTAAATTGCTATTCGGCGCGGATTACGCCAATGTACAGCCTCACTCCGGGTCGCAAGCCAATGCGGCGGTGTACATGGCTTTATTGCAGCCTGGCGATACGATTTTAGGGATGAGTCTGGCGCACGGTGGTCATTTAACCCACGGGGCGAAACCAAACTTTTCTGGAAAGATTTATAACGCTGTTCAGTATGGTTTGAATGAAGCAACAGGGCGGATCGATTACGATGAGGTTGAAGCACTCGCCCAAGAACACAAACCAAAGCTTATTGTCGCGGGCTATTCGGCGTATTCACAAGCGTTGGATTTTGAGCGCTTTCGTAAGATTGCCGATCAAATTGGCGCGTACTTATTTGTTGACATGGCGCATTTTGCGGGGCTGGTTGCGGCGGGTCTTTATCCCAATCCGGTACCTTTTGCGCATGTAGTGACCACAACCACCCATAAAACTTTGCGCGGCCCGCGAGGCGGCGTGATTCTTTGTAGAAGTCACCCCGAATTGGAAAAGAAATTTAATTCCCTGGTGTTTCCTGGCATTCAGGGCGGCCCATTAATGCACGTTATTGCGGCCAAAGCCATTGCCTTCGGTGAAGCTCTCAAACCCGAATTCAAAATTTATCAACAACAGGTAATTCTCAACGCCAAGGCGATGGTTTCAGTGTTTTTAGAAAGGGGCTTTGACGTTGTCTCAAACGGAACAGAAAATCACTTGTTTTTACTTAGCCTAATTAGTAAGGGCATCACCGGAAAAGCCGCTGATGCGGCCTTAGGAAGCGCCCATATTACAGTCAATAAAAACGCGGTTCCCAACGATCCTCAATCGCCTTTTGTGACCAGTGGTATTCGCATTGGGACACCAGCGGTCACCGCGAGAGGTTTTCAAGTAGAAGAAGTTAAAATGTTGTCTTCATGGATTTGCGATATTTTAGACGATGTGGAAAACCAAGTTGTGATTAAGCAAGTACGAGAAAAGGTCGCGGACTTGTGTCTTCGCTTTCCTGTGTATTTGCAAAGCTAAGTCAAACGGAAAACTTCGTAAATGCCCATCAGCGTATTTGATTTGTTCAGAATAGGAATTGGTCCGTCTAGTTCGCACACTGTGGGCCCGATGTTGGCTGCGGGAATGTTTTTGGATCAATTAAAAAAGCAAAACGCTCTCGCCCAAGTATGGCGAGTTAAAACTGAATTGTTTGGCTCGCTCGGTGCGACGGGTAAGGGCCATGGTTCAGATACTGCTGTGTTATTGGGCTTGCTCGGAGAGCACCCCGAAACAGTAGACATTGATAGCGTTGCAGCCAAATTAGCGCGTATTCGCGAGCGTAAATGCATAGAGATTGCCGGAGTACATGAGATTGCATTTTGCGAAGCGAAGGATCTTATATTAAATAAACGTAAGTCCCTGCCTTTTCACCCCAATGGCATGACCTTGCTTGCCCTAGATTGCAACGGCGATGAATTACTGACAAAAACCTATTATTCAGTGGGTGGCGGTTTTGTGGTGTGTGAAGAAGCTGAAGGTGTGGATCGTATTCAAGAAGACCAAACCACTTTGCCTTTGCCTTTTGAGAGCGGTGATGAATTATTGGCTTTGTGCGCGACCCATGGCATGTCCATTAGCCAAATCATGTTGGAAAACGAAAAAGCGTGGCGCAGCGAAGCGGATATTCGCGAAGGACTGTTGCGAATTTGGCAAGTGATGCAGGGTTGTGTTGAAAAAGGTTGCCGCCAGTCCGGGTTAATGCCCGGCGGTTTAAAGGTTAAGCGCCGGGCGGCGAGTTTGGCAAAAAAGCTCAATAACGCCCGCGAAAGCGCGTTATCTGACCCTCTACAAATTATGGATTGGGTCAACCTCTATGCCCTGGCGGTAAACGAAGAAAACGCCAGTGGTGGTCGGGTGGTCACCGCGCCAACCAATGGCGCGGCCGGAATAATACCTGCGGTTTTGCATTACTACATGCGGTTTTTTCAAATCTCGTCGGATGACGGCGTGGTGAGGTTTCTTTTGACTGCTGGTGCAATCGGTACATTATTTAAAAAAAATGCGTCAATTTCTGGTGCGGAAGTGGGCTGTCAAGGCGAGGTTGGTTCTGCTTGCTCCATGGCCGCCGCTGGCCTTGCAGAGGTTTTGGGCGGCACCCCAGAACAAGTTGAAAACGCTGCAGAAATTGCCATGGAACACAACTTAGGCCTCACCTGCGACCCGGTGGGTGGGCTGGTTCAAGTGCCCTGCATTGAGCGCAATGCGATGGCTTCAGTAAAGGCAATCAACGCAGTGCGCATGTCGCTAAATGGCGACGGTACACATTTTGTCTCTCTCGATAAGGTCATTAAAACAATGCGAGAAACCGGTGCTGATATGAAAACCAAATATAAAGAAACGGCACGTGGTGGATTGGCCGTTAATATTATTGAGTGTTGATATGAAAAAATATTCTGTCTTTTCTTTGTTGCGTAACGCACTGACATACAACCAACATTGGCAACAAGTTTGGCGTAATCCAAAACCTAAAAAATCCTACGATGCTATTATCGTAGGCGGTGGTGGGCACGGGTTGGCCACCGCGTATTATCTGGCTAAAAACCATGGTATGCGCAATATTGCAGTATTAGAAAAGGGTTGGCTGGGCGGCGGTAATACCGGCCGCAACACCACCATTGTTCGCTCGAATTATCTTTGGGACGAAGCTGCCCACCTTTATGAAAAGTCGATGTCGCTGTGGGAGGGTTTGAGTCAGGACTTAAATTACAACGTGATGTTTAGTCAGCGCGGTGTTTTTAACCTCGGCCATTCCTTGCAAGACATGCGGGACATTGAGCGACGAGTCAATGCCAATCGATTAAATGGCATCGACGGCGAAGTGCTGGATGCAACAGAAATAAAAAAACGCATTCCCTACATTGATACCTCAGTCAATGCGCGCTACCCCATTTTGGGCGCCTCATTTCAACCGCGCGGCGGGGTTGCTCGACATGATGCCGTTGCTTGGGGCTTCGCGCGCGCAGCCGATGCACTCGGGGTCGATATTATTCAGCAGTGTGAAGTCACGGGCATTCGCGAAAAAGATGGCCGTGTTCGCGGCGTGGAAACTCCCTACGGTTTGATAGAGGCACCGAAAATTGGAGTGGTCACCGCAGGTAACTCCAGTGTGATGGCGGCGATGGCAGGTTTGCGGCTGCCTCTTGAAAGCCATCCGCTGCAGGCTTTAGTGTCTGAACCGATTAAGCCCATTATAGATACGGTGGTCATGTCCAACGCTGTGCACGGCTACGTTAGCCAGTCCGATAAGGGCGATTTGGTTATTGGTGCCGGCATTGATAGTTATACCGGGTATGGGCAACGAGGCAGTTTTTCGGTGATAGAGGGCACCCTTGCGGCAATTAAAGAACTCTTCCCCATTTTTAGCCGAGTTAGGATGAATCGCCAGTGGGGCGGGATTGTTGATGTGTGTCCAGATGCTTGTCCGATTATTAGTAAAACGCCGCTAGAAGGCCTGTATTTTAATTGCGGTTGGGGTACCGGTGGTTTTAAAGCAACGCCAGGTTCTGGTTGGGTGTTTGCTCACACCCTTGCGCACGACAAAGCGCATGAGCTTAACCAAGCGTTTTCACTAGAGCGCTTTACAACAGGCCATCTTATTGATGAACACGGTGCTGCGGGCGTGGCCCACTAGCGGAAATTATAGGTACGCAAAACATGTTAATGATTCGTTGCCCCTGGTGTGGCGAGAGAGATGAAAGTGAGTTTTCTTATGGTGGCGAGGCGCACATCGCGCGGCCGCTAGCGCCACAAGAATTAAGCGATGAACAATGGGCAGACTACTTGTTCATACGGAAAAACCCCCGTGGCTTGCATAGAGAGCAGTGGGTGCATAGTGCCGGCTGTCGCCGTTGGTTTAACGTGGTACGTGACACGGTGAGTTATGAAATTAGCTCGGTTTATAACATCGGTGAATTGCCGCCGGGAGAAAAGTGATGGCGCAAATTAACAGAACACACCAGGGCGGTCGTATTGATCGCAAAAAACCGCTGCGCTTTCAATTCAACGGTAAAGAATACACCGGATACTCCGGCGACACGCTGGCTTCTGCTCTGTTGGCAAACGGGCTGAGCATAGTGGCTCGCAGTTGGAAATACCATCGTCCACGAGGCATTATAGGCGACGGAGCGGAAGAGCCTAACGCACTTATGCAGGTAGGTAAGGGGAATAAAACCATTCCGAATGTCCGTGCGACACAAGCCGAACTTTATGACGGCATGATTGCTGAAAGTGTTAATGCTTGGCCCAGTGTTAACTTTGACCTGCTGTCAATTACTGGTATTTTTTCACGCATGTTGCCACCGGGGTTTTATTATAAAACGTTTATGTGGCCAAAAAATATGTGGGAGAAGTACGAAGGCTTTATTCGCAAAGCTTCCGGTTTGGGTTACTCTCCAGAAGAAGCCGACCCCGATACCTATTTAAAAACCCACGCCCACTGCGATGTTTTGGTGGTGGGGGCGGGCCCATCTGGGTTAATGGCAGCACTCACAGCAGGACTGTCGGGTGCCCGTGTCATTCTTGCCGATGAACAAAATGAATTCGGTGGGCGCCTATTGTCTTCTTCTGAAATCATCGATGACGTCAGCGCTGCAAGCTGGGTGGAAGGCGTGTTGGTTCAGTTGCGTCAAATGGACAACGTCACGTTACTTACCCGCAGCACAGTATTTGGCTATCACGACTACAATTTTTTAACCATCGCCGAGCGACTGACGGATCATTTGTCGGAAGGTGAGCGCAAGGGCGCAAGAGAAAAGTTATGGCGCGTTCGCGCAAAGCAAGTCGTCTTAGCGACCGGCGCTCACGAGCGCCCTTTGGTGTTTGGCAATAATGACTTACCCGGTGTGATGTTGGCTTCTGCGGTGGCCACCTATGCGCTGCGTTATGGCGTCAAACCTGGATCAAAAGCGGTGGTGTTTACCAATAACGATAGTGCCTACCAAGCAGCCTTTGAGTTAAATAAGGTGGGCGTGGAGCTAGTCGCAGTTGTTGACGCGAGACAAACGCCCTGCAATGACGTGCGAGAAAAATTAGAAGCTGAGGGGATTCCTCTGATCACTCAAAGCGTTGTTTGTGAGGCCAAAGGCCGTAAGCAGCTTCGTGCAGTAAAAATAATGGGCTTAGATGAAGAGGGGGACGTCAAAGGCATCGAGCGCACGATCGATTGCGATTTGTTGGCAGTGTCTGGGGGTTGGAGCCCTGTGATTCATCTTTATGCCCAGTCCGGTAGTAAAGCGGTATGGAGCGAGGGCAAAACCTGTTTTGTGCCTGGAGATCATAAACAAGCGACCTTTTCCGTCGGATCTGCCAATGGTGCATTCGCTTTGGATGAATGTTTTGACGAAGGCCGTGAGGCCGGTTTTAAAGCAGCGATCAGTAGTGGTATGACTAACCTTACTCGCCCTCAGTTACCAAAAATTAAATCGATTGAACAAAGCACTATCCTTCCTCTTTGGGTGGTTCCCTCTATACATAAACCCGGGCGAGGCCCCAAACAATTTGTCGATCCGCAAAATGATGTGGCAGCCGCAGATATAGACCTAGCAGCTAGGGAAGGCTTTCACTCTATTGAACATGTTAAGCGTTATACCGCTTTGGGTTTTGGGACAGATCAGGGCAAGGTTGGCAACATTAACGGCATGGCAATTCTTGCCAAGAGCCTTGGAAAAGATATTTCTGCTACCGGCACCACCACCTTTCGCCCCAATTACACGCCAGTTTCCTTTGCCACCTTAGCTGGGCCGGATATCGGTAGTGAGTTCTTCGACCCGGTTCGTAAAACGGCGATACATGCCTGGCACGAGGAGCAGGGCGCGCTCTTTGAAAATGTTGGCCAGTGGAAACGCCCTTGGTATTACCCGAAACCGGGTGAATCTATGCAAGACGCGGTGAATCGCGAATGCTTAGCAACACGTAATAGTGTCGGAATTATCGATGCGTCCACACTTGGGAAAATAGAAATTACCGGCGAGGATGCCAGTGAATTTTTAAACCGAATTTACACAAACGCTTGGAAAAAGCTGGGCATTGATCGCGCGCGTTATGGCTTTATGCTCGGTGAGGACGGTATGGTATTGGACGACGGCGTGACCGTGCGCCTCGCTGAGCATAAATATTTTATGCACACCACAACCGGTAATGCGGCTACGGTTCTTTCTTGGATGGAGCGCTGGCTGCAAACCGAGTGGCCCGAGTTAAAGGTGTTTTTAACATCGGTCACTGATCAGTGGTCCACGGCTGCAGTGGTCGGCCCCAATAGTCGCAAGGTGGTCAGTGCTATTTGTCAAGACATCGACTTTTCTGCGCAAGCCTTCCCCTTTATGTCCTCACGTACGGGTACCTTTGCAGGGGTGGCCGGGCGCGTCAACCGCATTAGTTTCTCAGGTGAACTCGCCTATGAGGTGAATGTGCCAGCCAATTACGGTCAACATGTTTGGCAGGCGTTAATGGCTGCCGGAAAGCAATATGATATTACGCCCTATGGAACAGAAACGATGCACGTACTGAGGGCAGAAAAAGGCTACGTGATTGTTGGCCAGGACACTGACGGCTCGGTAACGCCTATCGATTTGGGCATGAAATGGGTGGTTTCGGATAAAAAGGATTTTCTTGGGCGGCGCTCCTTATACCGCTCCGATACCTTGCGTGAAGATCGTAAACAATTGGTTGGCTTGTTAACGGAAAACCCCAAAGACGTGATTCCCGAGGGCGCGCAAATTGTTGCCGACCCAGAGGCTGCGCTGCCCATGCCAATGGAGGGGCATGTTTCCTCAAGTTACTTCAGCGCAAACTTAGGCTGCTCCATTGCTATGGCTTTGGTTAAAGGTGGATTACAGCGTATGGGAGAGAGCGTTTATATCCCGCTTGCGAGCGGTAAAACAATTAAAGCAGAAATTACCGCGAGTGTTTTTATTGATCCGAAGGGGGAGCGTCAAAATGTCTGAGGTGATCTCATGGGAAAGCCCAATGGTGCAGGTTGACTTTGCTGAGGATCAGCAAAAAACAGACCGACTGTTTATCCGAGAGCAAGCATTTCTTGGTCATATCAATTTACGAGGACGTAGAGATGATGTAGAGTTTACCCAAGCGGTAGAGAGTGTTTTAGGCTTTGCTTTGCCTTTTGACGCAAACCGCTGTGTGAGCCGAGGGGGTTTGTGTGTCATCTGGCTAGGACCGGATGAGTGGTTACTTATCACCACGAATGCGAAACGGCAAGCGCTTTTGGATAACCTACAATCAACACTTGTGAATTCCTTTTCCTCGGTTTGCGATATAAGCTCCGCTCAAACAGTTATAGAAATTGGCGGGCAATACGCCAGAGATTTAATTGCGTCGGACTGCCCTTTAGATATTCATCCAACCATCTTTGCTGATGGCTGTTGTGCACAAACCCGACTGGCTAAAGCCGTTGTCACCCTCTATAAAACGAGCGACAGCGCAGCCTATCGCATTATTGTGCGCCGTAGTTTTTCGGACTATCTTGCTCGCTGGCTGCTACAAGTTGCCACAAATTCGAGGTTTTTAATATGAGGTTTTTATTTATATTTCACTGCAAACAAAGAAAAATATGTTTTAGATACGATAAATTGCCGCCGTAATTTAACGACGTTTTCGGCGCTAAAAAAGAAGGCAAGGCCTCTTCTTATATACCATACCGTTATAATTGACGCTGTTTTTAACTGCTTTTTATCAATGCCTAGTCATATTCATTGATTTGTTTGTTTATTTTCTTACTTTAGCTTTTTAGGTAGCGACGCTTGTTTTTCTATAAGCGACGAATAATCGTTTGGCGGTAGTAAAAATTTTTTCAGGTGATTAAAATTTGTTTTGATTTAATGATGCTTATATACCCATATTTTACAGTTAAAAACCCTCAGTGAGCTCAATTTGCAATTAGTACTTTCGATAGCCATTACCGTTGTTTTGTTAACCTCATTCATTATTTTGATTCGGTGGGGTTTTTTGAAACTTTCCGGTAGCTCGCCTACCAAACTGTTTACTTTTATCGCTATTTTGTT
>CAYZQH010000079.1:0-12373 GCA_964480055.1 uncultured Cellvibrionaceae bacterium
CATTAATTAGATTTTTGTACAAAAGGCCCTTAGATACGCTCCTAGCAACGTGGGGGTTAAGCCTAATTATGCAACAGTCATTTCGTTCTCTTTTTGGTGCACGCGAAGTGAGCCCAACGCTACCCGAATGGTTGCTTGGTTCTTATCAGCCCACGGAGATGATTGATATTCCAATTAACGGCATGTTCGTATTGGGGTTGACGGTAATCGTAACACTCAGTGTTTTCTATTTACTGTTCAAATCAAAGTGGGGGTTGAAGGTTAGAGCTACAACTCAAAATAGAGTGATGAGTGGCGCAGTGGGAATTAATACCAAAAAAGTTGATAGGTATACATTTGCATTAGGGTGTGGAATAGCAGGAATCGCGGGGGCAGCATTTACCACCATTGCTTCCACAGGGCCGACAACTGGATCTTTGTATATCGTTGATACATTTATGGTTGTGGTATTTGGTGGTGCAGCCAGTTTGTTTGGGACCATTGCATCAGCATTCACCATTGCACAGGCGCAATCCATTTTAGAGTTTTTTATAAGTGGTTCGATGGCTAAAGTTTATACACTTCTTGCTTTAATTGGAATACTCATGTTTAAACCCGAAGGGCTCTTTGCCAGTAAAGTTCGTAGATAAAAGCTAAATTTTTATTAGTTTGTAGTAATCAACAATTTGGAGCTAAGCATGAGCTACGTGTATGAAAAAGTAATGGGTGGAAAAAGCGGTCTCATAGGATTTGTGATATTGGCATTTATCATATTGGTGGTGTTTCCACTGGCACTGGATATTTTCCGTTTGAATTTGGTAGGGAAGTATCTCACCTATGCATTCCCAGCCGTTAGCCTGGTGTTATTGTGGGGATATGGTGGCGTGCTCAGTTTAGGCCAGGGCGTATTTTTTGGTTTAGGTGGGTACGCGATGGCAATGTTTTTAAAACTAGAGGCGTCTTCGCCAGAAAATACAAAAATTCAGTCAACGCCGGGTATTCCAGATTTTATGGATTGGAATCAATTAACTGAACTGCCTTGGTTTTGGGTTCCATTTGAGAGTTTTACATTCACACTGTTTGCCATAGTTATTATTCCTACCGTATTCGCATATTTAATTGGTGCAGCGATGTTTAAACGACGCGTAGGTGGCGTTTACTTTGCAATTATCACTCAAGTAATTGCTGTGATACTCACTGTATTGATTGTGGGGCAACAAGGGTTTATCGGGGGTATCAACGGTATCACCGATCTTCGTACGCTGCATGGCTGGGATATTACATCCGATGGCGCTAAAACATTATTATATTTTGTCAATTGCATTTTACTTTTATGTGTAGTGCTTTTCAGTCGAATGGTTTTGTCAAGTAAGTTTGGCAGTTTACTCCTTGCAATGAAAGACAAAGAAGATCGCGTTAGGTTTTCTGGGTATGACGTGTCAAATTTCAAAATATTCATATTTTGCTTTTCTGCATGTATCTCTGCCATCGGCGGAGCCATGTTCACTTTGCAGGTGGGATTTATGTCGCCCTCATTTGTCGGAATCGTCCCGTCAATTGAAATGGTAATTTTTTGCGCAGTAGGCGGCCGTATGTCGTTAATTGGAGCTATCTACGGCGCACTGTTAATCAATTTTGGTAAGACGGCGTTTTCGGAGTCATTTCCACAGTTGTGGTTGTTTTTAATGGGCGGGCTCTTTATCTCGGTTGTTATGTTTTTTCCGACGGGTTTGGCGGGTGTGTGGGAGAAATACGGGCGTAACTTAACAAGGTTTATAGATGTTTCAAGTTATAAAAAACGATTATCTGGGAAGAAGGAATTTGTAGAAGAAATGAGTTGATTCTAGGTGTTATGCGTCAGTTACTTTTAGTTATACAAAGTCCAAATGGTTCGAGGTGGTAATGAATACAAATACCGATTTTACACTTGCAATAGAAAATTTGACGGTTTCTTTTGATGGTTTTAAAGCTGTAGATGATTTAAATCTATATGTTGATAAAAATGAATTGCATGTTGTTATCGGTCCCAATGGTGCAGGTAAAACAACGGTTTTAGATTTGATTTGCGGTAAAACTAAAGCAACATCTGGAAGTATCAAGTATTTAAATAAAGAGTTAACAAAAAAATCAGAGCATGAAATAGTGCGCCTTGGCGTTGGTCGGAAGTTTCAAACGCCATCTATATACGAAAATTTAACAGTTTTTGAAAATTTAGAAGTGTCGTACCCATTGGGACGTAGTGTATGGGGGTCACTTTTTTTCAAAAGAACGCCAGAGGTCGATGAAAAAATTCACGCCATAGCGCGTGAAATTATGCTCGAAGATTCCCTCGATATTGAGGCCGGCTTATTGAGTCATGGGCAAAAACAGTGGCTTGAAATAGGTATGTTACTCATTCAGGACCCTCAGTTACTTATGCTGGATGAACCCGTAGCCGGTATGAGTGTAAAAGAAAGGGAGCAAACCGCAGATTTACTCAAAAAAATTTGCGAGGGCCGGTCTGTGTTAGTTATTGAGCATGACATGGAGTTTGTGGAACGTATTGCTCATAAAGTCACAGTTCTTCATCAAGGTAAAATTTTATCTGCTGGAGATATGAAGACTGTCCAAGCAGACCCTAACGTGATTGAAGTGTATTTGGGCCATTAGTTAATAGAGTATTTAAACAGTTGTAGGTGAAGTTATGCTTGAAGTTAAAAACCTAAAAGTCTGTTACGGGCAAAGCGAGGTCATTCACGGGCTTGAGTTTAATGCCTCTAAGAATGAAACTTTGGCTATCATGGGACGTAACGGCATGGGTAAAACAACATTATTCAAATCGTTGATTGGTGTTCTACCTCTTTCTGATGGAAGCATTGTTGTTGATGGAAAAGATGTTTCAAATAATGAAAGCCATAAGCGTGTTGAAAATGGCATTGCCTACGTTCCTCAGGGGCGAATGATATTTCCAACGCTCACGGTGCGAGAGAATATTGAAACTGGAATGCAGGTTTCAAAATTGAAGACAATACCAGATGAAATATATTCCTTGTTTCCAGTGTTGCATGAAATGCGAAATCGTAAAGGCGGCAATTTGTCTGGTGGCCAACAGCAGCAGCTGGCAATTGCTAGGGCTTTGGTTACAAACCCAAAAGTGCTGCTACTGGATGAGCCAACAGAGGGGATTCAGCCGTCAATCATTAAAGATATTGCAAATATTTTGAATGAGATCAAAAAAATACGTGATATTACCATTTTAGTGTCTGAGCAGGTGCTTAGTTTTACCTTAGCAATAGCAGACCGAATTATTGTTATCGATAAAGGCAATTTTATCCACGAGGATCTTAGAGACGATGTTGATACCGATAAGATCAAAAGCTATTTATCTGTCTAATTCCAGATTAAAAAATGAGAAATTTATAAGAGTAGTTTAACGTACATTCGATTAACTATGCGAGGTTAGGTCATGACTGAAACAATTATCAAAATCAATTTAGATGAATCACCTTATGATAATGAGAAAATTCATAATCGATGGCACCCAGATATCCCAATGGCGGTGATGGTCAAGCCAGGAGATGACTTTAAAATTGAATGCTTTGATTGGACCGGCGGCCAGATTGCAAATAATGATGACGCAGCGGACGTTAGAGATGTGGATCTTTCTCAAGTTCATTTTTTATCTGGTCCTGTTGGCGTGGAAGGCGCCGAACCTGGTGATCTGCTTGAAGTTGAAATTTTGGATATAGGCACTTTTGAAAAAAGTTTATGGGGATTCAATGGGTTTTTCTCAAAGAAAAATGGGGGCGGATTTTTAACCGAGCATTTTCCTGAGGCTCAGAAGTCTATTTGGGATTTTAATGGCATGTTTACAAAAAGCCGTCATGTACCGGGCGTTGAATTTGCAGGTTTGATTCACCCTGGGTTGATTGGCTGCTTGCCATCTCAAGATCTTTTAGACGAATGGAATACAAGAGAAAAAGAACTGTTTGATACAGACCCTGAGCGAACTCCGCCTCTTGCTACGCTTCCTTATGGTGATACTGCACATATGGGGACGTTAGCTGGTGAAGCTAGAGAAAAAGCTGCTTCTGAAGGTGCGCGTACGGTTCCACCAAGAGAGCATGGGGGTAACTGCGACATTAAGGATTTATCCAGAGGGTCAAAGGTGTATTTCCCTGTGTATGTTGATAATGCGGGCCTTTCGATGGGGGATCTTCATTTTAGTCAAGGTGATGGGGAGATTACTTTTTGCGGCGCCATTGAGATGGCCGGTTGGATACATTTACGGGTTAACTTAATCAAAGACGGAATGAGTAAATACGGCGTTAAAAATCCTATTTTTAAACCGAGCCCAATAACACCAAAATATGACGATTATTTAATTTTTGAAGGTATTTCAGTGGATGAGAGTGGCCAGCAACATTATTTGGATGTTCATGTTGCGTACCGTCAGGCTTGTTTAAATGCCATCGAATATATGACCAAATTTGGTTATAGCAAGGCGCAAGCCTACGCGATTTTAGGTGTTGCTCCCGTTCAAGGGCACATCAGTGGTGTGGTAGATATTCCCAATGCTTGCGCCACGCTTTGGTTGCCAACGGATATTTTTGAATTTGATGTGAAGCCAAATGCCAACGGACCAACAAAAGAGCTTGACGGCTCTGTGGCAGTTCCGCTTGCACCAGATTTGGATTAGGAGAGTGTAATGCCAGTGTACGATTATAAATGTAAAGAGCATGGGTTGTTTTTTGAACTACAAACAATGGCTGACAGCGATAAACCAAAAGCTTGTCCAACTTGCGGTATATTGTGTTCGCGAATCATCATGGTGGCCCCAAGTTATTTGAGTATGCCAAAGGAAAAGCGCCTGGCTCATTCAAAAAATGAAGCAATGCAACATGAACCTTTAGTGTCCTCTGAAGATCAGCGGCAAAATGATGATGCTCACCGCAAAGCCTGTGGCTGTAAGAAAAGAGGCTCGAAAATGCTGTATACAGCAGAAGGAAACAAGATTTTTCCATCTATGCGCCCCTGGATGATTAGCCATTAGCCATTAGCCATTAACCATTTGGCGCTGCTAGTTTGCGACGCAGACCAACGCGGCGTGGTAGGTACTCCCAATAATACTTGCACCAAATTTGGATTAATGCTGAACGTTGCTCATGATTCCACCCGAGATGGGTTATGGTGCATAACATGCTGGCGATGTGCTACCGCCAAATGCAACATTAATCTTCGATGTCGAATTGTTAGACGTCACATAGGAAATTTTTATAACGCTTGGATTGGTGGTGTGTTATTGAGGGAAGCGATAATTATCTTGTGTGAATAAATCCAGACCACACCTGAGATTTTCAACCCAATCAATAAATTGCTTAACCATTTCCTTGCCCATGTACGGTTTACCATGTTGTGGGACTATGGCTTCAATATCCATTTCTCTCACCATATTGGCCCAGAACCGGCATGCTTTGTTACCGTTCATATAGCGCTGATGGAAACCTTCCATATTGGGGATGTGCTTATTAAAATCAGTAACTGGTTTCGCCGCTTCTGCATGAGTCACTAGAGAAGCGCCAAGATCGCCAGAGAACAATATCTTACTGGTTACATCATAGAACTGAAAGTTGCCTTCAGAATGCAAGAAATGCGCAGGTAGGGCTATAATCGGAGTGTTCCCTAGCATGATCTTAACGCCTCGATCTGGAATGCCAATAATACGGCCTTCTGTGTTGCCTGCGTTACAGAAATGAGGGAGGAATCTTTCCCATATGCCTGGTGCAACGACTTTGCAATCAGTTCCAACCATCCATTTATTAATGGATGCAACAATGTCTGGATCTTGATGAGAGGCGAAAATATATTCTAAATTTTTAAAATGGAAATACTTACCCATGCTCATCATGAGGGCATTGTAAGTCATGTTCCCACCTGGATCGATGAGGGCACCATGTCCATCCGTCACAATTAAAAATTGATTGGATTGCACAGCCCCTGAGCCACTATCGTCCACTAAATCACTAAAGGAAATGCACACGTGATTCCCATTATTAAATAATTCTGTACCCATAAAATATTGCCTAGAATAGATAGCCCTATATTATCTGCGGCTTTAACGCTGTATATAGTGATGTACATCAAGAGGAGGTAGCTTTGAGCGCGAAGAATCTCGTTTTTCAGATGTTTAGCGGTCTACAAGAACGCGAAAAGCGAAAGTTAGAGTTAAGTGGGTTGAAGACGTGGCCCTTATGGGCGAGTCTGAAACGGATCATGCAACGGTAATGGATGGCGCGCTAGAAAATGGTAAATGAAGCAATGCAACATAAAAATTCTCTTCGTCAGGCGTGCTGCTGTCAAAAAAGAAGCTCGATGTTGTACGCAGCCGAAGGAAACAAGATTTTCCATCTATGCGCGCTTGAATGATTAGCCATTTCATGCGGTTAGTTTGCGATGCAGGGCCACTTTGCTGTTAAGCAGTTTATAATTCGCAATTGTATAGCCAAAATTTATACTGTTGGTTTTCTTACGAGTATTACAGTGCCTTTTAACCATCTCGATTGAAAGATTCTGGCGTCCTACCTGTTTTTTTGACCGTACGGTTGTGTCTTCACCCTCAATAATCAGATTAATTTTGATATATATGGCAGCACCTACTCAGTTTGTGAGTTGTCATACACAATATTCAAGTCATTCACCTTAGTATCTGAGTATCCAGCGGGGTAATCCACCAAGTTCACCCTTGCATTTTATGAGCCGCCAAGGCTAAAGCACTCTAGAGGCGTAGGTAACGATTTATGAAGTTTGTGACTTTTGCAGTAATTGCTGCTTTGTTATTGAGTGGGTGCGGGGGGGATGATACCTCTTCGCCAGGAGCGAATGATACGGGTAGCACTTCAAGCAGTAGTTCTTCTAGCTCCTCTAGCAGCAGTTCTTCAAGTAGTAGCTCTTCTAGCAGTTCCTCGTCTAGCAGTTCTTCTAGTGGCATTGCGCAGTGCCAGATGGGGACAAGCCAAACACAGTGGGCAAGCAACTGCTCAACAGGCCCTACACATCAATGTAAAACTGGCGCCTGGCAAGCCACCCCTGCGGGGAGTGACGGTCAGAAGTTACGTTATGAAAGCGAGCATTTTGCCTTTTATTGGAAGGATGGAACCGATATTAATGTTGCTGGCGCACAAACCGCAGCCAATACTCTGGAGATGATCTGGGATAAGTACTTTAACTCTGCGATTAACTTTCCAGAGCCCTATTGCGACTCCACCACAAAATACAAAGCCACCATCCATTTTGATAATGAGTTCCCGTTGTGGGGGGGGGCATGGGCGTACAACGGCGTAAGTGTGCCTGGAATGTGGGTAGGCCCCGGTGCCAGAAATGATCAGTGGGGGCTGGCGCATGAATTTGTACACGGAGTGCAATCCTTAACACCGGCTTTTGCGGAGTGTGGTGGCACTAACTGTTGGATATATGAAAGTCATGCCAACTGGATGCCACATCAAATATTTCGCGACAATGTCCATTGCTCTGAGATGTTAGCAAACACTAGTCATTTACATTATGGCAACACGCGGAACCGGTATTGCAATTGGCAATTTTTTGAATTTTTAAAAGATAAACACTGCCCAAATGCCGTCAACAAAATGTGGACAAGTACAGCGCCACAAGGGCAGCGAGACCCTTTCCAAAAGCTGATGGTGAACCAAAACTGGAATATTGAACAGTTGAATGATCTATTTGGCGAATGGGCTATGCACAACGTCACTTGGGATTACCAAAACCCAGATGGCTCTGATCAAGGTGCAGTTTATCGCAGCGCCTATGGCGCAATCACCGATACAAATACAAGCTTTAGTCAACGGCGATTGCGCTTAACTCAGCTTGAATCTATTGGCGATAACTGGGCGCAAACGCGCAGGTTTAGCTCTCCGTATTACTGGGCGCCTCAACGCTGGGGGTACAACGTCACTCGTCTATACCCAGAAGATAACGCCGATACTGTCCAAGTTAAATTTCGCGGCGTCACCCAAAATGGGGCTAATTCCGGTTGGCGTTGGGGGTTAGTTGCGACCGATGCGAACTTAACAAACCCAAGGTATAGCACCTTGCAATCAGGCCGTGATGGCGAATTGAATTTTTGTCTAAGTGGGAGTGAAAAACTCTTCTTAGTGGTATTGGCAGCACCGACTCAGTATCAAAAAATTACCTGGCAGCAACCGTCCGACGGAACAGCCTACCCAAGTATTTATCGTTACCCGTATATGGTGGAATTTGAGGGTGCGTGGCCAGAGGGCTTTAGAGGTGGCAAACGAGATAACTGCCAGAATACTTTAACACGCCATAGTAATGGCGGCGGTTGTGCACCGGTTTCTACGCCAAACTCGGTGTTTGTTGGCCCCTACGCAAATATCCTAGGGGGCGATGTTTCTGGTAATGCACGCATTGAAGGGCATGCCACAATAATCAACGGTAACATTTCAGGCAATGCAAAAGTGGGCGCTTTGAGTATTGTGGGAGTGACTGCAAACCCTCATCATCACGCGGCCAGCTTTAACGTGAAGGATAATGCCCAGTTGCTCTCTACTTTTTACCCCATGGGTTGGTTTGGTAATCAGTTAACGGCCAGTGGTACTGCCGTATACAAAGGCGACCTAGAAGCGTACTCCAGTAAGTCGTCCAATACGTTTTACGGGCTCGTGGATGATAATTGGAATGGCGTCAGTAAGACCGAAGAAGTGACCATTGCACCTCCGTACCGCTGGCGGAATTAGTGTGAGTTACACGCCGCTGAGTTTTATATTAAATAATTGTTGGAGTAGAAAGTGAATCGAAGTCATGTACAGTTGCGAATAACGTTAGTAGGAATGTTACTAGGGATGCTTTTGGTTCTGTTTGGGTGTGGTGGTAATAACCAGCAGACAGAGACACCTAACTCTAGCAGCTCTTCTTCTAGTTCGAGTAGCTCGTCCAGTTCGAGTAGTTCAAGTAGTTCTTCTAGCTCCTCTTCTAGTAGTTCAAGCAGTTCCTCTAGCTCTTCTAGCTCGGGCGGTGCGTGCCAAAAGCCTCTTCCACCAAATACTGCGGATGTAAAGCCGGAATCTATCGATTGGGTTTGGCAGCAAAGAATTAAAAACGAGGCTCTAAGGTTTCGCAACCTCATCTTTGATCAGTTAATTGCTGCCGAAGGTAAGCTTAACTATTGTGTTCGTTGGGAAAGTAATGAGCCAATTACTGCAGCACAACGAGACCAGTTTGAAGTCATGCTCAATAAAAGTATGGAGTACTGGTTTGATTGGTTGGCTGGGTACGATTGCTTTCCGTATGAAAAAGTCCCTGTGAAAATCACCGGTTGGGCGGTAACAGATAGGTCGGTGTTGCAATGGGAGGATAATGATGTCCCCATTTATGTGGGTATCGTGGATTCTGGAGGTGCGCCTCAATGCCCCGAGTCTTGTGGACGATTTTTTCATCGCGATGGTAATTATTCGGCTTGCCCAGGAGGGGCCCAAAATCATTACGAGATGAGTTTATGGGGCACAAAAGGGTTTGGTGGTGGCGCCGGTGGCGATTGGGGCCAGAGAATGTCGAGCTCTTACCTGCTTAATACATTGTTTAGTGAGCACGTACATATTTTAGAGCACGAAATAGGCCACGGTTTTAATTTGCCAGATTTTTATGAGCCTGAGCAGTTCCCCCCTAATGGTCTGCCTCCCGCAGTGATGCAAGCTGGCGCTGCCAGCAAAGTACAGCCGTGGGATGGGTGGATGTTACGGCGCGTATGGAGTGAGTTAAGTAAGCAAGCGGGCCGGTTTTAATTATTCATGCGTTGAAGATTAAATAGAGCCCACCCGGCAGCTCAGCTCTTCACGCATTATGTGATTAAAACTCTGCACCCGCATGCCACCAAATTGCAGCGGTGCTAGACCTGAGATGTTTTGTGACGCAAAGCGCCAAGCGAGCTTGGCGCGCGGATTGAGTCTTTTGGTCAATGTTTTTGCTGTGGAAGGTGGTTGATTCTGGAGTAACACATCCATACCCCACAGGCGGCAAAGATGGCGGCGCCCAAAGTAACACCCGCAAATATACCCCAAGGGCCCGCCCACTGGGCCCCAAAGTAGGCAAACGGTATGGTGCCAAGCGTCGCTTTACCAAAGTTGAATAAGGTGGCATACCGGGCCACACCTAAGTTATTAAACAGCGCATTAGTGACAAACGTTGCGCCGTTAAACAAGAACATAATGCTAAATCCTAGGCAAAACCAGCGAATAAGGTTAGCCGTGACACCGGTAGCGCCAAACAATGTGATTAGCCAAGGGGTGGCAATGGCCAGCGCTGTGCAAACCACGAGGCAATAGACGGCAACAAACTGTAAGCTTTTGGTGAGTGTTTGCCGCACGCGATCAACTTGGTTGGCCCCCCAATTTTGTGCGGCAATGCCGCCAATGGCCCCAGACAACGCAAACAGCCCGGCAAATGCAACCTGTTGAATACGAGCGATAATGGCGTTGCCGCCTACCGCTTCATCGCCGTATTGCGCCATGATGGCGGTGATACAGGCCACGGCGATGGGGGTAGATAGGTTGGTTAATGCCGCAGGTAAAGCGATACTAAAAAACTGTTTAACGTCGCTACCAAAGTGGGTGAGTTGCCAACGCCCTAGTAGTTGGTGATGTACGATTACAACCCACAACCCAAATCCAAGCATGGCCACCCTGGCTATAACGCTTGCCCATGCCGCACCCTCTATTCCCCAGCCAAAAGTAAAGATAAAAATGGGGTCTAAGATAGCGTTTACGCCTGCCGCTACCAGGGGCAATACCATGGCGGCCTTAGCTTCTCCTAGCGCACGAATGACTCCGCCTGCTGCCATGGCGATCGCCATAAGGGGCATGCTTGGCAATACAATACTCGAGTATTGATCTGCGTAGTGCAATGCTTCATCGGAAGCGCCAAGCAGTTGCAATAAGTCGGTGAGGTTCATCAGTATGGCAGTGGAGGTAGCCAGGGTAATGGCCACTATGACTAAAAATACATGACAGATAAAACGCCGCGTTTGCTGTTTGTCCCCTTTCCCTGCGAGCCTTGCCACTACGGCACCACACCCTATGGACAAGCCAATACTCATTGAAAGCGTAAAAAAGAGGATGGAGCCTGCGTAGCCTAGTGCGGCCAAAATCGAGACTTCGCCCAGTAAACTCAAAAAGAACGAATCTACCAAATCCACCAAAAACAAGGCAATAAGCCCCGCAGTGCCGGAGAGGGTCATCACGTTGATGTGCCTTAAAATGCTGCCTTGCGTAAATTTTGCCTGCATAAACGGTACTGCGTATTCGATTAAATTTCAGGGCTAAATGTAAGAATTTGATACAATCGCCGGCCACTTAACTGAAGGGTTGATGTAAGGGGAGTAATTAGCGTGACCTAATGACTTTCTGCGCAGCCCAGTGAAGACCACGAAAATTTGTTTTGTATCCCTTCGCGGCGCAGTGATTACGTGCGCTAAGGGGTGATTGATAGGGTTTTGATTCATGTCGTACACCGTTATTGCCGCCTTGTACAAGTTTGTGAGCTTGCCAGATTTTGAGGCACTTCAACCACCTCTACTTGAAACCTGCAAGCGTTTAGATATTAAAGGGACGTTATTACTAGCACACGAAGGTATCAATGGTACGGTAGCAGGTACGCGTGAGGCAATTGATGAATTGTTATCGTATTTAAAATCCGACCAGCGCCTTGCAAATATAGAACACAAAGAATCTTTTGAGCAAGGTCAGCCGTTTTATCGTATGAAGGTTAAACTTAAAAAAGAAATTGTAACAATGGGTGTTGAAGATATTGACCCAAATGCCTGTGTTGGTACCTATGTTGAGCCCGAAAATTGGAATGCGTTAATCAGTGACCCAGAAGTAACTGTGGTGGATACCCGAAATTATTACGAGTACAACATTGGCACGTTCGAGCGCGCCCTTAACCCAGCCACAGATACCTTTCGTGAATTACCCGCTTACGTTGCAGAAAACCTTGACCCTAAGAAAAACAAAAAAGTGGCCATGTTTTGCACCGGAGGCATTCGCTGTGAAAAATCCACCGCATACATGATGCAGCAGGGGTTTGAAGAGGTGTACCATTTAAAAGGTGGCATATTAAAATATTTGGAGGAAGTGCCGGAGCAAAGCAGTTTATGGCGTGGCGAGTGTTTTGTTTTTGATAATCGTGTGGCCGTCAATCACCAGTTAGAAAAGGGCCAGTATGATCAGTGCCACGGTTGCCGTCATCCAATTACTGAAGAGGATAAACAGTCAGAGCAGTATTTAGAAGGGGTGGCATGCCCTTTGTGTTATGACAAGCAAACGCCTGATCAGCGCGCGCGCTTTACTGAAAGGCATAAACAAATTCAATTAGCCAAAGGGCGTGA
>CAYZQH010000080.1:0-12364 GCA_964480055.1 uncultured Cellvibrionaceae bacterium
GGCATCAAGAGCGAATAAATGGGTTATTAGACTATATAGATAATAATCTAGAAAAAGACCTTAGCCTTAAACTATTGGCAGAGCAAGTCAATGTAAGTGTTTTTCATTTTAGTCGTCAGTTCAAAGAGAGGGTGGGGAAAACGCCTCATGCGTATGTAACTACACGTAGGTTGAATAAGGCTAGTAGATTGCTTAAAACCTCTGGGCGCAGCATCAGTGACATTGCCAATCAAGTAGGCATGTCTGAGTCTCAGTTATTTCGATCATTTAATACAGCTTTTCGTGTCTCGCCCTCACTTTATCGTAAACAAGCGAATATGTACTAAATGGTTGACTGTCAAAACCTTAGAAAGGCCGCCCCTCATTTTAGGTGTGGCGGCGCAATATTTTTATTTCCAAACTTTACAATGCAGTGGGGAGGTAACTTGACAAAGTTTTTTGGTGCAGCCCACTAGGCCTGCGTTGTTCTTTTGGCATTCGTTACAGCCGTCAAACCATTGAGTGCAATTATTGGGAGCAATATTGCGCCCAGTTTTATTGGGGATGTGTTCGTCGTTTTTACTGCCAATAAAGTGAACTTCATTAATGGTTTTATCTACGCTATAGGCAAGTGCATAGAATGCTAGGTCGTCCGTTCCAATATCTGGGACAGTGCGTTTAATATTAACTGTGGCAATATCGTCCTTAACGTCTGGAGAGTTTGGTTCCAATTTGTTAGAGCCGGAAGATTCTGTCATTCTGTATATCAATAAGTTGGCACTATCAAAATTAATATTTGCGTTTAATAGCCCATCAATAAAGTTTTCACGATTATTCCAGCCGTCTTGAGAGATTAAGCCCTTAGTAAAATAGTCAAGCTCTGCCTGAGAGCCTAATACGAGGGTGTTGAAGTTGCTATAGCCATGTTCTCTAAATGGGGTTTGTATTCTTTCGATCAATCGGTTTTTAGGGGGCGGGGTGCACCAATCTACTGCGCCACAGTTTTCAATGATTAAGTCACGGCCAGGTTTGTTTTTGTATATGCGCTCTCTGGTGCCGGTGTCAAAATGAATATGGCTAATGCCCTTGTTGATGGTGTACATGAGTAAATACGAGGCAATATCTGCGGTGCCCACGTCTGGTACAAATCGGCTGATATTTACGTGTATGCGGTTGTCTGAATACTGAGGTGCGTGTGGCGTAATGGTAATAGAGCCCGATGGCTCGTACCAAGAGTAAGCCACCAAATTGTGCGTATTAAAGTCTACATTGATGGCGTCAAAAGCGGCTTTTAAGTCATTGTGTTTTAACCACGTTGAGGTCAGGTCTTGCTTGTAGTCATTAAACTCTTTTTGGCTGCCCACAATAGAGGTGGAGTATTTGTCGTAGTAAGCTGGCACGTAAAAAGGCGCATCTATTCGTTTGGCTTGATTTTCTGTTGCTACTTCGCCGTCTTGTGATGGGTCTACCGATGCACCACAAGCAAGTACCAAAAGAGTTGTTAGGGCCCACACTAAATTTTTCATAAATCCCTCTTGGGTAGCATTTGCCGCAATGGCGAATAAGTGGTGGTATGGCTGCTGTGTAAACGATGAAGCTGCTGGGCTATTTAATCTTAATAAGCCAGTTATGAGTGAGAGTTGAGGCACAAATGTACAAATTTTTACATTCTTTTCCAGCGGTTAACCCGATAAAACGGTGTGTTGATAGTGCGTTCGTGACGTGGAGTTTGTGAATGGGTTGTTTGTTCTATATCAATATTGGTTTTTACTAGTGGAGTAGTCTTTGGGTGAATGCTAAAGGGGGTGCCATGAACTTAGAATCTATCCGCCAAGATTTGTTGACTCAGAGAGAGCGACTGCAGCGCCGCTATGATGCTATCAATAAGGATTTTCGTCAGGGTCGCTCCCAAGACTTTGCAGAACAAGCCACTGAGAATGAGAACAACGATGTACTCATGGGGCTAAGGGGCGAGGCCCAAGACGAGATCAACCAAATAGACAGCGCATTGCTCCGTATTGAAGAGGGCCGCTATGGCATTTGTAGTTCTTGTCAGGCATCTATAGCTGAGCAGCGCCTACGCGCACTGCCTTTTGCTGGGGAGTGTGTTGCGTGTGCCGACGGAGTTTCTAATGCAGCTACTTTACACATTTAACAATAGCCCGCAAAAAGAGAGTGATTAATGATCATAGAGCGCCATAACTTGGTAAGTGATTTACCGGAATACAAAGAGAAAATTCACGAACTAAAAATGAATAACGCGCACTTTGCAAAGTTGTTCAAGAAGTATCACGACGTAGATAATGAGATTATTCGTATCGAGGAAGGGGTTGAGAATTCGTCAGACAGTTATCTTGAGGATAAAAAAAAGCAGCGTTTGGCTTTTAAGGACGAAATGTACGATATGTTGAAGTCAGTGGAGGTATAAAACTTTATATCCGATAGGGGGGGTTATTTCGTTGTTGAATAAGGCCCTCCATGGCCTCTGTTGCTCGTTAGGTTACTTAACAAATTCAGCTACAACGTCCTTTACACCCTTATCAAGCATCGCCTGCAAAAACGTGGTGGTGTTTTCTACAAGCTCGGTGTTTTGAATTAAGTCTGTATCGAAAATTGCTTCTAAGCCAAAAAACGCTTTTACGTACGCGGTGGTATCGGCTTTGTTCGCCTCGTACAGCTCTTTAAAGGTTTGCGCAAACGGGTCGGATACTTCAATGGCTTCGCCTTTTTCGTCTGTGGCGCTTACGTAGCGCATCCAGGCGGCTAGGGCCAATGCAAATACACGGGTGTCTTCACCTTTGCTGATTAAATCACGCAAGGTAGCTAACCAACGTTGTGGTACTTTTTGTGAGCCGTCCATAGCAATTTGCCAGGTGCGATGCTTTAGGCCTGGGTTGGCGTAACGGTCGCGCAATTCTTGTTGGTAGGCTGCAACGTCAAAACCGGTTGGCGGGGTAAAGGTTTTTGCTGCTTGTGCCATAAATTGGGTGCATAGCCCAACATAGTTAGAATCCTCCATAACTACGTTGATGGTTTCGTACCCCGCTAGGTAACCACTGTAGGCGAGTAAGCTGTGGCTGCCGTTCAGTAAGCGCAGTTTCATGTTTTCGTAAATTTCTACTTCTTCTACCAGTAGTGCACCTACTTTGTCCCACTCTGGGCGGCCTTGGCAGAAGTTGTCTTCAATGACCCATTGGGTAAATGGCTCGGCAACCACCATGGCGTGGTCGGTGTATTTGGTGATGGCTTCTAGGGCTTGAATGTCCGCTTCGGTGGTGGCCGGTACGATGCGGTCAATCATAGAGCAGGGGAAGGTAACATTTGCTTTGATCCACGCGGCAAGCTCTGCGTCTACCCTCTCTGCAAATTGGTTGACAACTTTTTGTGTCACTTTACCGTTGTTGGGTAAGTTGTCGCAGCTTAAAACGGTTAAGCCAGTTTGGCCGTTCTGTTTGCGTTGGTTTAAGCCCGCAACAATATACCCAACGGCAGATTTTGGTGTTTGAGGGTTGGTAAGGTCGTGCACAATGTCGGGGTTGTCTGCGTTTAAATCCCCGGTGGCAGGGTTATGGCAGTAGCCTTTTTCTGTCACGGTAAGAGTGATAATTTTTGTGTGGTCACTGGCTATGGCATCTACAACGGCCTGGGGGTTTTCTGGGCCCACTAAGACGTTTTTAACGGCACCAATCACTTGAAATTTACTGTCTAGGCTTTTTTCAAAAAGCGTGTATAAACCGTCTTGGGGCTCTAGTTGGTTTTTAACATTGGCAGAGCGCAAGCTGCAGCCGGTGATGGCCCAGTTGCCGCCAAATTGGTTTAACACTGCCTCGGTGTAGAAGGCTTGGTGGGCGCGATGGAAGGCGCCAATACCCAAGTGAACAATTCCGGGCTGGGTTTGTTCACGGTTGTATTGTGGGGTTAGATTGGAATCTATATTGGCAAGCTCTGCTGGGGATAAGCGTGGGGGGCTCATTGTGGTTGCTCCTAGAAATAAAAAAGGCTGCTTGGTAGCAACCTCTAATGTTTAAATGAGCCGCCAATATCAAACGCGTGCAATGGCGGCTACTGAGTTGAGGGCACCTCTAAAAATAGTAATTTTGCCGGAGTGCAAGAAAGTACCGCCCGGAAAACCGCAATTTACGTGAAGTAAATGAGGATTTGAGGACGGAACTGACGCAGCAATCGGGCAAAAAGTGCATTTTTAGAGGTGCCCTCGAGTGTTTTACAGTTTGTAGGCCTTCTTTACTAAGTTATACGCCAGGTCTTGAGCTACTTCAGCGGCTTCCTCTTCTTGGATGCGGTGCTCAGCAACCAATTGCGCTAACCATACACAATCCATACGGCGGGCTACGTCGTGGCGCGCTGGGATGGATAAAAACGCACGGGTGTCGTCGTTAAAACCAACTGTGTTGTAGAAGCCCGCGGTTTCTGTCACTTGTTCGCGAAAGCGGCGCATGCCTTCTGGGCTGTCGTGGAACCACCAAGAGGGGCCAAGTTTTAATGACGGGTAGTGACCGGCCAGTGGTGCTAGCTCGCGGCTGTATACGGTCTCGTCCAAGGTGAATAATATAATGTTCAAGCGGGGGTCGCTGCCGTATTTATCCAGCATGGGTTTTAAGTTGTTCACGTATTCGGTTTGCGAAGGAATATCCGCACCTTTATCGCGGCCCCATTTTTTAAAGACGTTGGGGTTGTGGTTGCGAAAAGAGCCTGGGTGAATTTGCATGACCAAGCCATCTTCAATACTCATGCCGGCCATTTCTGTGAGCATTTGGCCACGGAAGGTTTCGGCTTGCTCTGCGGTGCATTCGCCAGCTAAAGCTACTTTAAACAGTTTTTCACACTCGGCAATGCTTAGGTCAGAGGTGCGTGCGGTTGGGTGGCCGTGATCGGTAGAGGTGGCACCCATAGATGCAAAGAACGCGCGACGGTTGCGTAAGGCATTAAGGTAGCCTTGCCAGGTACTGGTGTCTTCACCGGCTATTTCGCCTAACTGAGCCACGTTATCGGCAAAGCCCTCAAAGTCTGGGTCGACTACTGGGTCTGGGCGGTAGGCGGTAACCACATTGCCTTTCCAGCCGCTTTCACGGATTTTTTTGTGGTGACGTAGGTCATCCAGTGGGGATTCTGTGGTGGCCAAGCATTCAATGTTAAAGCGTTCAAACAACGGGCGTGGCAAAAACTCGGGTGTGGCCAAGGTATTGGTGATGGTATCAAAGTACTCATCGGCGGTAGCAGGGCTTAGTAAGTGCTCAAAGCCAAAGACTTCTTTGAATACAAAGTCTAACCACATGCGTGAGGGTGTGCCGCGGAACAAAAAGTAGTTTTCGGCAAAGATGTGCCAAATTTTTCTTGCGTCGGTTTCCACAGGTGAGCCGTCAATGGTGGGAATGCCCAAAGATTCGAGGGGTATGCCCTGGCTATAGAGCATACGGAACACATAGTGATCTGGGCGAATCAGTAATTCGGTGGCGTTACCAAATGGGGTGTTGTCTGCAAACCAGCTTGGATCTGTATGGCCGTGAGGGCTCACAATTGGCAGATTTTTAACTTCTGCATACAGGCGTTGGGCAATGCCACGCTGGGCAGTATCTGAGGAAAATAAACGATTAGGGTCTAGAACGAGGGGCCGTTTTTCAGTAGTCATGCGCTGCTTAATTCGTTGGTCAGTAAGAAGGGGAACAAGTGTTAGATGATAGCAAGATATTGCCTAGAAGGCTGGAATAAAAGGCCGGGACACCCTCTGGGGAAAAGTGTCCCGGCTATTCTGTGCTTACCTAATCTGGGTGTCGAAGAATAGGTAAGGCCAATTCATAATTCCAAACTTACCATTCATTGTCAATGGGTCGACCAACTTGAAACCGGTTACAACCAAAATTAGTCTTAAATTTAATTGAAAGGAGACAAAAACCCGCGGTACTACGGGGTTTGTGTAGAAATATATGGCAAAAAAGGCGAAGATACTGCCCCCTAAAAACTGGTAAGGCCAATCCGATTTTGATTGAAGTTTGACCTTGTTGGCGTGCCGGGTTTGGTCAGGCCGTTTACTCGTGTGAACACGCCGGGGGTAGGATTTGTTAGGGTAGCGCTTTGTTGGGCGTGTCTATACTGCAATACGCATTACGGTGGGTGTTGGCTATTTGTGAGCTTGCACGTGTATGGGCTGAGTGCTATTTAAGAATTATGAGGTTATAGAGGCAACTATGGTAGATATTTTGGCGGTGGGGGAAGTGATGTTAGAGCTTTCTCAGGTGGCGGGTGATAATAATGATCTTCGTCAGCTCGGGTTTGCAGGGGATACATACAATACGGCGGTGTACCTGGCGCGCCTAGGTGTATCCACAGGTTATATGACGCGCTTAGGAGATGACCCATACAGCCAGCGTATGATAGATGTAATGGCCCAGGAGCAAATTAGCACACAGATGGTAACGCCGGTGGAAGGCAGAGTGCCTGGCCTTTACATGATTGCCAACTCAGAGTCCGGTGAGCGTACATTTAGTTACTGGCGCGGCCAGTCACCCGCGCGTGAGATGTTTGCAGAAGATGAAGATATTGACCAGTTTGTGGCCAGTGTAAAGGGCTGCAAGTTTGTGTACTTCAGTGGCATTACCCTGGGTATTATTAGTGACCAAGCCAAAGAGCGCCTGTATAAAGCGTTGGCGTTGTATCGCGAGCAAGGCGGAAAAGTGGCTTTTGATAGCAATTACCGCCCTAAGTTATGGCAGGGTCTGCCTCATGTGCAAGGCGCTATGCTTAAGGCTTTGAGTGTTTCAGACGTGGCCTTGCTGACTGATGAAGACGAGATGACACTTTGGGGCGATGATGAAGAAGCACCCATATTAATGCGTTGTGCCAAAGCGGGTGTACCAGAGGTATTAATTAAACGCGGCCCTAAGTCCGTGCTGGTTGCGTTGGGTGCGCCTGGTGGTGATGGATACCCAGAGCAGTTTGAGGTTGGTATTACCCCAGCAAAGAGTGTGGTAGACACCACTGCAGCGGGCGATAGCTTTAACGCAGGCTATTTGGCCGAAAGAATACAAGGCGGTGATGTGACAGCCGCGGTTAGGCGTGGGGCAAAGTGTGCCGGTATTGTGATTCAGCATCGCGGTGCGATTGTGCCCAATACGGTTGTGAACGCCAAGCTTGTCTAAAAATAGCGGCATCAAAAGCCTGTTAAAGTAGTTATCTTTACGGTGAAAAAGGCGTAAGTTTTTTGCATACGCCTTTTTTATTGGTGAACAAATTTTGACAGCAGTCGTAAATACCGTACTTGGTAGCCGTTGCTGTTTTCTGTGACTTCCCAAGAATTTAGGGGCCAGCTCTCGTTAAAATCTGCGTAAGACTTCTGCGTAGGCTGGCCATGGGGTGGCGCCAGTGGTGCTATTCCGCATCGCCGGTTATTGGACCCGTCACATGAGTTAGGGCAGCATGCGTCCCAGGTGTATTTGGGGTTGGCGCCGCCCACCAAAAAGCCCGGTGCTGGGCCAAATTCAGAGGCGGTTACGCTATCCCATTTTTTACTGCCGTGGGAAAACCAGGTGTGATAGAACTGGTCTACAGAGTTTTCTGCGCCAAAGCGCGACATGTTAGATAAATATACCTTCCCCAATGGGTTTGTACCGTGTAGGTAATGAATGTACCGTGCGGCTGCGTTGCGAACCTCTTCCGTGCTTTTGTTACCAAGATTAAACAGCACGAGCTCGTAAAACATCGAGCCTTTATCGGCCTTGATGCCCGAGCTGCCCCATACGTAACTTGATAGGTATGCGCGGTATGGGTCTTGCTCATTGGTTACGGCCTGCCAAACGTGGCGTGCATTCATAGTTTTTAAAAATTGTGCTTGTATGTTTTTGGAGACCTTAGGGTTGGCTTCTTTTAGGTTGGCGTAATACAGCAGCAGGTGCGTCGCTTGAACCAAATACGGGCTAGACCAGCCAGATGTCATTAAATAGGCCTTTTGATAATGAGATTCAAAATAATCTTTGTAGGTGGGATCGCCCGTTAACTCAAATAGGTAGGCGGCGGCTTCTAATTTTTTTCTCTGGCGAGTGTCGTTGTCCACCTCTTGCTGTCCCGCCCCTAGGCCTTGAGTACCTGAGGCTTTATCGTTATTTTTAAATAAAACCCGGTTTTTGTCCGCCCATAGCCAAGCCTTTGTTGCGCGTTTGGTTAGCTGTGGCACCTGTGGTTTTAGTGTGGCATTGTTTGAAAACACCTGCGCCGCCAGCGCAAAGGCCCCTGCTGTAGTGAGAGTGGCAGAGGTGCTTGCGGGGCCGTAAAGGCTTTGCCCTTTGGCGGTTGACGGTGGGCTGGCGCCATCTAAGCCGACAATGGATAACACCGAGCCATTCGTATTTTGCATTCGCTGTAAAAAATCCAGCCCCCATTTTACTTCATCCAGTATGTCCGGTACGCCGTTGCCAGAACCTGGCAAGTTAAAGTCGTCTCCCCATGCGTCAGGGTTTTCTGTGTATGCGTGTAGCAGCCCAATGACGTAATCTGCCGTCCAGTTGGTGTATTTGTTGTAGTCTCCCGCATCGTACCAACCGCCGCGCAGGTCACGTTCTGTAGAGGCGTCGTTGGGGGTGCTGTAAAGCCTGGCTTGTGAATCTTGGAGTGGGCCTAAATGACTGGCGCTGTCTTCCCAAGCGGGCTCTGCGAAGGGCTGCTGTTTGGCAAACCCAGCACGCTGGTAATAAAAGGTGCGAAACGCCTGCTTAAGTACCTGCTTGTATGGATTGGGCTTTATTTCAAACTCTGGTGAGACTGAGCCGGTTGTGGGGTCTTGTACTTTATAGCGCCCGGTGGTGGTGACCGACGAAAAATCAAACCACCAGGCACGGTCGCCAGAGGTTGCGTCAGTGTTACCGTTTTGCCACGGTGTTGGGGCCGCCTCAAAAACAGTCTGGCCATTCGCGGTATTAATAAGTTGGATGGTGGTACCGGGCAGGTACTTACTTTTGGCGTCAAACCCTACTTGTGGGTCGCGCAGAACGGCTATTTTTTGCATCTTGGGTTGGTAGCCAAATTGGTCCACCACAATGAATGGCCCTGCGCCTTGCGTAGTCGGCCGGTTACAAGCGGCGACAAATAAAAGACACGCGAGGAGCGTAGTGCAAAGGCGGGTAAATAAAGTCATTAAGTAAAGATTAGCATATGCCCTAAGGTATTGGCCTTAATGCTTCCCGTAGAGTTGAGTCTTGAAGTTATGGTGGGAGTACAGAGACGGGCCTGCTAGTTTTTTACGCAGCAGCTTAAGTTTTTTGGGTAGTAGGGCGTGGAGAGTTTGAATAAAAAAAGGCCGACTGCATAACACAGTGGGCCTTTTTGTTTTTTGGTGGTTCTAACTTAATATAAACCGGCAAGTTTTGGCAGCCATTCACTGATGGCCGGGATAAAAGTGATTAGCATCAGCATTGCTACCATTGCTGCATACATTGGGAGCAGCGGCTTGATTAAATGGTGAATACTCGTTTTGGCCACACTACAGCCCACAAACAGTACACTACCTACCGGCGGTGTGCATAAGCCAATACACAAGTTGGTAATCATCATAATTCCAAAGTGCAAAGGTGAGATCCCTAAGCTTTCAATAACAGGCAAAAAGATCGGTGTAAAAATTAATACCGCTGGGGTCATATCCATAAAAATGCCCACCATCAATAAGATAAGGTTGATCATTAATAAGATCATGATGGGGTTGTCAGATAAAGCCAGCAAGCCTGCGCTAATGCCTTGCGGGATATTCTCGTAACTTAAAATCCAAGACATGGCCGTAGAGGCGCCAATCAATAACATAACAATGGCGGTGGTCTCTGCGGATTTAACAAGAATGCCTGGGATATCTTTGAATGGAATTTCGCGATAAATAAATACTGATAAACCGGCGGCGTAAAGCACAGCAATGGCACTGGCTTCAGTGGCGGTAAAAATACCCCCCACAATGCCGCCAATCACAATAAATACCAGCGCCAAACTGGGTAGGGCGTCCAAGGTTTTTTTGATGGCAAATTTTAAAGTTGGGCGCTCGCCTACGGGGTAGCCTTTAATTTTGGCATATACACCACAAACGGCCATTAAGCTTAAGGCCACTAATACGCCCGGTAAAATACCGGCAATAAACAAAGCGGCAATAGATACACCGCCACTTGCCAGTGAGTAAATGATTAGCACGTTGCTCGGTGGAATTAAAAGGCCGGTGGTGGAGGAGGCAACGGTAATGGCCGCATTAAAGTTTTTGTCGTAGCCTTCTTTGTTCATAGCCGGGATCATAAAGCTGCCAATGGCTGACGTTGCAGCTACTGCGGAGCCAGAAATAGAGCCAAACAAAGCGCAGCTGACCACGTTTACGTAAGCCAAGCCACCGGGCAGCATACCAACGGCCACTTTTGCAAAATCAATCAGGCGCCTAGCGATACCCCCCTGGCCCATAAATATGCCGGAGAGAATAAAAAACGGAATGGCTAACAACGCGAAACTGTTTAACCCGCCAGCCATACGTTGCGAGGCCGTGGTTAAAGCGGGCATTGGGTCAATGGTGACCAGTAGCGTTAAAACGGTTGTTATACCGATACAAAAGGAAATTGGCACACCAATGGCCAATAGCACAATAAAACTACACAGAAGAACTAAAATTGAAGTGTCCACGGGGGCCTCTTTTATTTAGCGGTTATTATTGGGGGAGTCTCTACTCAGTCTTCCGACAGTGACTCGTGAATCTCATAGGTGGGGTATATAAAGCTGTCTATGGCAAACCAACAAATCAGTAGGCCGCTAATAGGTAAGCACGAATACACATAACCCATAGGTATGCCCAGGGCCGCGGAGGTTTGGTCAAGGGTGAGGGTTAGGCTCATTAACTTCATGCCGCCATACACCATCACGCTGGCAGAAAACGCAAAACACAGTACGTGAGAAACACGCACTAGCATCATGCGCTTTTCATAATTTACGCTTTGTAGCATTAAATCCAAGCTTAAGTGCGATTGCTTTCTGTAGGCGTAAGCGGCACCTAATAAACCAATCCACATTAATAAAAAGCGTGCAAGTTCTTCGGTGAAAGAGCTGGGGTTTTGGGTTATGAAACGGGTTGCTACCTGCCAGGTAACGTCCAGCACCATTAACGCCATCAAAACCACCAATAGGTGCGCTAAGGCGCGTTCTAATAGTTGAGAGATTGCTTTCATAGTTCAGCCATTAAGATTCTGGGGTTAACTGGTTAATGCGTTGAAGCATGTCGTAGGCTGGGGTGCCTTTAATGGATGCTTTCATTTCTGCCACTTTTTCCATATACAAACTTTTGTCTGGGTGAATAATTTCAACGCCGGATTTCTTGAAAACTTCCATCGCATCGGCAGTGGATTTTGCCCAAAGCTCTTTTTGAACAACTACAGATTCATCAATGGCTGTTTGTAACCAGCCTTGTTCTTCAGGCGACAGGCTGTCCCACACGTATTGGCTAATGACCAGCATGTCGGGTACACGGGTATGCTCGTCTAAGGTATAAAATTTGGCTACTTCGTAGTGTTTGGAGGTTAAAAAGCTTGGCGCATTATTCTCGGCACCATCCACCACGCCCTGTTGTAAAGCTGGGTAAAGCTCACCCCACGAGATGGGCGTTGGAGAGCCGCCCAGTGCGCTGACCATTTGCATGGAAGTTTGGCTTTTTTGAACGCGAATTTTTAGGCCGGCTAAGTCTTCTGGCTTGTGAATGGGCTTTTCTACCGTATAAAAGCTACGTGCGCCGGCGTCGTAATAGCACAACCCTCGTAACAGTACGCTTTCGCCTGCCAGCAGAAGCTCTTTACCCACAGGGCTATCCAGCACTTGCCAAAAATGGTCATGGTCCTTAAATACGTAAGGCATGCTGAACACTTTCATGGCTGGCACAAAGCTTTCCATAGGGCTGGTGGAGACTTTGGTCATGGCTAAGCTGCCAATTTGCAATAGCTCCATCAGCTCGCGTTCGCCGCCGAGTTGACCGCCAGAGTATATGTCTACGCGCATTTTACCACCGGAGTGGTGAGCTGCACGTTCAGACATGTAAACAATGGCTTTGTGTACCGGGTGGTGGGTGGGTAACCCGTGTGCAAGCTTCAGAACTTTTACGTCTTCTTTAGACGAACAAGCCACCAAAGTGCTCAGAACCACCACGCAAGGCACAATGAATTTTAAAAGACGTATGCAGAATCTCATGCTCGCGCTCTTATTATTGTTTGAAAGGGTGTGTGAGTTTACCGTTTTGCAGCAACAAGTGGGGAGAGATTTGACGCAGACGTGCGGTCAAGCGACTCTTTAGTGCTTAACGCGGGTGTACAAGCGCAAGATTGGTATGACACTTTTCCCCAAAAGGCCCCAAATTGGTCAGGCCATAATAACTGCG
>CAYZQH010000081.1:0-8209 GCA_964480055.1 uncultured Cellvibrionaceae bacterium
AGTTTTTTGCTTTTAGCGCCTAGTGTCAGATGGCGCTTCGCTTATCAGACCTACAAAAAACACGCCCGTAGGTCTGATAAGGCAAAGCCGCCATCTGACAGCAGCATGAGTCTTCCTTACGCTTGAAGCCCCAAACCTTCTATGGCACTCCAAGAATCTGGCACTTTTCACCAGACAAAAAAAATCCCTCAATAACGAGGGATTTTTTTTGTCTGGTGAAAAGCTTAAGACTTCTTCAAATCTGCCTGCGCTTTTTTCAAATCTACATCACGCTTTTTCTGAGACTTTACATACTTGATAAGGTTTGTGGCATGCGGCCCATACTTTTTGTCATTCAGTGCCTTACGTAAAGACGCTATAGAGGCATCATATTGCTCCAAAGACAAATACGCAGACCCCATAAACATATGGACTTCACCGGTATTTTTCACGCCCTTCTTAAGTGCATTTTTACCCGCAGCAATCGATTTTTTAAACTTCTCTGCATCCAAATAAATCGCCGACAATGTTGCAAATAACTTGCCCTTATCCGACTTTTTAGCCGCCTCTTCCATAATCGGCATGGCGTCTGCAACTTCTTGCGACTGCGATAAAGAGGCCGCGTACACTTCTAAGTTTTTGGAGGTTCGCTCTATCTTTTTAGCCTTAAAGCCTTTATTAAACACGCGGCTGGCCAAAAACGGAGCATCCACACTTAAGTATAAATACCCTAGGCTTCTGTATTCGCGCTCTTTAGTAAACCCATCAGCAACATTTAAAGAGTCAAGCATCGCAAGCTGCTGCTTCTCTTTGCCGTTCATGCCATAAATTTGTGCCAACTGAGCAATCACTCGCGTAGAGGTGTAATGCACCACCAGCTTAACGGCAACTTTCTCGGCAGATTTATAATCCTCTTTGTCGGCGTAAATGGCCAATTGCAGCTTCAACCAACTTTCTTTAGGGATACCGCCATGTTTCTCTTTAAAAGCAATGGCCTTTGAAATAGCCTTAAGTGCGTCGCCTTTGCGATTGAGCTGATAATATACTTGTGCACGATAGTAGTAGTAATCTGCTGGTACAATTGTAGGGCACATGGCCTCCCATTTATCAAAAGTCTTTAACGCCTCAGCGTATTTTTCTTCCGATGTTAGCAACTGCGCTATCTGATACAGCAGGCTGGTTTCTAAAGACTCTGGAATATTGGGTGATTTAGAAACTACCTTTTTAAAATAGTCGATAGCAGCCGGGATATTATCCAACTGGAACTGCAAGAACGCAGCACGCTGATATAACTGCGCCCACGCATAAGGGCTACAATCATCACAGCGATCAATCAGCCTTTTTAGTTTTGGCCATGCCGCTTTGTAGTTGGGTTCTGCCGCTGCGCCGGTTTTTTCATTGGGCGTGGGGTTCATCAACTCATCAACTTGCTCTACCTTCTTAAAAAACTTTTGCCCTAAAGATTTGAGCTTTCGCTTTTTAGGTGGCGCTTTACACCCCGCGACCTTCATTTGCGGTGGCGTTGTAGGCGCTGCAGCATGCGCTTGAGCGCCTACAAAGCTAACACCTAAGACACTAAAGTTGGGTACAGTTATTGCGCTAGCAACAACGAACAGGCCAGCAGCGCTCAATAATCCCAACTTGGAGGAGGATTTCTTGCTCATACTTACTTCTGCTCTTTTGCCATTTGGAATAAAAATTTGTACTGAACACCCGGCACATCAACGGCCTGGCCATCCACTACACGCGGCTTGTACTTAACTTTTGAGGAGGCCTTTAACGACGCACGCTCAAATATTCTATCCGGGCAATCCACAACCACAGGGTCTTTGGTGGTACCGGCAGCAGATACCGTAAACTCCACAGTACAGTAACCTTCTTTGCCACGCTGTAATGCTCGGCGCGGATAATCCGGTTGAATTACAGTCAGCGGAATCATCTCACCACTGCTCATGCTGATGCCGCCAATCTCAATTTTTTTATCAAATGCCGGTTGGATGTTTAGGCTCTCGTTTGAGACTTCCTGATTATCAAACTCGGGCTCTGGAATATCCGGTGGTGGCTCATCCAGCTCTTCGGGTCTGTCGGGCTTAGAGGTATCAAATTCCGTTTTAATTTCCCGATCTGGCATCACAATTTCAGGAATTTTATAGGTAGAAACCTCACCAGGCCCTCTGATGTCGTTTTGAATTAGGATGTGCATCAACATCAACAAACCTAAAGTAACAACAACAGCCAGGACAGCAGCAGGAACTAATCGAACAATACTCATATTGATTAATTCCTTTCTGCAGCAATGGATACGTCAGCAATACCCACCGCCCGGGCGGCCTGAGCCACTTGGTTCAAGGTTTTGATGCTGGCTTTGCCATCGGCTTGAATTACGATGGGGCTTTTGGGGTTTTCTGCAAGAAGTAACTCAATTTGGGCTTCAACTAGGGATAAATCCACTTCGTTTTTATCAATCCAAATCTTGTTCTCTTGGTCGATAGCCACCAAAATTTTAGAGTTTTTAACCTCCGCGGTATTTGCGTCTGGACGCTCTACTTCTACGCCCGGCTCCTTAATGAAGGTTGCCGTCACAATAAAGAAGATCAACATGATAAATACCACGTCGAGCATTGGGGTTAAATCAATTACCCCAACGTCTTCATCGGCAGATTTATTTCTGCTGGCCATGCTCACTCTCTTCTAAGTAGGCCGACACTGTCGGCCACGTTTAAATAACTCGTTAGTGATCCATTGTTAAATGGTCTTCTAACAACTGCTTTTCGCGCTGCGCGATCTGGTTAATGATGGTACTACCAAATACACCCGAGATAGCGGCAACCATACCAGCCATGGTAGGAATGGTGGCCTGCTTTACGCCACCGGCCATAGACTTGGCATCGGCACCACCGGTGGTGGCCAACACATTAAATACTTCAATCATGCCCACAACGGTACCCAAAAGACCAAACAGTGGGCATAAAGCCACCATGGTGCCAATCAAATCGAGATTGACGGTAATCTTGTCAGATACACGCGAGATCATTGCGTCCCTAATTTGGTGAGCGCTCCAAGACTTTCTCTCGGCTCGCCCATCCCACTTAGACACGGTGGACTTAACAAGGCCCCCAAGCGACGCCTTAAAAAACCAGAGGCGCTCAAAGATCAAAGTCCACATCACGAAGGTTAACAATGCTATCGCAATTAATATGGGGCCACCGGAGGCCACAAAGGCCTGCACGGTTTCTAATGCTTCAATAGGCATTGGCTATGGCCTCCTACTTACCTTCGGCTTTTTCAGCGATGATGCCAGCACTTTGCTCATCCAAAATATGAATGATGCGCTTGGCTTTACCACTTAATACGGTGTGCATGAATACCGTAGGGATGGCAACAATCAAGCCACACACGGTAGTAACCAAGGCTGCAGAAATACCGCCAGCCATAAGCTTAGGATCGCCCGCACCAAAGTCTGTAATGGCCTGGAACGTTTGGATCATACCTACAACCGTACCCAATAGCCCCATAAGCGGTGCAACCATCGAAATGATCTTAATCATGTTCAAACCGCTTTCAATGGCAGGACGCTCTTTCAATATGGCTTCTTCTAGCTTCAACTCTAGAGATTCGCTGTCAATGCCAGCATTATCTTCAGACACTTTAAGTACACGACCCAATGGGTTATTGGAATTAGCACGCTTAGATTTCAACTGTTTGCTTACCTTCGCGCCAAGAGCGCCAAGAGCAACCAAACGCCACAAGATAAGCAACAAGCCTAGGCCACCCAAACCGATAATGATGATTGCACCGACTAAACCGCCTTGTTCAAAGCGCTTTTTAAGGTCTGGACGGTCCACCATTATCTGCATAATTTGACCACCCAATGGCAAAGTTGGGTCAACGGCCGCCATGGTTAAACCAGAGCTTGCATTCTGTAAGGCCGATGGGTCAGGTAACCCTGAAGGTTGTACTGCTGGCACTTTTAAGCTGCCCGCTTCTGGGTCAAAGAAAAGGTACTGGCCATTGGCTACAGCGCCATAATTACCAATACGAACCACTTCTAGCTCTGTTGGCTGGCTGTCCACCGATACAGTAGTGGTGAATTTAACAATTTTGCCCGCTTCTACTGTTTCACGCTGAATTTCATAAACCAACTGCTCGATCTCTTCGATCGTTGGCAGGCTGGTTTCGTTATCCATCTTCTTAGAAAGTGCGGCAGCAAAATCAGAGCGGCCAGGGTACTGCAAGCTGATCATGGAGTTTTTCAAGCTCGCTTGTAGATCGCCAGAGGCCGTTTTCAAATGACCAAACAACTCCTTTAATGACCCCATACGCTCGTCGCGCTGTTCACGCAAAGCTTTAATTCTAAGGTCTTGTTTCTCGTAATCCGATTCAAGCTTGGCAGAACGCGCTTCTTCTTGCGCTTTGGTTCTTTCGGCCTTGGCCAATAGCCCGGCACGCTTAGATTTTTCGCGACGGAACTCCGCCTCGCGCGCTTTATGCTCTTTACCTTCAACCACTCTACTTTGTTTCATCAACTGCAATAGCTGGTCTAAGCTAGTGGCCTTCTCAGCAAACACGGGGCCTGAAAAAGCCATCACACCAGCAGCAGCCAAAGCTAAAACAGTGTTCTTGTTTAAGAATCTCATTGTGCGACCTCCGGAGCTGCAATGGGCAGACGCATGATGTCATTTTGTGCCTTCTTCTGAGCAATACGAATGGCGCTTTTAATGTGCTTTCTGTATTCGCCCGCGTCTAGAGGAACCCAATCCCCAACGCTGCGATCCCAGGCACCTGATTGGCTGCCATCCATTGTTTGATACATCAATGCAATACGACCAATAGCCACAACATTAACTACCAAATCTTGGCCATTAATACTGAGCGTATCTTCGTAAGCGTCGATCTTGCGCGAGTACTCAGACTCGATGCTGTAAATCTCTAGCACTTGGCGGAATTTTTCAGCAATGGTTACGTCGGCATCAGTCATGATTTCACGTAACTTAGCAACGCGTTCTAGGCGCTCTTCTTTGCGGTAAGGCGCATCTAGCTCAACAAACTGCTCAACCCCATCCAACATCTCCAACACCAAAGGCTGAACCTGACGCTGAATCACAGTGATTTGACCAATGGAGCTCTCGAGCTTGCCAATGATGTCACGCTGGCTTTCAAGTTGCTTTTCCAATTGAGCGTTATAGATACGCAAACCTTCAATGGTTTTGCTCACTTGTTTGAACTTGCCAATAATGCCTGTGGTTTGATCTTGAAGCTTGTTGATACGCGCTTGTGACTTTTGCGCTTGAACAATTTTAGATTGGCCAACAGCCAAGATACCGTCCAAAGACTGATCTGCGTGTACAGAGCCGGCAAACACGGCTCCAGCAGTAATCACTGAGGACAGCGCCAGAGCTTTCATTCGCTGCTTTTTCATATTCCCCCCAACTTGGGTGCTAGCATGACTAAATAATCCCTCAAGCTCCACGCTGCTGTGTAAACCTGAGAGTTTTTAACGGAAAATAGGACAAATTAAGAGTGGAGCATTTTAAAAGGACGCCTCCGGTACATTCAAATCTAATTCTGAGAGCTGTACTTTTATTAACCACACGCATAACTTTTGGTAACAATTAACGTTATAAATACATTAAACGGTAACACTTTGTGGCGCCAAAGTAACACAAGGTTAAATATTAACCATATTGCCACTTTGAACGACACGGCTTTTGCCGCCTAAATCACCCTTTGCTATGTGCGCTTAAATACAAGTAAGTCGAAATCATGGTCGTTTTTTTCATCCTTGACGTGTGATTCTTTAGAAATAAGCGCCCACTCGGTGCTGTCTAAATCTGCAAAAAACGCATCGCCTTCCAGCTGCGCCTTTACCTCCGTTAAATACACGGTACTGCAAAGCCCCAGGCCTTGAGCATAAAGCTCTGCACCACCAATCAGCACGGCTTCTTTCTCTTGGCATTCACTTGCTGCGGCCACTGCCTCATCCAGGCTATGAACAACCGTAACACCATTTGCGTGCCAAGCGCGTTGACGCGTGACTACAATATTTGTGCGGCCAGGTAAGGGCCGCCCTATAGACTCGTACGTCTTACGGCCCATTATCACGGCCTTACCCATGGTCACTTTTTTAAAGTGGGCCAAATCTGCGCTCAGCCGCCACGGCAGCGTGTTGTTCAAACCAATCACGTTATTGGTAGATTTGGCAACGATGAGAGACAAAGAAGGCTCGGTAGACATGCTCACCCATTCATTCAGGTTATTGTTGGTCGAGACGGCACATGGAGATACCGCCAGAACCCATCACGTAAGTGACGGGTTTTACTAGGATTGGCTATATGGCGCCTCTAAAAATAGTAATTTTTGTTTGAGTGCAAGAAAGTACCGCCCACAGAACCGCAGTTTACGTGCAGTAAATGAGGATTTGCGGACGGAACTGACGCAGCAATCGAACAAAAAGTGCATTTTTAGAGGTGCCCTATATGGCGATCGGGGCTTTAATGGCTCCATGGCTTTGGTAATTAAGCAGCTCAAAATCTTCATATTTGAATTCAAATAAATCATTTACATAAGGGTTTATATGCATGCTGGGCAAAGGTAGTGGGTCACGCGTAAGTTGCAAATCCACTTGCTCCATATGATTGGTATAAAGATGGGCATCACCCAAGGTATGTACAAAATCACCGGGCTTTAGCCCTGCCACCTGAGCAACCATCAAGGTTAACAAGGCGTATGAAGCAATATTAAACGGCACACCTAAAAAGATATCTGCACTGCGTTGATACAATTGGCAGGATAACTTCCCGTTGAGCACATAAAACTGGAATAAGGTATGGCATGGCGGCAAGGCCATTTTGCCGCTGGCGGCATTGTCGTGGGGCGCTACGCCCTCGTCCGGTAAATACGCGGGGTTCCAAGCAGAAACAATCAGTCGCCTGGAATCTGGCTTTGTTTTGATTTGCTCAATAACATCCGCCATTTGATCTATGACACCACCGTCCGGTATAGCCCATGAGCGCCACTGCGCGCCGTATACAGGCCCCAAATCACCCTCAGGGGTTGCCCACTCGTTCCAAATCTTAACATTGTGCTCTTGCAAATACCCAATATTGGTATCGCCCCGAAGAAACCACAACAACTCGTGAATAATGGATTTTAAATGGCACTTTTTGGTGGTCACCAACGGAAACCCTTCCTCTAGGTTAAACCGCATTTGATAACCAAATGTACTGACCGTACCCGTACCGGTACGATCCTCTTTGCGCACACCGTGATCACGCACATAACGCATCAAGTCTAAGTATTGCTTCATTACCTACCCCTTGTCTTGCCCGGCTTTGCGCTTAGAGTTTTGCAAATATGCCCAAGCCAACAGGGCAAGACCAATACCCATCATGGGTAGGCACAGAATTTGGCCGCGAGTCATCCAGCCAAACAAGTCAAACATAATGTGTGCATCGGGCTGGCGAACAAACTCTACGCTGAAACGGAATACACCATATCCAAGCATAAACAGACCGATGACCGCGCCGCGCGGCCGCGGCTTTTGCGAGAACCAAAATAGGATAATAAACAGCACAATGCCCTCTAAGAAGGCTTCATACAATTGCGAAGGGTGGCGCGGCAAACTGGTTGGGTCTTTCGGGAAAATCATAGCCCAAGACACATCGGTCGCTCGACCGTATAGCTCCCCTCCAATAAAATTGCCGATACGCCCCAAACACAAACCAATGGGCGCAAATGGCGCCACAAAGTCCACTAAATCAAAGAAGTTTTTGTTGTACTTGGCCGCGTATATGAGCATTGCCGTGGCCAAACCAATCAACCCGCCATGAAACGACATACCGCCTTCCCACAAGCGAACGATCATAAATAAATCATCCATCCATGCATTAAGGTTATAAAAAATAACGTACCCAATACGCGCACCCAGTATCACCCCCATTGCCGAGTAGAAGATTAAGTCTTCTACTTGCTTAGCCTCAACCACACGCTGGGAGCTTTTAGCCCGATATACGGCTAATAGCCAAGCACCGGCAAACCCGAATAAGTACATTAACCCGTACCAGTGGATATTAAGGGGGCCAAGGGTCTTTCCGGCAATGGTAAAAGCGTCTATAGACAGTGCAACCGGGTCGATCTCTGGGTACTTAAGCATAATCAAACATCCTAATAGTGATGACCGCGCGCATCATACCATCGCGGCGTTGCATTCGGGATTTTTGACCGCCGAGCA
>CAYZQH010000081.1:8309-12215 GCA_964480055.1 uncultured Cellvibrionaceae bacterium
GACCAAGGCAGGCTAATAGGCAAAGAGCAGTGCCAGGATGGATGTGAGCTCTCGTCGAGGGGAACGTCGTTACTCGTTGGGGGCTTTGGGTTTAAGCAGTCGCGATAAACCGGTGTGCTCAAAGGCCTCTTCTAAGCAGCGATGCACTGACTCTGTATCCGATAAGGTTAACACCTCTGCCAGTAGCTCTTTGGATTGCTCTAGGGTGATTTGACGAATCACAGATTTCACTTTGAGTAAATTTGAAGCATTCATAGATAGAGTGTCATACCCCATGGCAATCAACAGCATGGCCGCGGCTGGGTCACCGGCCAACTCGCCACAAATGCCCACGGTAACGCCCTGACTGTGGCTATCTTTGACCACATCAGATAAGGCCTTTAGTACGGCCGGGTGCAACGAGTGGTATAGATCCGCAACACGGGCGTTATTGCGGTCCACCGCCAATATATATTGAGTCAGGTCATTGCTGCCAACCGATAAAAAGTCGGCCCGCGCAGCCAATTCACGTGCCTGATACACCGCCGAAGGCACCTCCACCATTACACCAATAGGTGGAACGCGAATGGCATACCCCTCATCCATGAGTTCATCTGCAGCGCGAAATATCAGCATTTGAGCTATTTCTAACTCAGAAATAGAGGAGATCATAGGCAGTAAAATACGCAGGTTGTTCAGCCCTTCACTGGCTTTTAACATTGCGCGTACCTGAGCTAAGAATATCTCTGGGTGGTCTAGGGTCACACGAATACCGCGCCAACCCAAAAACGGGTTGTCTTCAGAGATAGGGAAGTAAGGCAGCGCTTTGTCACCGCCAATATCCAATGTGCGCATGGTCACAGGGTGTGGATGAAACGTCTCTAGCTGCTCTCGATACACTGCACGCTGCTCTTCCTCTGTTGGGAAGCGGTCGCGCAGCATAAAAGGGACTTCTGTACGGTAAAGCCCCACGCCTTCAGCGCCGCGCTCTATAGAAAATACCGCATCGGCCATTAACCCTGTGTTTACCCACATAGCCACGCGATGGCTATCAAGTGTTTCGCAAGGCAGGTCTTTTAGTTGCTCCAGCCCCGCCACCATTTGGCGGTCGTCTTCTACTATTTCTTGATACTGGGCCTTAAGGTCGTCTGACGGGTCGCTGTAAACCACCCCGTGATAACCATCCACCACCATTTCACGGCCATCGAGCTTGGTGTAGGGCAGATCGACCGCACCCATTACTGTGGGAATGCCAATGGAGCGCGCCAAAATGGCCACGTGTGAATTACCCGAGCCACGCAAAGAGACCAGGCCCGCGAGTTTATCTTGGGGCACCTCGCCCAAGACCGAGGCGGTAAGCTCTTCGCCAATTAAAACGGTGTTATCGGGATACACGCGCTCAGATTGAGCAGACTCTTGCAAATAAGCCAACACGCGAGACCCTAAATCCTGTACGTCTGACGCGCGCTCACGCAAGTAAGGGTCATGCATACTAGAAAAGTTTTTAACGTGCTCGAGAATGACTTCACTCCAAGCGTACTGGGCAGACAAGCCCTCTAGTATGCGTTCGGTCACCTCTCCACCAAGAGAGGCGTCGTCCAACATCCCCAGGTAGGCATCAAATAGAACCTGCTCTTCTTTGTTTAAACGCTCTTTTAACTCTTCACCCAAACGCTTAACGTCTTCACGCACCGCAGATAGGCTACTTTGGAAGAAAGCCAGCTCGACATTTACATCGTCACTGGTTTGGTAGGGCACGGCGGTCAAATCTGCCAGTGGGGAGACCACCACCACATTGCCAATCACTACGCCAGGCGCCCCCGGAACCCCCTTAAAGCGGGCCTCCTTGGGTTGCTTCCCACTAATTGTGGCCAACGCGCCCGTTGCCTCTGCATGAGCGATGACGCTAGCCAGCTGGGCCGACATGGTCACCAAGAAAGCTTCTTCGCTTTCATCAAACTTACGCCGCTGCGTTTGCTGCACAATCAATACCCCCAACACCACTCGATGATGGACAATGGGCACGCCCAAAAAAGCGCTATAACGCTCCTCACCGGTTTCTGGGAAGTATTGGAATTTGGGGTGGGAATCGGCTTGATCTAGGTTAATGGGCTCTTCGCGGGCGGCCACCATGCCCACCAAACCCTCTTTAAGCCCTAAGGCCACCTGACCGATGGATTCGGGGTGTAAACCTTCAGAAGCCATCAAACGATAAAATGCTTTATCGTCGCGCAGATAAATGGAGCACACCTGTGTATTCATAGCCGAGCGCACACGCGTCACTATGATCTCTAGCACCGCGTCTAGATCTCGGGCCGACACCACCTCTTGTACGATACTGCGCAAGGAATTGAGCATACTATTTATATGTCCAAATTTAAGCGTTCTTCAAACTGAGTATGAACGGGCGATAGCTCTTTGAGCGCCCTGCGATACACGTCGCGTTTAAAAGCTACAACATTATTTATAGCGTACCAATAGCTAACCCACCGCCACTGATCAAACTCTGGGGTGCCTTCACCGGCTACATCCACTCGTTGATCGTCACCTAAAAATTCTAGCAAAAACCACTTTTGCTTTTGACCAATACACACAGGTTTTTGCTGGCGTACAAACCGCGTTGGCAAGCGGTACCGCAACCACCCGCGTGTCACACCCAACACACCCACATCCTTTGGTGTTAAACCCACCTCCTCTTCTAGTTCACGATACAGTGCAGATTCGGCATCTTCATTTTGCTTTATGCCGCCTTGCGGAAACTGCCACGCATCTTGGCCGCCAACGCGTCTGGCCCACAGCAACTGCCCCGTACGGTTAGTTAACAAAATGCCCACATTGGGCCTAAAGCCGTCACTGTCAATCATTGCTGTGCTGCCTTTGTTGTTATAATGATCCACCCTATTGTTTCACATATTTGTCAAAATCAGCAATTTTCCAACAAACCTTGGAATACTGTGAACTGGCACACCATGCATCAGCGTTACTCCGTCAGCATCGACGGTTATGGAGCCCCCCGTTGACCTTAGCCCTTTTTGATTTAGATAACACATTAATTGGTGGTGACAGCGATCACCTATGGGGTGAATTTTTGGTTCGCTACAAGCACGTAGATGCCAAAACTTACCAACAAAAAAACGATCAATTCTATGAGGATTACAAAGCCGGGCAACTCGATATTCGCGCTTACCTCAACTTCGCTTTGGCACCACTGGCCGCATGGAGTGCCCCCCAGCTTGAGGCGCTGCACAAGCAATACATGGATGAATGTATCACACCCATTATGCTGCCCAAGGCGCAGGCCCTCATAGAGCACCACCGCGCCCTTGACCATACCTTGGTGATCATCACCGCAACCAATCGATTTGTCACAGGGCCGATTGCTGAGCAACTGGGTATTGCACAGCTTATTGCATCCGAGGCGGAGATAAGTGGCGGCCAATACACCGGGCGCACCACAGGTACCCCCTGCTATAAAGAAGGCAAAGTCACCCGCATTCACCAATGGTTGGACAATAACTCGGAAGAAACCCTAGAAGGCAGCTACTTTTATAGTGACTCTGCCAGTGACATTCCATTGCTTAGCTTGGTGTCTCACCCAGTGGCAGTAGACCCAGATGACCGATTACAGGCCCACGCAAAAAAAAATCAATGGCCTATCATGAGCCTAAGAGAACAGTAGCCCGCCGCAATGAAAAACCAATATACCTGGTTGTTAACCGGCCTTACCTCAATCATTTTGGCCGCTATTAGCTTAACGGGGTGTAATGACGAACCCGTTACTCCCTCGATAGAAGTTGCGGCGCCCGCTGCCGTCGAGCAGCTATCCATTAACGTCACTCCCGTCCCGAGTGCCGAGCAAAAACTGCTTTGGGATATGCAGCAAGGCTACTTGAGCAGAACACTCGGAGCAGCTCAAGCTCTGCAAGC
>CAYZQH010000082.1:0-12085 GCA_964480055.1 uncultured Cellvibrionaceae bacterium
TGCGGAGTTGATCGAAGAGGGCGCTAAAGAGGATTGTTCGGCACAAATCAGTGTGGATTGCCGCTACTTTGGCCAATCTGCCACACTCAATGTTCCTTGGCTTGGTGATACAGCACAGCTTACCGAGGCGTTTCATGAGGCTCACCAAAATCAGTTTGGCCATAGCTTGGATATGGTCGTGGAGCTGGTGAATATTCGCGTTGCCGTCACCACCAAAGCGCCGGCAGCACCGGTCACATACAACCTCGCCCATGAAAATGCATCGCCTATCGATTTTGTAGAGCTACCCGGTGTGGGTAGCGCCGAAGTTTGGGGGCGTTGTGCTATAACGCCGAAGCAAACCATTAAGGGCCCCGCGGTGATTGTAGAGGAGGTGGCCACCACCTATGTGGCACCGGGCTGGGTGTGTTCAGCGGATGAATTTGGGCATTTAAGGGTGAAAAAAGGGACTGCTTAATGGAATTGTGAAAAACGAGAAAGGGCTGGAGAAGTACAAGGAAAATCAAAACCCCCGGAGCCCAGAAACAAAAAAGCCCGACACTAGGCCGGGCTCTCATAAAGCGATATTAAGTCGTACTACTTAATTTTGCCTTCTTTGTACATTACATGCTTACGAGCAACAGGGTCATATTTTTTGACCTCCATTTTCTCTGGCATGGTGCGCTTGTTTTTGGTGGTAGTGTAAAAGTGACCAGTACCGGCACTTGAGTTAAGTCGAATTTTATCTCGCATGATGAACTCCTAATGTTCGCTACGGGCGATTATACTTTTTCGCCGCGGGCGCGAATATCAGCCAAAACAGTGTTAATGCCGTTTTTGTCGATGATGCGCATACCCTTGGATGAAACACGCAGCTTCACAAAGCGGTTTTCAGACGGTACCCAAAAACGATGCGTGTGTAAGTTTGGCAAAAAACGACGCTTGGTGTGGTTTTTTGCGTGAGAAACGTTATTACCAGTTACTGGGCGCTTACCTGTAACCTGACATACCTTAGCCATTTGTTGCCTCTTGCTTAAACTCTATGCAAACGCCGGGGCGCTTGCAATGTATTCATGGAATTTGTGCCCGTGCGCGGGCCCGGCGGCCAGTGTTTCAGCATTAAGACTAAGCCATCTTGATTGCTGAAAAGGTTAGGCCGACAAAAAGAGGCGCGATTTATACCAAAACACCTTGTTAAAGGCAATATAAACTTGATCAAAATACCATAAACTTGGCGTTGCTCAGGTGATTGATGCTCAGAGGGTCATGTTTCGTTGGGTAGCCAGCCCTTTTGTGCAAGCGATACGGTTTGCCCTTGCCCCACTATAATGTGGTCCAGCACGCGAATATCCATCAGTGCGCACGCGTCACACAGGCGCTCTGTTAGGGTGTGATCGGCCCGGCTTGGTTGGGGGCACCCAGAGGGGTGATTGTGGGCAAAAATGACGGCAGCAGCGTTGTGATTGAGTACGGCTTTTACCACCTCTCGAGGGTGAACCGTTGCTTGGTCAATGGTGCCGGAGGCAAACACGTGGTAGCGAATGAGCTGGTGTTTGGTGTTAAGAAGCAGGCCGGAAAATTGCTCTATGGGTTGATCTTGAAGTTGGCTTTGCAAATAGCGTTTGACGGTATCGACTTGGGTAAAGCTGGGGGCTTGGGTCAGCTCTTCTGCCAAATGCCGTCGGGCCATCTCCATAACCGCCTGCAGCTGCGCAAACTTTGCGCGGCCAAACCCTGGGTGGGTACAAAATTGATGCTCCGTGGCACCAATCAGTGTGCGTAAGCTGCCAAAGCGGGCCAGGGCTTGGCGCGCTAGATCGACAGCGTTTACCCCTTGGCAGCCGGTACGTAAGAATATGGCCAATAGCTCTGCATCGGTGAGGGCGCTGGCGCCTTGGGTAATGAGTTTTTCACGGGGGCGGTCAGCCTCCGGCCAACATTTGATAGACATATCCACTCCTTGGTATGGTTGATTTCATCCATTCTAGCGCAATTAAAAGGCATATAATAAAGAGGTTTACAAAGAAATTTCAGAGATATTGGCTTGATCACTTTAAGCAACAAACGCATTTTGCTGGGTATTAGCGGTGGCATTGCAGCATATAAGGCAGCGGAGTTAGCCCGAGGCTTAAAAAGTGCTGGCGCTGAAGTGCGAGTGGTAATGACCCGTGCCGCTACAAAGTTCATTACACCACTTACACTGCAAGCCCTAACCGCAAACCCAGTGCACACCGAGCTGTTGGACCCAAAAGCTGAGGCGGGGATGGGTCATATCGAATTGGCGCGCTGGCCAGATTTAATGATGATTGCACCGGCCAGTGCAAGCTGCTTGGCCAGACTGGCAGGTGGGCACGGTGATGAGTTGTTGACTACGGTTTGTTTGGCGTTGCGCGCGCCGCTGGTGGTGGCGCCAGCAATGAATGAGGCCATGTGGGCTCATGCCGCGACTCAAGCAAACGTGCAAAGCTTAAAAAACAGAGGCGTTCAAATTTGGGGGCCAGATACGGGCGCGCAAGCCTGCGGCGATGTCGGCCTTGGGCGAATGCTAGAGCCGCAAGACCTAGTTGATCGGGCCCACGCTTTTTTTGACCACGGGGCGCTTGCGGGTAAAACAGTGGTGATTACCGCTGGCCCCACGCGTGAAGCCCTAGACCCAGTCAGGTATCTTAGCAATCACAGCTCCGGTAAAATGGGATACGCACTCGCCGAGGCATGTATCGAAGCCGGTGCTAAAGTGGTGTTGGTGAGTGGCCCCACAACGCTGATGCCGCCAGAGCAAGCGCATGTAGTACACGTGTTAAGCGCACAAGATATGCTTGACGCCTGTTTGGCGCATGTGGCGAATATGGATATCTTTATAGCAACTGCGGCTGTGGCAGATTATCGCCCGCAAGTGACTTCAGAACAAAAAATAAAAAAATTACCACAAGAAGAAACCAAGATTCTAACGCTGGTTAAGAACCCAGATATTGTTGCTACGTTGGCTTGCAAGGCGCCTGAGGCATACATTGTTGGGTTTGCTGCCGAAACCGAACGTGTTATTGAGTACGCACAGTCTAAACTGGAGCGTAAAGGGTTGAATATGATCGTTGCAAACGATGTATCAAACTCGCGCATTGGGTTTAACAGCGATAATAATGCCGTAGAAGTATTAACCAGTACTGGTCAAGAATCATTGCCTGAGTGCAGTAAACCCCAGTTGGCGCGTGCTTTGGTTGTGCGTATCGCCAAGGGTATATCACAGACGTTGGGCTAAAGCTGAGGAGCATGCTTACGTGAGCAAGCCGTCAATTGAAGATCAAAAAAACGCAAAAACGAATGCCCAGAGCCAAGCGAGTGTAGAAAGTGGGGGGCTGAGAGAGCGAGTTAAGGCATCGCCAGTGGCGTTTGTGGTGCTTTGCAGTGCTGTGGTTGGAGCGGTAGTGACTTTAATGGGGGGCTGGTTGGCTTGGCAGCAGTTTGTGGTGAGCGAGCGCAACAGCCAGTTGGCCATTTTTGCTGAGCAGAGCGCGCGTATGGCAGGTTCCAACGTGGCTAACTTCTTACATTCTGTCGATACAAAATTGGAGTTTTTTGCAAAAAGCTCGGGGTTGGCTACTGCCTTTGTTTATAAGGATCCGGTTGGCCTTTTGGAGCAAAAAAACGCACTAAAGATTAGCTTTCCGCAGGCTTCAGCGATTCGCCTATATCCAAAGGGAGAAGCCAAACTGGATATGGATGCCGTGCCACCGGTACGTTACGCCGAGCTAGAGGCAATACGCAAAGCCGAGCGACGTGAGCGAGTTGTGCCAGAAGCTTTAGATTCTGGCGGGGGTGGTTGGCGAATCAATATTATTGTGCCAGTGCCCGAAGATGATCGTAAGCCCGTTGTAGGCACCATATTGGTTACCCAGCCCATAGAAGAGCTATACACCCATATGCGCAAAGGGTTGGATAAGGTAGGGAAGGTCGCCTTGTATCAAAGCTTTGATAATCAGCAGCGGTTAATGGGGTCGTTTGGGAAGGGCAAATTGTACAAGGCAGAGCGTTTTTCAGTACCCGGAACACCGTGGCATGTTGAATTTGTGGCTTCAGAGGTGTTGGCCGAACAAACTGAAGTGGATTATTTGGTGGTAGGCCTTATTGGTGTCGTAGCGGCCCTAGCCAGTATGGCAGTCTTTATCTTTGTGGGACTGGCTTTAGGCCACAGAATCCATCAACGGCAGCAAGCCGTTGAGGAGTCATTGCGCACCATGGGCCGTACCAGTAGCTCGGCGACTGACGAGGAAGTCAGCACCTTGAATATCGCCATTGATGAAGACCAAGAAGGGTTGCTTGGGGCTGCGGACGATGACGAGCCATTGGATGATCCATTAGACATTAGTGAGGCGTTCGATGGTTTAGAAGCAGCCATGTCTGAAAGTGATGTGCCGGATCATATTTTTCGCTCTTATGATATTCGCGGTAAATACGAGTCAGAAATCACCCATGATTTAGCGCAAAAAATTGGCCAAGCTTTAGGGTCCGAAGCGATAGAAGCAGGGGAGCGGGCGCTCATTGTTGGACGTGACGCGAGAACGCACAGCCCAATTCTTACAGAGAATTTAATTCGCGGTATTTTGAGTACAGGCTGTGATGTTATCAATATTGGCACCGTACCCACACCGGTTTTATATTACGCGGTGGAGGAGTTAGAGCAAACCTCCAGTGCAGTGATGGTAACGGCGAGTCATAACTCAGCTCCGTACAATGGATTTAAAGTTGTTATGAAAGGAGAGGCGCGCAGTGAGGCTGATATTAAAGCCGTGCGTGCGCGAATCTTAAAAGAGCAGTTTCGTCAGGGCATTGGTAGCGAGTCTAAAGAAGAGGTGGAGTCGCGCTACGTAGAGACCATATTCTCGGACGTGGCATTAGCGGGCGATATCTCGGTGGTATTAGATGCTGGCAATGGCGTCACGGGCAAAATCGCACCGAACCTTTTCCATGAATTAGGCTGTGAGGTTTCTGCTCTGTATTGTGATTTTGATGGCACCTTCCCCAATCATGACCCTGACCCTTCAAAGCCAGAAAACCTAAAGGCGCTAATTGCAAAGGTGAAAGATACGGGTGCGCATTTGGGGGTTGCCTTTGATGGTGACGGCGACCGCTTGGCCGTGGTTACACCAAAAGGTCAAATCATTTGGCCCGATCAGTTACTCATGCTATTTGCTAAAGATATTTTGGCGCGTAATCCAGGTGCCGACGTGGTGTTTGATGTTAAAAGCACGCGCTTGCTGAACTCTGTGATTAGTAGCAGTGGGGGGCGCCCCATTTTGTGGAAAACAGGCCATGCGCCAATGCGCACTAAGGTGAAAGAAACCGGTGCGTTGTTAGGGGGCGAGTTTTCTGGGCATATCTTTATTAAAGATCGTTGGTACGGGTTTGATGATGGTCTGTACGCTGCGGCCCGTTTGGTGGAAATTATAAGCTTACGAGACGAGCCACTTGACGACATATACGACGAATTACCCAAGCTGATTGCGACACCGGAAATTCGAGTGCCAGTGGATGAGGCAATAAAATTTGGTGTAATGAAGCGGTTGGTGGAAGAAGGCGATTTTGGTGATGCAAAACTGATTACTATTGATGGGTTGCGTGCAGAGTTTCCTACCGGTTGGGCGCTGGTGCGTGCCTCCAATACATCGGCGGATTTAACATTGCGCTTTGAAGCAGAAACCGACGAGCAAATTCATACTATGAAGGCGCTGATAACGCGCGAGGTACGCAAAATTGAGCCGTCTATAGAGTTTAGTTGGTCCTAATCGTGTTGATGTATTTCAAGTATGAATAATAACGCCGCCCCCAAGGTGTTACCGGTACCGGTAACACCTAAAAACATCTACTAAAGGCGCTTTTAGCGCCTTAATATCCAAACTAATACCATCAACGATTATGCTGCCATGCCTGTAACGACGAAGATGGCAGCGCAATCGTTGACTGAATAAAAAGGTTTAAACCATGAGTGAGACACCCATTGATGCCCTTCAAATATCAAAAGTATTGACAGAGGCGCTGCCGTATATCCAACGGTTTACCAATAAAACCATTGTGGTTAAATTTGGTGGCAATGCCATGGTGGATGAAAAGCTGCAAAACAGTTTTGCCAGGGATGTAGTGTTAATGAAATTGGTGGGCATGAACCCCATTGTTGTTCATGGTGGTGGCCCGCAGATTGGTGAGTTGCTGAATAAGCTGAGCATACGATCTGAGTTTGTGGACGGTATGCGCGTTACCGACAGTCAAACCATGGACGTAGTGGAGATGGTACTTGGCGGTACGGTTAATAAACAAATTGTGAATTTAATTAATCGCAATGGCGGCCAGGCTATTGGTATTACCGGCAAAGATGGCAACTTAATTCAAGCACGAAAAATGGAAGTGGTAAGAGCAGCAAAGGGCGATATTGCCCCTGAGTTAACCACGCCAGAAATAGTTGATATAGGCCACGTAGGTGAAGTACGGTCAATTAACCGTAAAGTGATTGATTTGTTGGTGCAAAGCGATTTTATTCCGGTCATAGCACCAATCGGCGTAGGTGTAGATGGTGCCTCCTACAATATCAACGCAGATTTGGTTGCCGGTAAAGTAGCAGAAGTATTACAGGCGGAAAAACTCATGCTGCTCACCAACGTTGCAGGCCTACAAGATCAGCAAGGCGAAGTTTTAACCGGTTTGAGCACCATTCGTGTTGATGAGCTGATAGATGACGGCACGATATACGGAGGCATGCTGCCAAAGATTCGCTGCGCCTTGGATGCAGTTAAATCAGGGGTTGCAAGTGCTCACATCGTTGATGGGCGAGTGCCTCACGCAGTATTGTTAGAAATTTTTACCGATGCTGGCGTAGGCACGCTTATAACCAATAAAAATTAAACGCCCGATGCTTATCAATATGTTGAAGGGTGGCGCAATTAGGGCTAGGATAACAGACAACGATTTAGATGACATGGACAGATCTAGTGACCTGCGCCATTGAATCGTACTATTCAGGGGTTATAATAATTTAACTGGGTAGTTTTGCTCGCCATCATATTTCGACAGTAGTGGTACCGTTGTCGTACCCGTGGCTCTTGGCCGCTGTTTGAATCAATGATAAGCGGGCACTTGTTCGCATGGATGCGAACAAGTAAAGATAGTTCATCGGAATGGAGCCTTTGTGCTCGTAATGGAGAGGCCTCGGCCTCGGCTAGGTTTTCGTGGCAGATAAACCGTATATATAAAAAAGCCACAGTGTTTATGCCAGATCCGTTATCCAGTAGTGTGCAACCGCAGGGCAACATAGCAGTGACTGTGCCTTTTGGATTTAATTAATCGCAATTCCGAACCGTTCACCCGCCGGAGATGGGTAGTTTGGGCCAAACCTTATTGACCTTAAACCATGACCTCCAATCAAAATAAAAAACCGCGACGCCAACAAATTTTAGAGGCGTTTGTACAAATGTTAGAAGCAAGCCCCGGAGCCAGAATTACGACTGCTGCGCTGGCAAAAGAAGTGGGTGTTTCAGAGGCGGCTTTGTATCGTCATTTCCCCAGTAAAACTAAAATGTTTGAGGGGCTGATTGAATTTATTGAAGAGTCTGTATTTACTCGCGTAACTTTAATCACCAGCGATGCTAGCCTAAATGCTGCGCAAAAATGCGAGCAAATCATTCATATGGTACTGGTGTTTTCTGAGCGTAACCCAGGCATTACTCGTATTTTAACCGGAGATGCTTTAGCCGGTGAAACAGAGCGACTTCATGTACGGGTTGTGCAATTTTACGACCGCTTAGAAACACAGTTAAAGCAAGTGTTACGTGAAGCCGAGTTACGCGAAGGGCTGCGCAGCTCTATGCCAATCAATACTACGGTAAATCTTTGGCTTGCCCATACCGAAGGCCGCATAGCACAATTTGTGCGCAGTCAGTTTCGATTCTTGCCTACGGCAGACTGGGAAGAGCAGTGGCCTTATTTGGCGGGTACTTGCCAAGTGGCAGAAGTGGCGTAACACAAGCTTTGCAAAGGGTTGTTGCAGCCTCAAACGTAGATGAAGCATATTGCACAGCGAGCTAGGCGCGTTTGCCTGGCCTGCTGTGTATATTTGTTTGTAGGGCTAGGTTTTTTAGTGCCGGTGGAGCATCGTTATTAAGGTGGCGTTTAAGGAAGCCATATGCTCATCTCTATGTGGCTAGCGGCGGGCTTGAAGTTTTTTACCTTGCTCAAACAGCGCCATATTAGACTCGTATTTATCATAGATGATTTTATGTTGCTCAAGCCGCCCGCGTAAGACGTCTTCTGCGCCTTTTGTTTCGGCGCGCAAGTCATCAATAGATTTAAAGATATGAGCTGGGATTTTTTTACCGGCGCGTTCAAACTTGGCCGCTTCACTCATCATTTCTTCAATCTGACTTTTAAAGCTAGAGATATTTCCACGCAAGATGGCGATGTTGGCGTCTAGGTGAGCCAAGCGTCGATCGCGGGCGGCACTAATATCTCTGACGGAGCTGTAGCGGCGCGCCAGTATTTTGTATTGAGCCATGAGCGCACGTTCGCGGTCCACGCGCTCCTTCTCTTCAGCTTTGGGCTCCGGTGGAATGACCTTAATAATTTGCCCATTGGAGCTTAAAATCTCATAGCCACCGCCCACATACTTAGAGGGGATGGAGCTGGAGATGACCTTGGTGCCTTCGTCATTCACAAAACGATAGAACTTACCTTGAGCGAATGCGCCAACGGAAGCGACTGCTAGACAGGCGCTAGTTAGGTTGAGCCAAACGAGGTTTTTGAGTTTATACACCATATTCACGTCGATACTGCGCGATGCTCTCTAAAGCATCGGGGTTTTTTACATTATGTTTCAGATAAGACATTATATCCTCTAAGCAAATAATGCTAATAACGGAGACGCCAGTGGACTGTTCAAGCTCATGAATGGCGGAGTCCTTACCTTGGCCGCGCTCTTGCCGGTTTAAGCCTATTAGTATAGCCGCAGGAGTGGCTTGGTGGGCCTTATCGAGTATAGACAGTACCTCTCTGACGGCAGTTCCTGCGGTGATAACGTCGTCTATGATGACCACACGACCGTTCAATGGCGCGCCCACCAAGGTGCCGCCTTCGCCGTGGTTTTTTGCTTCTTTACGGTTATAGCAATAGGGTACATCGCGGTCATATTTGTCGGCCAAGGCTACGGCGGTTGTGGTAGCTAACGGGATCCCCTTATATGCAGGGCCAAATATCATATCGAAACTCACTTGGGCGTCCGTTAATGCCGCGGCATAATAGCGGCCAAGCTCGGCCAGAGCTTTACCTGTTTGAAATAGCCCGGCATTAAAAAAGTATGGGCTAATTCGGCCCGACTTGAGTTGAAATTGACCAAATTTTAGCGCACCTGAGTTTAATGCAAGCTGAATAAATGCTTTTTGGTAGGATTTCATGACTGACCTGTGGTTTTGTATCCAAGTGCGCTTAGCGCAACAAGCGCTGTCGCGGCAGTTATTACCATGTTTGGGCGCGGTGTTACCTGCCTTAATTGAGCTGGACCTACTCGTAGAGGGCCGAATTTTGAACTATTACTATTGAAGATACCATTAAAAATAACTTCGATAGGCGTACAACAACTAATGTAGTGCTTCAAAGTAGGTCTCTAGGCGGCCGTTTTTAAGCCAGAGGCATTTCTGCAATGCTGTTTGCTAATATCTAAAAGCCATAAAAAGCATGACTTTTTAACACTACGCGTAAAACCCGGTATCATACACAGTCCGTTCACAAGGGGCCAATATGCGAATTATTACTCTCAGTGTTGATGGCATCCAGCAAGCTGCCGAGCGCGGGCTCTATGACTGGATAGCTCAACAAGACGCTGACATTATCTGCCTTCAAGATTTACGTGCTTTAGAGTACGAGTTGGATGACGATATTTATCACCCAGAGGGGTATTTTGCTTATTTTTTCGACTCTGGCGTTAAGCATTATAATGGCGTGGCTATTTATACACGCCACCAGCCTAAGGCGTTAATCTATGGTCTAGGGTTTTCAAGCGGTGTAGACATGGAGGGTCGGTATCTACAGGTGGATTACGACCAGTATAGTGTGGGCTCATTATTGGCGCCTTCAGCCGTGTCTGAAACAGAATCTCTTGAGGTTAAAATTCAGTTCTTTGAAGACCTTCAGGCACTTATGCACAAGGTAACCCGCAAGCGCCGCAACTTTATCTACTGTGGTAATTGGGGTATGGCTCATACGCGTAAAGACGTAGAAAATTGGCAAGACAACACCGGCACTCCGGGGTTTCTTCCCCATGAGCAACAGTGGATGAACCAACTTTTTAACCAAATAGGGTACTCTGATGCGTTTCGCCAGGTTAATTCCGACGCCGATGAATATACCTGGTGGCCTTCTGGTGAGGTGAGTGTTGGAGATGGCTGGCGCAGTGACTATCAAGTAGTGTCAGAGGCAATTCGACGCAAGGCGGAATACGCAGTTACTTACAAATCGCAAGTATTTTCTAGCCATTTACCCGTAATTGTGGATTACGATATCGAAGAATTCTGACGCCACCGCTTTTTACACTATGCGCCAAGGCACCGTTGTTTTGGTGCATTCTTGCTATCAAACACAGCATGTCAACAAATATACGTGTGAGCTCCTAACGTAGGCTTGGGTTTTATATCCGTGCGCCGGAGCCACACTTACCCTTAAAGTGTGCCGTATCCCATATTTTAATATGAGAGAGGGTAAGCTGATCCGAATTTAGTATTAAAACTGTGCGGTTGATCGTTCAGATTTTTGTCGTTTAGTTTTAATATTAAACCTCTGGAATACAGCGCATTGTTATTATTCGACAATCTGCGATAGTGCTTCATTTACATTGAAAAGTTGTACTCGTTAGTGAGAGGTTGACAGTAAAAAGCATGACATCGGTAAGGTTGCGATGCTAAGAATACTACTTAAAGTAGTATTGATTGAGTAGATTGCGCATATAATTACCTTACTTACAGCCGTCTATTAAATACCGCTTTTTTTGCTTGGCGGTGCCTTTCAAAAATTTAAAAACATGATGGCGCAGCATGCTGGTTGCTGTGTCGTAGTGGCGCTGGTCTTTGCGATCTAGGGGCAGCGGAGGGCGCACTTACTGGAGTTTGATTATTTAATTTAATTGACTCGTTGGGGGTGTGAACTTAAGAAGTTTGGATCGTAATACTTCACGTAATTTGCTGAGTCGATTGAATTTTGAGCGATCAAAGTTTAAAACACACAGCATTAGGCCCGCTAACTGAAAGGTTCGCGGGCTTTTTTTGTTTTTAAAAAGTCATTGTGTAGATTAATGGCGCCACATGCACACACTCTGAGCCGTATTAGTCACTCGTCAATGCTTGTTTTTGGGCCTCAATCAGTTCGCTAATGCCCTTTTTACCCAATGCCAGCATGGCGGAAAATTCACTCTCCGAAAAAGGCGATTGTTCCGCTGTACCTTGTATTTCAATTAGCCCGCCAGATTCTGTCATTACCATATTCATATCGGTGCTGGCATTAGAGTCTTCAGGGTAGTCCAAATCTAACACCGGCTCACCGTTGTAGATACCTACAGATACCGAAGCAATCATATGTAAAAGAGGGTCGGTGGTGATTTGTTGGGCTCTTTGCAGGCTGCGCAAGGCGTCAATAACGGCAACGCAGGCACCGGTAATGGATGCCGTGCGCGTACCGCCATCGGCCTGTAATACATCGCAGTCTACGGTAATGGTGTATTCGCCCAGTTGTTTTAAATTTACAGCTGCGCGAAGCGAGCGGCCAATCAGGCGCTGAATTTCTACTGTACGGCCACCTTGCTTACCGCGGGCCGCTTCACGGTTCATACGAGTACCGGTGGACCTTGGCAGCATGCCATATTCGGCGGTAAGCCAACCGGATTCGCTGCCGCGTAAAAAGCGAGGTACGCCCTCTACAACACTGGCATTGCACAGTACTTTGGTATCACCAAATGCGACTAAAACACTGCCTTCTGCGTGTTTGGTGTAGTGGCGAGTTATGGATATTTCACGTAATTGGTCGTTGTTGCGGCCGCTCGGTCGAGCCATATAGCACCTGCTAATTAAGTATCTAATGAGTG
>CAYZQH010000083.1:0-12080 GCA_964480055.1 uncultured Cellvibrionaceae bacterium
GCAGATGCCTTTGTTGATTTTGGGGTTAAGCACAACCTAGATATGATTGGTCACACGCTATTTTGGCATCAACAAACGCCTGATTGGGTGTTTGAGGACGAAGCCGGCAACAGAGCAAGCCCAGCATTATTGTTAAAAAGAATGCGCGAACGCGTACGTTACCTGGCCAACAGATACGGAGATAAAATCAGCACGTGGGACGTGGTCAATGAAGCCATCAACGGCAGCGGGGAAATACATCAATCCAATTTTGTAAAAATTTTGGGCGAAGATTTTATAGAGCACGCCTTTAGGATTGCCCAAGAGGAATTGCCGCCAAATGCCAAATTGCTATACAACGATTTCAATATGGATAACCGCAACCGCTATTTAAAAGTGGCTACTACGATACTAAAACTGAAATTAAAAGGCATTCGTGTCGATGGCGTAGGGTTTCAAGGGCATTGGCAATTGGACCACCCCAACTTAAGGCGGGTCAAATTGGCGTTTAGAACATTCGGCTTATTGGGACTGCCCGTTTCCATTACCGAATTTGACTTGGACCTACTGGGAAGAAATTGGTATTTCCAGCTCTCTAAAGAACAGCGAGAGGCCCAGAAAAAAAATAACGGGAACAACCCATACCCCGATGGCACGCTACCACCGGAAGTGGCCAAGCAATTTGAGGCTCGATATCTAGAATTGTTCCAGCTCTTTTTAGACCACAGCTCCATCATTGATCGAGTCACCTTTTGGGGAATTAACGACTCTGATTCTTGGCTCAATGATTGGCCCGTTGAGGGGCGCACCAACTATCCCTTTTTATTCGATCGCAACAATCAACCCAAGCCAGCGCTTACCGAAATATTGGCGCTAAGTAAAATGCCAGGAGCAATCCAAATAGCCTCTGACGTGCAAAGCCCCTAACTCAGGCCTATTTCTCGAACTCAATCACACAACTCTCTGCTTTACCCGAAAAAACCCCACTACTCCTCACAAAACACCCCAAAAAATTTGGGGCATGAGACCCAATTCTAGCTTTTTACGACCCGAATATCATACAATTTCAGAGTCTTGAGGAGAATATTGGTTGAATACCGTCTACTGTACACTCCCCACAAATACTTATGACCATTAAATTTTGGAGACTAACCCGATGATCTGTGAAAATAATTGGCGTATAGCAAGCGGCATGCTGCTGGCCAGCTCGATTGCACTTTTGAGTGCTTGCGGCGGTGGGCAACCCGCTAATACCGGTAATACAAGCAGTTCGTCCTCCAGTAGCTCGTCAAGCTCCTCTTCCAGCAGCTCAAGTAGCGCATCCAGCTCTTCTAGCTCCAGCAGCTCTTCTAGCTCAAGTGGCAATACCAACAGCATCACCCTTCAGGAAAACCAAACCGGCTTTTGCGGCTTAGAGGGTACCATCGACAGCGATAACGCTGGTTTTACTGGGAACGGCTTTGCCAATACCGAGAATGCAACCAATAAGTCTGTTTCTTGGCAGGTAAACACCAACAGCAGTAGTAGTGCTACACTAGAGTTTCGTTATGCCAATGGTGGCAGCGCAGCGCGCCCAGGAAACCTAGTGGTCAACAACGGTAGCAACGGCTCCCACACCGTCAACTTAAACAGCACTGGCGCCTGGACAAGCTGGGATACAGAAACTAAAACGGTGGATCTTGTTCAAGGCACCAACAATATTCGCTTAACCTCTACCACCGGCGGAGGCTTAGCAAACATTGATAGCTTAAAAATCGCGGGCCAAGGTATTTCTGCCGGTCAATGCACAAGCTCTAGCTCGTCTTCCAGTTCAAGTTCTTCGTCAAGCTCATCCACTGGCGCAGTGACACCTCGCCCAAGTGGCGGTCAATGTAAATCTGTGGGTTGGGCAACCCGCAAAGGTCGCAGCGGCGGGCATTTTGAAGTCACCGGAGGCGGCAGCGCTAAACCTGTGACAGTGAGAAGCTTCTCAGCCCTTCAAAAGGCTGCATCTGGCAGTAACGCTGCAGTTATCTACATTGACGGAGATGTAGGCGGCGGTTGGAAAGGCAAAAGCGGTGACAGACTAAAAGTCGGCTCCAACAAAACCATCGTTGGGCTTCGCCCCGGCACGCGGCTTAAAGCGCCTATCTCTGTAAAAAACGTCTCTAACGTCATCATTAGAAACCTCGTCATTATTGGCCCTGGTTCCAACAGCGACCAGGCGTGGGATAACATCAATATAGAAGGCTCTTCTAAAAATATTTGGATCGATCACTGCGAATTTTGGGATGGTCAAGACGGCAATGCAGACGTGGTTAAGGGTGCAGACAATGTAACCTTTACTTGGAATATTTTTGGCTACAAAAAGAACAGCAGCCACAATTTCTCGAACCTTGTGGCCTCTAGCGACAACGAATCCGTCAGTAAAGGCAAGTTGAATATTACCTTAATGTTTAACCACTTTACTGGAGTGGCTCAGAGACAACCGCGCTGCCGTTACGGGGATATTCACATGGTCAACAATTTAATTTCAGCGGATGGGATGAAGTATCCAAACGGTAAACACTACGGTATATCTGCTGGGAAGGAGTGTCGCATTGTAGTGGAAAACAACCACTTCATTGACACCGTCAACCCTATTCACAAACGTAGTGGCGGTATCACAGAGCTCAAAGGCAAAAATATCTTTGAAAACACGACAAAGAATAAGTCTGGCATTGGCGGAAAGGCCTTCAACCCTCCCTACAACTACAGCAGCCAGTTAGTGGATGCATCTAAGGTACAGGGAATGGTTAGAGCCAGAGCTGGCGCCACACTTAAAAGCCCTACCGAATGCGATTGGTAAACAAAAACCACGCCTGACGTAAGTAAGCTTCGCCTTATTCAAGGCGAAGCCCTATTAAAAAAGCCCAAAGCATCCAACTGTAACTGGTGCTTTGGGCTTTTTCGTTCTTGCATTAATTTAATGCGCGCTCCAAGCTTGGCCTACCCAGCGGCTTATTACGCGTTGCGTTATTTGCGTGGCATTATTGCGGATAAGAAGAGTCTGCTATCACCAATGAAACAACGTTCCGTCTTCTAACCGGTTAACCGGTAAATAGGCACGCTTATACGGATAATTGGCAGCTTGCTTTTCGTCAATATCAACACCCAAACCAGGTGCTTCACCTGGATGCATTACTCCCTTATTAAACGAATAGTGATTAGGAAATACATCGTAGGTCTCATCCGTATGGCGCATATATTCCTGAATACCAAAATTTGGAACGGATAGATCAAAATGTAATGCCGCAGCCATTGTAATCGGAGACAAATCTGTAGCACCATGACACCCCGTGCGCACATTATAGATATCAGCAAAGCTGGCCACTTTACGCAAATGACTGATACCACCAGCGTGAACCACCGTCGCGCGAATATAATCAATCAATTGCTCTTCAATGAGTTGCTTACAGTCCCATAGCGAATTAAAAATTTCACCAACTGCGATAGGTGTGGTGGTGTGCTGACGAATTAACTTGAAGTTATCTTGATTTTCTGACGGCACCGCATCCTCCATCCAATATGGGCGGTAGGGCTCTAAATCTTTACCTAAGCGACCAGCCTCAATCGGTGTGAGCCTGTGGTGTACATCATGTAATAAATGTACATCCCAACCCAGAGCCTCTCTGGCCGCCGCAAAAAGTGGCACCACCGAACGCAAATATTTTTCAGTAGACCATACGGCTTCAGTAGGTAAGTCAGCATCGGCAGGTTCATAAAAATAGCGGCTTTTAGAAACACCATACGTAGAAGCCAGTCCCGGCACTCCGCTTTGCAAGCGAATGGCTTTATACCCCTGCTTCTGATAATACTCTGCATTCTCCACGGCCTCTTCCGCCGTTTTGCCATTGGCGTGACCGTACACCATAACGCCATCGCGACAAGCACCACCAAGCAATTGGTACAAAGGCATATTCGCCATTTTGCCTTTGATATCCCAAAGGGCGGTATCAACAGCGGCAATTGCGCTCATGGTTACCGGCCCACGACGCCAATAAGCTCCGCGGTATAAGTACTGCCAAGTGTCTTCAATACAGCTGGCATCACGCCCAATTAAGCAGGGCACAACATGCTCTTGTAAATAACTTGCTACTGCCAGCTCTCGCCCATTCAAAGTGGCATCACCAATGCCATATACACCGGCATCGGTTTCAATTTTCAAGGTGACAAAATTACGCCCTGGGCAGGTGACAATAACTTTGGCTTGCGTAATTTTTGGCATGCATGATAGCTCCGTAGATGATTCAAAAAAAATGTAAATTAACCAATGGTCTAATCGATCAACAATCCCGGAAATGCTGCTGAAATAAACCCCATCAAATATGCTTTACTGCGCAGGTGGCGATGCGCTTTCACGCTGAATTAAAGAGTACTCTAATAAAACGTGCTGGCTCTTCATGGGCTGATGGGCACGCACGCCTTGTACTTTTTTCACTAGCATATCTATGGCTCTACGCGACATATCCATAATGGGTTGATGAATGGTAGTCAGTTGCGGCCATACATTCGTGGCTAATGTGGAATCATCGAAGCCACACACGGTTAATTGCGCTGGGGCTTTTATTCCCAGTTTGTGTGCCACGGCTAAAGCACCAGCGGCCATATCATCGTTACTGGCAAAAATTGCTGTTGGGCGATCCTTTAAACTTAACAGCTGCTCTGCCGCTTGAATGCCCGATTCATATGAAAATTGCCCTTGTGCTAATAGGTTTTGGTCTAGCGCTATACCTTGCTCTTGCAATGCTTTTTGGTAACCAAATAACCTTAATTGACTGGCTTTTTGATTAGGGTTTCCGACAATAAACCCAACCCGTTTATGACCTAAGGCTAAAACGTACTGGGTCATCTCATAGGCCGCTTGCTCGTCATTGATACTAACCGCAGAGACCTGTTTTTTAATTCGGCTACTTGCCGCCACCACCGTAGGAATAGCCAGCGCATCCAAATAATCTAACAATGACGCAGCATCTGACAGTGGCGGAGGTAGCAATAAACCATCAATACCGCGGGCCACCATGGCTTTGGCCGTGACTACAGCACTTTGGTCACTTTTGGCTTGCTCGATTGAAAGCTGCGCATTTAAGCTACTGGCTTTGTCCAAAGCACCAATTAAAAATTCGCTCAAAAATGTTGCACTGGGGTTGTCGTATATTAGCCCTAGATGTAAGGGGCGTGCGCCGGCAAGAACCTGAGCGGAAGTATTCGGAGAGTATTTGAGCTTAGTGATGGCCTCTTCCACTTTGGTGCGTGTATTTGGCCGCACACTGCCCACGTTATTAATAACCCGTGAAACCGTCATGGGAGAAACGCCCGCCTCTTTCGCCACATCTAAAATCGTGGGTGCGGAGTGATCACGACGGAGTGCCTTTTTATTTTCGTTTTTAGCCTGCTTAGACATTAGTACCCTTTGTAGGGGGAAAGCGGTTTAATGCTGCCATCTTCATTATAAAAAAGCTCTGCCGCCTTCATTGAGCGTAAATGCGTAACACCACCGGATAAACTGGCATCATGATAAAACAGATACCAACGTCCCTCAAACGTCACAATGGAGTGATGTGTTGTCCACCCAATCACAGGCGTAAGAATTTGCCCTCGGTACGTGTATGGGCCATAAGGGGTGCTTGCGGTGGCATAGCAAATAAAGTGTGTATCGCCTGTGGAATACGACAAATAATACGTTTTTTGGTACTTGTGTACCCAAGGGCCTTCAAAATAACGACGCTCATTATCCCCAGCCAATAAGGGGTTGCCGTTTTCGTCTGTTATTTCAATCTCGCTCACAGACTCAGAAAACTCCAGCATTGACCCATCCAGTTTTGCCACTCGAGGACCGTACGCGCGGGCAGCGTCATCTCGTAAGCAAGAATCTAAGTCAAATTCATTACCTGGATAGTGTTGCAATTGCCCGCCCCATAACCCACCAAAAAACATATAGTATTCGCCGTCATCATCCTCAAATACTGCTGGATCTATGGAATAACTGCCTTGAATGGGCTCTGGTAAAGCGGTGAAGGGTCCCTCAGGGCACTCTCCTACGGCAACGCCAATTTTAAAGTTTCCGTCTTGGGCTCGGGCAGGGAAATAAAAATAGTATTTATCGTTTTTGCAAGCTACATCTGGTGCCCACATTTGCCGCTGTGCCCAGGGCACATCCTTAATATCTAGCGCCACACCATGGTCGGTCACTTCAGAGGTAGGCGTCGCCATGGAAAACACGTGATAATCCCGCATGCCAAAGTGATCGCCGTTGTCATTAAATGGAATACCTGCATCAATATCGTGAGATGGGTACACATATAAACGGCCGTTAAACACATGAGCGGAAGGGTCTGCAGTGTATATATGGGAGACTAAAGGCTCGGACAAAGAATGTTGTACTAACTTGTCTATTGGGTGTCTTTCTTCTAGGCTCATTTTTGTCTTATTGATCATTAAGGCTGTATTAAATGTTCTTCCACGTCCGTCAACAGGCCGCAAGCTTTGAGTGTGCATTTTAAATTAGAATCATCCGCGACGTACAGCCAGGTCGGCCTCTATTTTCACCTCCATTGACTTGTTAATTTCATAAATAGATAAACAAGCTACCACAGAGAGTAAAAATGGAATTGCGGAGTACACGCTTACGGCCAACGTAATGCCACGCGCCGTCTGTGGCGCTTGCACCGCCAACTCAGCATCATAATTGTAGAAAGATAAAATAGCCGCCACCAATGAGCCACCAATACTCAAACCGGTTTTGAGGCCAAAAATCATTGCAGAAAAAATAATGGCCGTGGCCCTACGGTTATTCTTCCATTCAGAGTAATCTGCCACATCAGCAATCATGGCCCACAACAATGGAATAGTAATGCCATAAAAAAACCCGTGTAATATTTGGGAGCCAAATACCATACCAATCGCATCACGCGGCAGCCAATATAAGGCCAATATAAACACTGTGGAGACTAAAAGCGCATAAGCAAATACATCTCGCTTCCCAAATTTATCCGCCAAAGGCTTGGAAAAGAAAATTCCAATGATCATAAAAATAATTCCCCCGGCGTTAAACAAACTAAACGCCGAGGCCGCTGCCTCTTCCGGCCAGGTAAATTGCGTGAGGCCAACGCCTATCAATGCAGCGTTCAGCCCATCGATAAACCCTATAAATCCCACACGCTGTAAAAACTCCGCCAATTGGGTTTCTTGCAAATAGTTTTGAAAATAGTAAATGGTCGAGCCGCCACGCAACGCCAACGTCACAAAAACCAGAATGGTAACCGCTAAAATCACTACCCATGGACGGTTGTGCGTCAAGTCTTTTAAGTCTTGCAATACACTTGTGCGTTGCGTGGTTTCTGATGTTATACGCTCGCGAGTGGTTAAAAAGGTAATAATAAAAAACACTGTACCTACAACGGCAAATAACGTCATGGCCACACGAAACCCTTCAGCCTTGTCCCCACCACCCAATATCAACACCAGCGGCAGTAGTAGTACCTGAATAATAAATTGTGCCACCATCACAGCCACAAACCGGTAGGAAGATAAGCTATTCCGCTCGGCCATGCTTCCGGTTAACACACCACTCAATGCAGCATAGGGTAAGTTGTTGGCCGAATAAATCACCACAAGTAATATATAGGTTACTAACGCATAAATAATTTTTCCGTTTTGATCTAAGTTAGGCGTGGTAAAAGCCAATACCGAGATCACCCCAAACGGAATGGCCGTCCATAAAATCCAGGGCCTAAACTGCCCCCATCGGGTTTTGGTTCTATCTGCAATAATCCCCATTATCGGATTAAACAACGCCCCAGTCATACCGCCTGCAAATATTATGGTGGAGGCCATCCCGGGTGATATTTGATAAACATCGGTGTAATAAAACGCCAGAAACGTCATTAATGTCTGAAAGATTAAATTGGCCGATAAATCCCCTAAGCTGTACCCAACTTTTTCTACAACCGATAATTTCACATTTTTGTTGTTCATATAACTTCAGTTATCCATAAGTTTTGGCGTTGCAAATCAGTATTAAAGGCGCCCAAAATAGACCGGCTTTTCGCTCAGCCTCAAGGCAAACATTTAGCGCTTATCAAGTTCACTCAGATCGGTTATGGTAACGCTACCATACCAGATGGTAGCGCATTGTGTTTGGGGTTTGCACCCTATTTAGTTGGGTTAACGAGATTTATTTTTGCGTTGCTAGTGAGGGCACCGTAAGAGGCTCAAATATTCAAAGCAATTCAAACATTTTAAGACACATAAATTATGAGGAAAGTTATGATCAACAGGTTCAATCATCACGTAATGGCGTTGATTGTTTATGTGCTTTTAGGAGCCGTAGGCTTTGCACAAAACACTCATGCAGAAGACGGATATAACCTTTGGTTACGCTACCAAGCGTTGGATACCTCCTATAAAGAAATCGTATCCCAGAAAATCTCTTGTCTGTACATTCCCGGCACCAACACACCCACCCTAGACGCTGCCAAACAAGAGCTACAACGAGGGTTTAAAGGTTTTGTTGGTAAACCACTGAACATTGCAACCACGCTTACACCCGGTTGCTTGGTGCTAGCTATTGATACTCAGCTCGCCAAATTAAATCTTCCCGTCAAAATACTCGAGGGCTTGGGTCCTGAGGGGTACCAAATTCAAACGGTAAATAACAAACGTGGTTCATACACCGTCATTACCGCCAGTACCTACCAAGGTCTACTGTATGGAAGCTTTGCTCTGCTACAACACGTTCAACAACATAAACCCTTCAGCACGCTAACGCAGATCAACACGCCCAACGTTAAACTGCGTGTACTGAATCATTGGGATAATTTAAACCGGCACGTAGAGCGCGGCTACGCGGGGCAATCCATTTGGGATTGGTGGCACCTACCCGACATTCTAAGCCCTCGCTACACCGATTATGCTCGTGCCAATGCATCAGTGGGCATCAATGGTACGGTGCTAAACAACGTTAACTCTAAAGCTGCGAGCTTAACCCCACGCTACATTGCCAAGGCCCAAGCCTTGGCAAACGTGTTTCGCCCGTATGGTATTAAGGTTTACCTCTCGGCACGGTTTAATGCGCCCATGGAGCTTGGCGATTTACCCACAGCAGACCCACTCAACCCCAAAGTGCAAAAATGGTGGCAGAACAAAGCCAAAGATATTTATGCAGCCATTCCAGACTTTGGCGGTTTTTTGGTCAAGGCAAACTCTGAAGGTCAACCCGGCCCGCAAGATTACGGGCGTACCCATGCCGATGGTGCAAATATGCTTGCCAAAGCCCTAGCTCCGCACGGTGGCGTGGTGATGTGGCGTGCATTTGTGTACTCCGAACACAACCCCGAAGACAGAGCTAAGCAAGCTTACGACGAGTTTCAACCCCTCGACGGCGCATTTGCACCCAACGTATTGGTTCAAGTTAAGAACGGGCCCATCGACTTTCAACCCAGGGAGCCTTTTCACCCGCTGTTTGGCGCCATGCCAAAAACTCCCTTAATGTTGGAGCTACAACTCACCAAAGAATACTTAGGCTTTGCCACACACTTAGCTTACTTGGGCACACTGTACGAAGAAGTGCTGACGGCCGATACGTATCGCGATGGCCCAAACAGTACAGTAGCCTCTGTGACCGACGGAAGTTTACACAATCACACGTTAACGGGCGTTGCCGGTGTAGCTAACATTGGCCGAGACCGAAATTGGAGCGGCTCTATTTTTGACCAAGCCAATTGGTTTGCATTTGCTCGCTTAGCCTGGAACCCAAATGCAAAAGCGCAAGCTATAGCAAAAGAGTGGCTCACACTCACGTTTAATAACAACCCAGCATTTATAGAGCCTGCGTTAAAAATTATGATGCAATCGCGTGAAGCGGTTGTAAACTACATGACGCCCCTGGGTTTAACCCACCAAATGGCCACAGGTCATCACTATGGCCCCGGCCCCTGGGTGAATGAGTTAGCGCGCCCCGAATGGAACCCCACTTACTACAACAAAGCCAATAAACAAGGCATTGGCTTTGACCGTACAAAGTCTGGCAGCAATGCACTGTCGCAATACACCCCGCAGGTGGCAAACGCATTTAAAGCAGTAGACAAAATAGAAGACGAATATTTATTGTGGTTTCACCATGTGCCTTGGATGCACAAAACTCAATCTGGTTTACCCTTATGGCATGCGTTTATTCACCGCTATGATGTCGGCATAAAAACGGTAAGAGATATACAAAACACCTGGCAGGGTTTAAAACCTTTTATAGACACCGAACGGTTTGAAGACACCAAGGCCCGGTTAAATGTTCAACTAAAAGAGGCTCAGTGGTGGCGCGATGCAAGCTTGGCGTATTTTCAGTCAGTCAATAAATTGCCATTCCCTAAAACTGTATCGCCACCACCACAGAATATTGAGTACTACAAAGACATTGAATTCCCATTTGCACCTGGACGGGGCCAATAGCATCCAATCACCGACAACACTCGGCAGCAGGGTTTAACTACTCATCCTTGAGCATATGTCCAAGCTTACCCTTTTTAGTATCGAGGTAATGCTGGTTATGGGGGTTACGCCCCGTGTTGTGCTCCTGCCGCTCAACCACTTCCACCCCCAGCTCCTCTAGCGCTTTTATTTTACGTGGGTTGTTGGTCAATAGGCGCACTTTTTGAATATGAAAATGCGCCAACATCGGCTTTAACATACTGTAGTCACGCATATCTGCACCAAAACCCAGTGCCTCGTTGGCCTCTACCGTATCGGCACCTTTGTCTTGTAAGTGGTACGCCTTAATTTTGTTGAGCAAGCCAATACCTCTGCCCTCTTGGCGTAAATAAAAAACAGCGCCTCTACCTTCGGTAGCAATTTTGTACAGCGCCGCTTGCAGTTGCGCACCGCAATCACAGCGTAAGCTAAATAAAGCATCCCCGGTTAAGCACTCTGAATGCACTCGAATTAATACCGGCGCCCCATCAGAGAAGTCCCCCATAGAAAGCACCACGTGCTCTTTGTCGGTAGCCGAATCGGAGAACCCGTGCATTTCAAACATGCCCCACGGGGTGGGAAGCTTTGAAGATTCCACGTATTGAATAGTCACTTAATTACCTCACCCCACTCGCGGGCTTAAAAAGTTTTTTGGCGTTACTAAAAATTACCCAACAACCACTGGCTGTTATACGCGTTAACCCCATGCATAACGGCGGCTGCCATGACACCTGCAATGACATCGTCCAGCATAATGCCAAAACCGCCGTGAACTTTTTTGTCTGCCCATTGAATTGGCCAGGGTTTAACCATGTCAAAAAATCGAAACACCACAAATCCAGCCAGTACAGACACCCAACTGATTGGAAGCGCAATCATAGTTATCCAAAAGCCTACAAATTCATCCCATACAATACCGCCATGATCATGCACACCGAGACTATCACTGGCCTTTTGACAAAAAATAATACCAACAAAAAACGCTGTAACTGTAATCAGTAGATAGATCCATATCGGCAACAAAGCCATCCCTAAAAATAATGGCACGGCAGCCAGTGTCCCCATGGTGCCGGGCATAATTGGAGAAAGGCCCGAGCCAAAACCGAACGCTAAAAAAGTGGTAGGCGTTCTAGTAATAAACTGCCACGTTGGTTTAACCGCCAAAATGATTAAACCCCTCTGTATTGAACCCCATATCTTGTAAGAATACGGGTTGATTAGCCTGCATTAATTGAACCCCCTGACCAGCAATCACTTGGCCAATACGAGTTAGATTAAAATTTTTCTTTGCAGCTTGTGCTTCCAAGTCATTCTGCATTTGCGATGCTGTAAAAACCAATTGGTACTCATCACCACCTGTCAGCATCCATTGCAGCGCTTGTTCGTTGGTTACGGCTTGGCGCCAATATCTGTCACTTGGCAATGTGTCTATATTCAACTCGATGCCAACATTACTTGCGTTGGCAATATGCTGAGTATCCACTATCAACCCATCGGAAACATCAATAGCACTTGTGGCCTTACCTCTTAACCACTGACCTAAGGCTATTTGAGGCTCTGGGGCGTAAAAGTGCTTTTTTAGAGTTGCTGCATCATTAGCAGGAACATTGAGTTCACCC
>CAYZQH010000084.1:0-12075 GCA_964480055.1 uncultured Cellvibrionaceae bacterium
GAGGAAGATGCAAAGAAAATCGAGGTTGTTAAAAATAAAACCCCATAAATAGCGTATGTGAATATTTGAAGGTAAAGATCCCATTTAACTGGACATTTGCATTTGAAAAGCGACGAGCAACCGCAGGAAATATTTTCAGGTGTGCTCATTGTAATCTGGGTTCCAATATAGTGGACAAGGTTCGAGGCGAGATAGTTCGTTATTAATATGATTATTGGCATCGATATGAGAGCCAGTAGCAGTAGTTTTGCTAGCTGCCATGGGGTGGGTATTGTTGTGTTGGGCATAACAAATAATATTTTAGTGATTTAGGGGGATAGAGTATGACGTTAGCGATCATGAATAATCTTAGTGGGCATACCGTATGTTGCGGCAATATCTGAGAGTATAGCAGCTCAGAATTACCCGTTGGCGGGTGTTATTCTAATGAAGGCACTGCTATACTGTTTTTTTGTACAGTTGTTGTGCATGGCGCCGGTTAAATAATAAAGCGCGCTTTGTACTATTTGCTTGCCTTGTTGGGCAGCTTCCTAGGCGCTTACGCACATGTCGTTGATATTAGGGGTAGACCCCGGCTCTCGTAAAACCGGCTACGGTATTATCCAGCATATTGCCGGTAAGTCGACTTACGTGGCAAGTGGTGTTGTGCGTATTAACCCTGAATTCAGTTTGCCTGATCGCCTTAACACCATTTTTAATGCGGTGGATCAAATTATTGAAACCTACCAGCCAAATGAAATGGCCGTGGAGCAAGTCTTTATGGCAAAAAATGCAGGTGGCGCGTTGAAGTTAGGGCAGGCCCGTGGCGCCGCCATAGTGGCGGGCACGCGGCACAAGCTACCCGTGGCCGAATATGAAGCGCGTAAAGTGAAACAGTCGGTAGTGGGGACAGGCGCAGCAGACAAGACCCAAGTGCAGCATATGGTAACAATGCTGCTTAAATTATCGCAAAGCCCGCAAGAGGACGCGGCAGATGCGTTGGCGGTGGCCTTGTGCCACGCAAATACGCAGCAGCACTTAATTTCGGTGGCGCGGGCACAAAATTTTAGACGAGGGCGATTGGTTTGATAGGGCGTTTGAGCGGCAAAATATTAGAGAAACAACCGCCCCTACTTTTGGTTGATGTTAACGGGGTTGGTTATGACGTATTGGCGCCGATGACCACGTTTTATGTGATTGAAGGGCAGCAAGATGTGGTGCTGCATACCCATTTTGCGGTGAGTGAAACATCCCAACAGCTATATGGGTTTGCCAGTAAAGACGATCGGTTGCTATTTAGGCAGCTGATTAAAGTCAATGGAGTGGGGCCAAAAATGGCTTTAGGCATTATGTCGGGCATGAACTCTAACGAGTTTGTTCGCTGTGTCACGGATAACAATGTTACGGCTTTAACTAAAGTACCTGGCGTGGGTAAAAAAACCGCCGAGCGTTTGGTGGTAGAAATGCGCGATAGGTTGGGTGACTGGCAAAATGAAGCGTCCAACTCATCAACGCCGCACACTCATTCAAACACGGCAGGGCCTTCGGCAGGCGCGATGGTTGCAGAGGCAGAAGCTGCTTTGGTAGCGTTGGGCTATAAGCCGGTGGAGGCCGCCAAGTTGGTGGCCAATGTTTTAAAAGAAGAGCAAGTTACCCGTAGCGAAGAGTTGATTCGTCTGAGCTTGCGCCGTGTAATGCCGGTATGATGCCCTCACTATGATAGAGCCCGATGATATTTCTGCCAATGAGGCGCCAACCAGAATCATTGATGGCGCTGCAAAACCAAAAGAAGAGCAATTAGATAGAGCCATCCGCCCAAAGTGCTTAGCAGATTATACTGGCCAGCCAGTTGTACGCGAGCAAATGGAAATATTTATTCAAGCCGCCAAGGGGCGTAAAGAGCCGCTGGATCACACCTTGGTGTTTGGCCCCCCAGGCCTTGGGAAAACTACCCTAGCCAATATTATTGCCGCAGAGATGGGGGTGGATCTAAAAACCACCTCTGGCCCCGTGTTGGAAAAGGCCGGTGACTTAGCTGCCATGATGACCAACCTAGAGCCAGGGGATGTGCTATTTATTGACGAGATACATCGCTTAAGCCCCGTGGTAGAAGAGATTCTCTACCCCGCAATGGAAGATTACCAGCTGGATATTATGATCGGCGAGGGCCCTGCTGCACGATCCATCAAGCTAGAGCTTCCGCCATTTACACTGGTGGGCGCTACAACTAGGGCGGGCTTATTGACGTCTCCACTGCGCGACCGTTTTGGCATAGTTCAGCGCTTGGAGTTTTATAATGTTCACGATTTAACGCAAATTGTTATGCGTTCGGCGCAGTTATCCAGTGTGCATATTGAAGAAGGCGGCGCGAAAGAGGTAGCCAAGCGCTCAAGAGGAACCCCTCGCATTGCCAATAGATTATTGCGACGTGTGCGCGATTACGCCGAGGTAAAAAGCGACGGCAATATTACCGCCCAAGTGGCAGATGCCGCATTAAACCTACTCAATGTAGACGTGTGTGGCTTTGATCACATGGACAGACGCTTGCTTTTAGCCTTAATGGAAAAATTTGCCGGTGGCCCTGCAGGGGTTGATAGTTTGGCTGCGGCCATTAGTGAAGAGCGGGGCACCATAGAAGATATGATAGAGCCTTATCTTATTCAGCAAGGGTATGTCGCCCGTACTCCACGAGGTAGGGTTGCCACCCAGCTGGCTTACACACATTTTGGCCTTAAATCACCTGGCTCGCTGTTGCAGTCTTCTTCGCAGGAAGGTTCTAATTCCCTCAAATAGCATACATTACCCTATGGCGGCACTGTATGCGGGTAGCTTCCTTGTGGGGAACTGATTGAATCTGTGTAACTCTTAAGCCTCTTCAAGCTTAAAACTTTAAGTGAATATTATGTGGTAAGGCGTTGTTAACATTAGAGAATACCGTTTTAGTACCATTACATAGTATGATGCTGGCCGCTAATGCTATTCACGCTTAAGGACCATTCTAACGTATGAACCAAGCCGAGCCTTTGTCGATATTTCATTTAATTTCTAATGCCAGCTTATTGGTGCAGCTTGTGATGGCTTTGCTGATGTTAGCCTCGGTGGTTTCATGGGCAATGATTGTTCAGCGTGGCATATACCAAACGCGCGCGCGCAGACTTTTTAAGACGTTTGAGCAGAAGTTTTGGTCCGGTGTAGATCTGACTCAGTTGTATAAGCAGGGCAATAGTTCTGCCAATGAAGGGCATACGGACGGCATAGAAAATATATTTCGCGCAGGGTTTAAGGAGTTCTCTCGCTTAAGGCAACAGCCCGGCACAGATAAAGATGCCGTTATGGAAGGCACCCAGCGCGCCATGCGCGTAGCACTTGCCAGAGAAGAAGAAAAACTCGAAGCTAATCTCCCATTTTTAGCCAGTGTGGCTTCAGTCAGCCCCTATGTTGGGCTTTTTGGCACAGTCTGGGGGATTATGAATTCGTTTCGTGGCTTGGCCAATGTGCATCAAGCAACGCTGGCCACGGTTGCCCCAGGGATATCTGAGGCGCTTGTGGCAACCGCAATGGGCTTATTTGCCGCCATCCCTGCGGTGTTGGCATATAACCGGTTCTCGGCCACGGCAGAGCAATTGTCTGCCAATTATGAAACCTTCTCTGAAGAGTTTTCGTCCATTTTGCATCGCCAAGTACACGCGGGTTAACAATTTTGAACCCCTTTTATGTAAAAGCCAATTGTAGGTGTTATGGCCAAAAAAAAGCGTAAGCCGTTAGCTGAAATTAATGTTGTGCCCTACATTGATGTGATGCTGGTGTTGCTGGTTGTCTTTATGGTGACAGCACCCTTGCTGATGCAGGGTGTAAAAGTTGATTTGCCAAAGGCGCCCTCAACGCCCATAGATAACAAAGACGATGAGCCGCTTATTGTATCGGTGAAGCCAGACGGGTCGTTTTACTTGAATCTTGGGCGTGACCAAAAAAAGGCCAGGCCTTTGTCAGAAATTACAAATACCGTAGGTAAGATTCTGCGTAACAAACCGCAAACGCCCGTATTGGTTTGGGGAGATAAAACAGTGCCCTATGGTGAAGTGGTAGCCTTAATGACGCAGTTACAATCTGCGGGCGCCGAGTCGGTTGGCTTGGTCACAGACCCGCCTGAGCTTTGATGCACGTTTTTGTCTATGCTGCTAGTGCCTATACTTGCAGCGTGAGTGTGGTGGAGTAATGTCTTGGATTATTCATAACCCCATAGCGGTTGTGGTGAGTTTGTTACTGCACGGGTTACTGGCTGCTGTGCTGTTGTGGGCAGCGCCAGCTAAGCCTCCAGAGTCTCACATAAAAAAAGTGTCTTATGTGCAGGCCAAGTTGGTTAAATTAAAGGCCCAAACCAAGGCGCAAAAGCCCGCACCTAAAAAGCCGAATGTGGTGGATTTAACCAAGAAGCGTAAGGCGCAAGAGCACAAAAAGCGATTAGCCGAGCAAAAAAAGAAGAAACAACTAGCAAAAAAGCGCGCCGAAGAAAAAAGAAAAAAGACGGAAGCCGAGCGCAAGCGTAAACAATTGGAGCAAGAAAAGAAGCAAAGAGCCGAGCAAGAGCGCCAAGCCGCTTTGCGTAAGAAGCAAGAGCAAGAAGCTTTGGCTGCAGCCAAAGCCGCAGAGCAGCTAGAGGCTAGCTATGCAAACACGGCGCAAAGTTACATGGCCGCGGTGAAAGAACGTATTGAAGCCAACTGGCATCGCCCGCCGTCTGCCCGTAAAAACATGTCATGCGTGCTTAATATAAAATTGGTACCTACAGGGCGGGTGATTAATGTTGACGTTAGTAAAAGTAGCGGTAGCGCACTCTTTGATCGCTCTGCCATAGTGGCGGTTAAAAAGGCCGAGCACTTCCCCGAGCTAAAAAATATGCCCATTGAGGTTTTTGAACGCTATTACCGCGATTTTGACCTTCTTTTTAACCCCCAGGATTTACGACAGTGATATTGATCATCAAAAACCTTATTCGATGGATACTTAACACAGCAGCCCTATGTATAGGGTTGGGTTTTTCTGTTGGGGCAAGTGCAAAGCTGACTATCGAGATTACCTCTGGGGTGGATAACCCAACGCCCATTGCCGTTGTGCCATTTGGTGGTGTGACCAGTCAGTTGCCTGAAGACCTGCAAAAAATTGTCGCTGACAACTTGTTGCGCAGTGGGCTATTTCGCCCTATTGCAAAGCGCGATATGTTATCTATGCCCCAAAAAGAGGCCGAAGTTTTTTATAGAGACTGGCGTATGCTTGGGGCATCGTATTTAGTCGTTGGCCGTGTGGACGCCATTGCCGGGCGTTATCACGTTCAATTTGAGCTTTATGATGTGATATCCCAGCGTAAAGTGTTTCAAAAGCGTGTAGGCGGGGGGAGCGCGCAAGTCAGAGATATGGCTCACGCGGTTAGTGACGCGGTGTTTGAAGCCATTACTGGTATTCGAGGAATTTTTAGCACCAAGATTATTTATGTGGAAGACCTTAAAAAACCCGGCCCTGGGCAATACCGTTTGATGTATGCCGACGCCGACGGTGCGCGAGAGCGAGTGTTGTTCCAGTCTAAAGAGCCCATTTTGTCGCCGTCATGGTCGAGTGATATGAAGCAAGTGGCATATGTTTCTTTCGAGACCTCTCGCCCTGCAATTTTTGTTCAAAATTTGGCCTCTGGACAACGTACACAAATGACCAACTTTAAAGGATTAAACGGGGCTCCGTCGTGGTCGCCCGACGGCAAAAGTTTGGCTTTAGTGCTATCCAAAGATGGCAACCCAGAAATATACACGATGGATGTTGCTTCGCGCCGCTTACGCCGGGTGACCAATCATTTTAGTATTGATACGGAGCCTAACTGGAGCAAAGACGGGAAATCTATTATCTTTACTTCAAACCGCGGCGGAAGCCCTCAGATATACCGTGTGGCGGTAACAAGTGGTAGAGTAGAGCGATTAACCTTTGAGGGAGACTACAACGCGCGCCCAAGAGTTGCTCCAGACGGTGAAAACTTGATTATGGTGCATCGTTCGGCCGGTGTATTTCATATTGCCCTACAAAATTTAAAAACAGGGGATTTAAGAATACTGACAGAGACCCACCTGGACGAGTCTCCAACCATTGCCCCGAATGGAGCTATGCTATTATATGCTACTCAGTACCGGAACAAGGGTGTTCTGGCAGCGGTGTCTATGGATGCAGGCGTTAAGTTTCGGTTACCATCAAAACAAGGGGATGTACGAGAGCCAGCTTGGTCTCCATTTCTTGAATAAGCGCCACCCATTTTACTTGCCATTGAACAAAGTCTTTGGGCGCCGCAGTTTTGATCAATGGCTTAGCGTTATTGATGATTCAGTGTGTTTGAAAATAATAGAAACAAGTTACTTTTTTAAAATTCATAAGCTCACCTAGGAGTGATAACAATGTTAAATGCGTTTAAGATGTTTGCCGTTTTGGCAGTGGTTTTGGGGTTGATGAGCGGTTGTTCTAGTAACACGCCCAAAGACGAGACCGAAGCAGCCGCTGATATGACAGCGGTTGAAGATGCTTCTACCTCTATGGTTGAAGACACCAGTGTTGCAGTTGAAGAAGACATAATGGCTAACGTTCCAACCGTTTTCTACTTTGAGTTTGACTCTGCTTTATTAACCCCGGAAGCTCGTTCTGCGTTGTTACTTCATGCTGAAAACCTAAAAGGTAGCGCAATGTCCGTGCGCCTAGAAGGCCATGCTGATGAGCGTGGAAGCCGTGAATACAACATGGCGTTGGGTGAGCGCAGAGCCAATGCGGTTCGTGACTTTTTGGTGTTGCAAGGTGTAAGCCGCTCTCAACTAGAGACCGTTAGCTACGGCGAAGAGCGCCCGGCTGAAATGGGTAGCAGTGAATACTCTTGGTCTAAAAACCGTCGCGTAGAGCTAAACTAATTATTTAATTTCTATGCAGGTTATTCTCAAACTTTTGGCCGCTGTATTCTTTGCAGCGGCTTCCTCTCTTGCCTACTCCCAGGCTGAAATTGTTGACTCAGTGCCTATGGGTGAGACATCGTCCATTAAACCCATGCCACAGCAAGAAATCACTACGCCTTCTGCAGACGCCACCGCACAATCTGAATTGTACTATCAGGTGCAGATGCTTCAGCAAGAGGTTCAGAAACTTAGAGGCTTGGTGGAAGAGCAAGCTCATCAATTACGCCGTTTAAAACAGCAACAGCTCGATGATTATGTGGATTTAGACCGCCGGGTTAGTGGGTTATCAAAGAGTAAGGGCAGTTCGGCAGGCGGCGCTTCGGTTTCTGTACCTAATGCAGTAGTGACGCCCGCAAACGCAGCGGCAACTGATACATCTGCTCAGAAGCTCAGTGCAGAAACCGAGTATGCTGACTATAAAAAAGCGTTACGTCTAATTTTGCAAGACAAGCGTCTTGAAGCGGGTGCTCAAGCTATGCAAGCTTATCTGAGCCAATACCCCGATGGGGTGTATATCAGCAACGCTCAATACTGGTTGGGTCAAGTGGCATTTTCAAGTGATGACCTAAGTGGTGCTCAAAAGTGGTTTGGTGCTGTTTTGAAAAACCCAGAAAGTCAGAAAGCGCCCGAAGCAAAGTATAAGCTAGGCGTTGTTTTACATCGCCTGGGTGATGAGGCAGCTGCTAAAAAAATACTCGCTGACGCCGCCAATAGTCAATCATCGGCTGGGCGGTTGGCGCAGGAATATTTGCGGAGTAATTTCTAACCGCCTGGCCAAATTCCTAGTTCTACTCAACCCCTGGCATTGGCTTTTTTTACTGATTTTTAGGCGTTATCAGTTACTTTTGATGGCGTCTATTTTCCCCTCAGCTAACCCACAACGGCTTTTCTATCTTACGTCTGGAGTATACTTACGTTGCTCGTGTATTGTGTTTGCGCTTAAAGTATCTTCTTAGTTCTGCCATACTTCATTCAATACTGAAAACCAGCTAGCAGATCTGTCAAAATGAGTTAATCTTGATACCAGGCCGTTACATTTGGGGCCTTAGGTTACTGGTGCCTTTGTGCTTTGTAAGCTTGAATTAAACCGCTGATCAAATACTGACAGCGGTTCAATTTGTCTCTTATTTAGTGGTTTATTTTTATTCAGTGGTGCTTTTATGTGTGAGCACATGTTTAAGCGCAGGTCTTTGTTACATTATTGCGAGGTTAGAATGCGCTCTTGTTTTTTGATGGTGTGTTGGGTTTAGATCGATTGCATAACATGGCCTGTTTTATGCTGTATTTAGAGATATTACGGTGGCTAGGTATGGAGGCTGGAGAGAACGCAAAGGATTGTCAGAAATGGGAGAGTGGTTCTGCTCATGCGTTTTAATTTAAGGCTCGCACTATGGACAATCTAGATAACCTCCTGTATTGGCGAGGTATCACAAGTGACTATTTTAATTATCGTGGGGAAAAGGTTGAAGTATCGCTGGATAATCGTTTGCGTTTACTTCGAGCAATGGGGGTTGATACCTCAGATACCGACCAGCTTCAGCGAGAAGCGTTTGAGTTAGATGTAGCGCCTTGGCAAGAGTGGCTTCCTCCATTTGTTGTCTCAGTGGCCGGTGGGTCTTTGTCTTTTAGGATGAACCTGGCACCAGAAGAATTAACCGACGTTTTTGAATATACCCTGACTCTAGAATGCGGCGGCAAGAAGACGGGTCAAATTCAACCAAATACATGTCAAGAAGTTGGGGATTATCAATATGACGGTGTTCGGTATAGTCGCCGTGAAATTGAATTACCATCTTTGCCATTGGGTTACCACCACTTGCATGTGCATTCATCCAATGCGTCGTCTAAGGGCTGTGAGTGTGAGCTGGTGGTTGTACCCAAGCAGGCTTTCACGCCAACTTGGGTTGAAGAGGGCGCACGCCCCTGGGGAATTATTGTTCAGCTTTATACGCTGCGTTCGGCGCGAAACTGGGGGATTGGCGATTTTTCAGACTTAACGTTATTGATCGAAGAAGCCGCTGCGGCAGGGGCTGACATGGTTGGCTTAAACCCCTTGCATGCTCTACGTAGTCCAGTTGAGCACCATTGCAGTCCTTACAGCCCCTCTGACAGGCGTTTTTTAAGCCCACTTTATATTGACCCCGAGCTAGTGCCAGAGTATTGCAAAAACGACAGTGAAATTTTGCCGTACTTGGTTCGTCTACGAGCAGCGGATAAAGTCCCGTACGCCACCGTGGCGCGTGTAAAAAGCACGGTGTTTCAAGAAATGTATGCGGTGTTCGTCAATGAGGAGCTAGAGCGTCAATCGCCTAGGGCCAATCTGTTTTTAAGGTTTGTCAGTGAGCAAGGCCATGCACTTACGGATTTTTGTTTGTACCAAGTGCTAAGTGAAACCACCGGCCAACAGCTTGAAGACCTGTCGCCAGACGAAAGAGCGAATGCGCAAGAGCGATACCAAGAAAAAGTTCAATACCATGCGTACCTTCAGTGGGTTGCGCAAGAGCAATTAGCGCATTGCCAGCGGCGAGCCAAAGAGTTGGGTATGAAGGTTGGCTTAATGCGCGATTTGGCCGTTGGGGCCGACGGTGGCGGTGCCGAAGTATCGACTAATTTGGAGCTGTTTTGTCGTGATGCTGCGGTGGGCGCTCCGCCGGACCCACTGGCAGAGCAGGGGCAAAACTGGGGCTTACCACCAATGGACCCGGCCACGTTACGCAAATCCAACTTTGAACATTTTATCAATTTACTCCGCGCCAACATGAGCCATTGTGGCGCGCTGCGTATTGATCATGCTATGGCATTAATGCGGCTTTGGTGGTGTCCGCCTGGGCATACTGCAGATTATGGTGCTTACGTGTACTACCCGTTTTTTGAAATGATGGGGTTACTCAAGCTAGAAAGCGTGCGGCACCGGTGCATGGTCATTGGCGAAGATATGGGGGTTGTCCCGGATGAGTTTCGCCAAGCGCTTTACGCTGGGAATATCTTTACAAATAAACTATTTTATTTTGAAAAATCCCAGAGCGGGCATTTTAAGCCGCCTAACGAATACGAATCACACGCCTTGGCAATGCTCACTAATCATGATGTTCCCACTTTGGCTAGCTGGTGGAAGGGTGCCGATATAGAATTACGTGAACAGCTAAATTTACTGGAAGATTGCGTAGATTGTGCAGAAGTTCTGGTTCAACGTGATCGAGAAAAAACCCAGTTGTTAGAGTGGTTGGCAGAGCTAGATTTGGTGGCCAGAGAAGATTTCCCGCAACTGGTGCGCGCACCTTTAACACAACAGTTGGCTGCGGCCATTTTACATGGTGTAAGCCAGTGTTCGTCACAATTATTTGTGGTCCAGTTAGAAGATTTAGAGCTGTTAGATGAGCCGGTCAACGTGCCTGGTACCAGCTATCAATACCCCAACTGGCAAAGAAAGTTGGCGGTGCCTCTAGAGATGACGTTTTCAGAAGAGCGCGTGCAAACTTTGCTGAAGGCCATTGCTATGGAGCGCGCTTAGCTCGTACTCATCCAAAAGGGAGATTACTGCGAATAGCAAACAGAGTTACCTTCACGTCTTTGGGCGTGATAGTTTGGAGCTACTAAAAAAGGCCGGTTTTGCGTTACGAAGGGCCTTTAAAAGCTTACGTATAAATATTAAAGGTAAAACCGAAAAAACATATACAACTCGGGGATAAAATTTGTCTGTGGATACTCAACAGGTACTGATCACTAAAGACCAAGTACATGCATTAGTTAGTGCCGACTGTGAAGACGTATTTGGTGTGCTGGGCTTGCACCAATGGAACGCCAATGAATTTGTCATTCGCTGTTTTTTCCCTGGAGCGACGGCTATAGAAGCAATTTCTCCTTGTGAAACAAAGCAATATTCACTGCTGACGCACGTTTGTGATGGTGTGTTTGCAGGGGTGGTTAATTCCGCCGAGCGATTCTCGTACAAATTCCGAGTGACGTATGGCGATTGGGTGGAAGTCAAAGAAGACCCATACCGATTTGCATCTACCGTTTCGGCTGACGATCTCTATTTATTGGGTGAAGGTACACACGAGCGGTTATATGAGTGGATGGGCGCTCATCGCTGGGAGCAAGAGGGCGTGCAGGGCACGCGGTTTGTGGTTTGGGCGCCTAACGCCAAACGTGTGTCGGTTGTGGGTGTTTTCAATTTTTGGGATGGCCGCCATCACCCCATGCGTAAGCATATCCCCGGCGGAGTCTGGGAGTTATTCATTCCCGGTATTGAGGCGGATACTCTCTATAAATATGAAATTAAAGCAGCCTCTGGCGAGGTGCTTGCGCATAAATCTGACCCTATGGGGTTTGCCGCGGAGCAGTCGCCCGGAACGGCCTCTAAAGTGGTGGATTTTGAATATCATTGGCAAGACGAACAATGGTTGAATGAACGCCAAAATCGCAATGGCATTTCTCACCCGTTAAGTATTTATGAAGTGCATTTAGGGTCTTGGCGGCGCAAAGATGGGAACCAATTCCTGTCTTACATCGAGCTGGCAGATCAATTGATCCCCTACGTTAAAGATATGGGGTTTACGCACATACAGCTTATGCCGGTTAGTGAGTTTCCCTTTGATGGGTCTTGGGGGTATCAACCTATTGGCTTGTACGCACCCACCTCACGTTTTGGTGGTGTAAAAGACTTTAAGCACTTTGTAGATACATGCCACCAAGCGGGCATTGGCGTGCTTATAGATTGGGTGCCTGGGCATTTTCCTTCAGATGGACACGGTCTTGCTAATTTTGATGGCTCACCGTTGTATGAACATGCAGACCCGCGCCAGGGGTTTCACCCGGATTGGAATACCTATATATACAATTATGGCCGCTGCGAGGTGGCAAACTTCTTGTACTCAAACGCCCTTTTTTGGTTTGACCAATTTCATGTGGATGGATTAAGAGTCGATGCCGTGGCGTCAATGCTGTATTTGGATTACAGCCGCGAAGACGGCCAATGGGTGCCAAATTGTTATGGCGGTAGAGAAAACTTAGAAGCCATTGATTTAATTAAGCGTGTTAATCAGAAAGTTTACGAGCGCTATCCCAACGCTATGATGATTGCCGAAGAGTCCACCGCGTGGCCCGGTGTTTCTCACCCAGT